>JBMOHS010000044.1:0-23400 GCA_049317725.1 Blastocatellia bacterium
ACGACCATCGCCAGCGGCAGACCAAAGTAGAACTGGACGAACCGCATTCCATTGGCATAGGCCTGCCCCGTCGTTCCGACCAGGGTGATGGCCGAGAGCTGCGTCGCCATGACGGAGAGGCCGACGGCCCACCACGGCAAGCTCCGGTTGGCCAGAAAATAGCCCTCGATCTCGTGGCTCTTGTTGGTCAAGCGGAGCCCGTCGTAGACAATATAAATGAGATAGGCCGCGATGATGGCCCAGTCCAGCCAATGCATGAGGAAACTCCCTCTTCGGTTATCGGTCAGGTCTTCGAACAGCGACGGGAGCACTCCGGGCACTCCCACCGACAGATCTCCCCAGCTTAGGCAAACTGCCGGGAGAAGAGCCAGAGTGCCAGGATCAGAACGGCGGTGTAGATGATCACGCCCAGGTAGACCCGGTTCCAGTATGGATACTCTGGAGGAGTGGACGGCGGTGGTGGCTCGGTCATGGGTGAATCCTCGCGAGGGTCGACAGCAATCGCTGGTGAATCGACGGAATACGAGCAGCGTGCTCTGGCTTGAGGAGCACGCTGCGAAAGATGGTCGCCGCGGGCGCGTCCCATTCGAGGCGGTGGTCCGGTCCGAAGAGGGCTGGGCTGGCCTGGAAGAGCGCGAGATAGACCGGTTCCTGCGGATCGGCCATGAGCTCGTCGAAGGTCGCCCGGACGAGGCGGCTCACGTCGGAAACACGGGCCCCCTCGATCACGGGGTAGAAGGTCACCACGTCGAGCTCGGGAGGGGAGAGGAGCTGCAACTGATCTGCCTGACCGATCCGGGCGGCCCAGTCGATCGCCGCCTCGCGCGTTCGGCGCAGTACCGCGCCAAGCCCTCCTGGCTCCTGCCCGTTATCGGAATGCAGGGGAAATGCCTGCAAGGTCGCCCAAAAGGCAGCGGCAGCGGCCCCGGGCCGGGAACACTCCAGACTGATCTCCCCAAGGTGAAGATCTGACGAGGTGAAGTAGGTGTAGGGAGAATCGTGCCGGTAGAAGCGCCCGACCGCCGGATCCCGAAAGAGGACCGAACCACATCCGTACGGCTGGAGGCCGTGCTTGTGCGGATCGACGACGACGCTGTCCGATGCCTCGATCGCACGCAGCGCGGCAGCAGTACGTGACGGGAGAGGGCCGTCCGGACTGGCCAACAGCCGAAAGAAGCCGCCGTATGCCGCATCGACGTGCAGTCGGAAAGGGTACTCCCGCTGCAGCCCAATCGCTTCGTCGATCGGATCGACGGCACCGGTGGCGGTCGTCCCGGCCGTCATGACCACGGTGCCAATCCGGCCCTCCCGCAACTTCTCGCGCAGGTCGTCGAGGTCCATCCGCCCATCCGACCCAGTGGCGATCTGAATCGTCTCAACCCCCAGCACCTGCCCCATTCGACGATGCGTGTAATGGGCTTCCCGAGAAAAGGCGATCGCCTTTCCAGGGGCCAGCTCTCGCGCCACCCAGAGCGCTTCGAGATTGGCAATTGTCCCGCTCGAGGTCAAATGGCCCAGGGATTGTTTGTATCCAAAGAGGTCGGCCAGCACGGCGACGACCTCTTTCTCCATCTGCGCCGTCGCCGGCCCTCCGTCGAGGGCGTGATTGTTCGGATTGATCCGTTGCGTCAGAAAGTAGGCCAGCAGCGCAATTTCGTGCGGCGGCTTGATCATCTGCCCAGCATAGTCCGGGTGCCAGAAGGGATAGTTCTCCTCGAGGCGGAGGATCAACCGTTCGAGAATCTCCCGCACCGTCGCGTCAGAGAGGATCAGGCTCTGCTCTGGGGACCAAGCAGGCCAGCGGGATTGCCACTGATCCTGTCGGGTCAGCCCTTCGCGAAGAAATGTCACCAGTCGTTCGGATTGATTGATCAAGGTCCACACCTCACGCGGTACGGGGCCACGGCCGCCTCAAACGACCTCCGGATCGCCCACCTCCTTGATGGTCCGCAGGGTTACGTCAGTGAATAGTTCGATCAGAGGCTGGGTCAACATCCGAAAGGCGGCCTCGAGGGCTTGATCAAACTGGGTCGTGACCTCCGGGTCTCCTGGATCAATGATCAAGGGAGGCAAGCCCGCCCGTTGCGTGTAGAAGCCTGCCGCCAGCAGCGCCGTCTGCTTCGTTCGGATTGGCGACTCGAATGGGTGCAGGTCGAGCAGGCGGAGAAAGACGACGGTGGCCTGTTCGAGGGGGTGCATCTCCTCGAATCCTTCCGTGGCAAACCAGTCGAAGGCGAGATCGACCATCCGCGGAAGCAGCACAGCCGGCACCGGATCGTGGAGCGGCGAAAGGAGGGGCGGCAGCTCGGTCCGCCAAAGGGGAAGATCGGTCGGTCGACCGTCGACGAGCCGATAGACCTCGAGCAGTTGCCCAGAACCGAAGACCACCCCCGGCTCCCGCGCCCACTCCCTGATGCGGGTCGTTGCTTCCCGAAAGCGATCCTCAAGGAGGAGAGATGATCTCTCGTCTTTCCACAGATCCTCCGTTGACGGAGGAACACCTCCCCCGCCAATGGCGCGCAGCTCCAGCCGCTGGACACGCTGATCACGCAAGGCCAATCCCTCGGGGAGTTCCAACCAGCGATCCCATGCTGCGCGTGCCTGGCTAACCCGCTCTGCCCATCCACCGGAAGATTTCAGATTGTCTTGAAAAATCGGCAGTTCCATTCCCCACACCCTCCCAGCTCCGGCCTTGCCTTTCCCATTCCCTCTTCCGCTTCGGCCCAGGCTTCCAGGTGGGGACACCACCGCCTCCGAGCCCTGGGCGACGTCTTCCCCAGGGTGACACCCCAGATCGCCATCGGAAATGGGAGAGCCGCACAATTAAGAAGATGCTGCACGGCGGGAGACCAACGATCGATTCTCCCCTGGAGTGCCTTCTCCCATCTGGATCGAGCCTGTATAATGCACGCTCGAAAAGTTGATATGCAAGAGACAACCATGACAAATGACCGAACCACGCCGCCAAGCCTGACCCCAGATCGGGCGACCACTTCCGCATCTCCCTGCCGATTCGAGGCCGTCCTCTTCGACCTCGACGGGACCCTCGCCAACACCTTTCCCACTGTCGTCCGCATCTTCAATCAGATCTTGGAGAAGCGAACCGGCCGGAGTTGGACGCTGGAAGAGCTGATTCCCTACTTCGGCCCCCCCGAGACGGTGATTCTCCAGCGGCTCTTTCCCGAAGGTGACGACGCGACGCAGATGATCGAGGAGTTCTACCAGCTCTGCCGCGAGGACGGGGCAGAGATCCGCCCGTTCGAGGGGATCGAACCACTGGTGCGGCGTCTGCGTGCCTCCCAAGTCCGACTCGGCGTCTACAGCGGAGCGAGCACGAGGGCGGCGCGGATCCGGGTTGGCCAAGCTGGGCTGCTCGACTGCTTCGAAGAGATCCTCGGAGGAGACGCCGTGGAACGGCACAAACCTGATCCGGAGGGCCTCTTGCGCCTCCTCGAACAGTTCCAGGTCGCCCCGACAGGGGCCCTCTACGTCGGAGACATGATCGCCGATGTCCTGGCAGGACAACGCGCCGGGATGGCAACAGTCGCCGTCAGTTGGGGGGCCGGTGCACGGGATGACCTCGCGCGGGTCCGCCCCGACTATCTCATCGATCACCCGGCAGATCTCGAAGCAATCCTGCACGGCCCCCTCTCTTCCCCAGTGGAGACCCTCTGAGCACCATGGCATTCAATCTCAATGGCATCATCGCGGCTCTGCCGACTCCTTTCAACGCCGTCGGGGAGGTCGATCACGAGCGACTGCGCCACAACCTCGCCGCCTGGAACGAGACGGACCTCCTTGGCTATCTCATTCTCGGTTCGACGGGCGAGTTTCCCCACCTGACGGTCGAAGAGAAGACCGCCGTCATGGAGACGGTGCGGGACGCGATCCCTCCAGAAAAGATCTTGCTCGTCGGGACGGGAGAACTCTCCACCCGGCAGACTCTCGAGATGACCCGGCGGGCCCACGACTTCGGTGCCGACGCGGCAGTGGTCATCACGCCCTTCTACTACAAGAAGATCCTCCACGACGAGCAGCACGAAGCCCACTTTCTGCGGATCGCCGAGAACTCTCCCATCCCCATTCTGATCTACCTCATGCCCCAGTTCGCTGGGGTCTACCTCATGCCGGAGACGATCGCCCGTCTCGCGGAGCACCACAACATCATTGGCCTCAAAGAGAGTTCGGGAGATCTGCCTCAACTCAAGGAGATCTTCCGCGAATTGCGAACTCCCGATTTCGACGTCTTGGTCGGTTCTCCGACCATCCTCACCGACGGACTGGAAGCGGGAGCCTCAGGGGCGGTCCTGGCGGTCGCCAGTCTAGCCCCGCACGCCTGTGTCGCGGCGGAATCGGCCTATCGACAGGGGAATTTTGAGCGAGCCGAAGCTCTTCAACGGCAACTGGCAACCCTCGCCCGCGCAACGACGGCGGGCGGCATCGGGCGACTCAAGGCGGCGCTCGACCGGGTGGGACTCTACGGATACCTCCCGCGCTCACCTTTGCCCGCGGCGAGTGCTGCCGAGCAGGCCGAGATCGAGACGGCGATCGCCGAATGTGGCCTCTTCCGGCGCAATGAAGATGGTTCTTGGGTCGAAACCGAGACGCGCGACACGATTGCCGAGATCGGTCTGGACGCGGGGGAATTCCGGAATGACTGAGACAACCAGGATCCCTTTCACCGAAATTCCCAAATCATCGCGACTCTACCAGGACTTTCTCTACCATTTCGATCGGGTCGCATCCTTCTACCCGGGAGATCCTGCCGATCCCCAAGGAGGGCGAACGCTGGCAGGATTGGTTGAACGGGCGACGAAGATTCTCGCGCAACCGTACCGACGGGCCGAGGTCGCGGCTGTCCTGCGCGAACAGAACCTCGCGGCTGGCGCGGGGGAGGCGACCCTCTCCAATCTGGACCGCCTCGCCGCTCCAGACTCAGTCGCCATCGTCACCGGCCAGCAAGCAGGTCTCTTCACCGGTCCGCTCTACACCATCTTCAAGGCACTGACCGCGATCAAGCTGGCCAGCCAGCTTCGAGCCCAGGGGCTCAATGCCGTTCCGGTCTTCTGGATCGCCTCGGAGGATCACGACTTTGCCGAGATCAACCACGCCCAGGTCATCGATCGCGAAGGACGCCTTCAGAAGATCACCTACACCGGCTGTCCAACGGGAGAGGGCAGGCCGGTCGGCAGCATCCGGATCGGCCCCGAGATCACCGCCAATCTCGAGCAGCTGGCCGCTGCCCTGCCCGAATCGGAGTTCGTCCCTGGGCTGCTCGACGACCTGCGGGAGGCCTACACGCCCGGCCGCACCTTTGCCGAGGCCTTCGGTCGGATGATGCTGCGGCTCCTCGGGAGCTATGGGTTGATCCTGATCGATCCGCTGGACGAGCAGTTGAAGCGGATCGCCGGAGAGATCTACCTCGCCTCCCTCGAACGCCTGCCAGACTTTGTCGACCACCTGACCCACCAGAGCCAGGCACTCGAACTCGCCGGCTATCACGCGCAGGTGCACACGGGCCCAGAGACGGTTCCGCTCTTCCTCATGCAGGAGGGGCGTCGCACCGCGATGAGCTTTCACCCAGCCGTGGGTGACCGTCCGGCTTATCTCTCGCTCAAAGGATCGAAGGAGAAGACCCTCACCTGGGAAGAAGCCCTCGCGCAAGTCAGAAAAGATCCGGCTCAGTTCAGCCCGAATGTCACCCTTCGCCCGATCGTGCAGGACTTTCTCCTGCCGACGGTCGGCCTGATCGGCGGGGCGGCGGAGATCGCCTACTTCGCGCAACTGGTCCCCAACTATGCGCTTCTCGGGCGGATGGCTCCTCTGATCCTGCCCCGTGTCAGCCTGACCCTCATCGAGAAGCGGCACGCCAAGACCCTTCGCAAATTTTCGCTGGCCTTTGCCGATCTGTTTGAGGGGAACGAGGCGGTCCAGCGAAAAGTGGTCGAGCGAAGCCTCGATCAGACCACGACGGTCGTCTTCGACGAGACCGAAGCGACCATCACCGCGCAACTCGAACGGCTTCGCGAGTCGCTGCAGGCGGTCGATCCGACCCTCTCCGACGCGCTCCGGGGGGGCAAGGAGAAGATCCTCTACCAACTCCACAACCTGCGAACCCGCTTCATCCATAATCGCACGGGGCGGGACGAAGTGACGCAACACCAGATCGAGCGACTGCTAACCGTGCTCTTTCCCCACCGCAACCTGCAGGAGCGGGAATTGACGATCAGCTTCTTCCTGGCCCGCTATGGGATCGGGCTGATCGAGCAGCTCCACGACGCGATCGACCCTTGGGAGGCCGATCATCGCCTCGTCTATCTCTGAGCGGCCGGGGGCAGTTCGTTGGGGGGGCTGATCGAGCGGGACTCGCGCACCAACTGCAGAAAGGCCCGTGCCGCGTGGCTGAGCGTCTCTTCTCGACGAAAGATGAGTCGCAGGGTCTTCTCGATCTTCATCCCCTCGACCGGAATCGAGCACAAGCGACCGGACTCGATCGATTCCTGCACAGAGAGGCGTGGGAGGATCGCCAAACCCACCCCCAGACTGACAAAATCCTTGATCGTCTCGAGAATCGAAAGCTCGACACAGATGTGGAGAGGCGTCTGATGTTCCCGGAAGAGATCGAAGATCCGGTCTCGTGCCGGTGATCGGACATTGTGAGCGACAAACTGGTACTCTCCCAGATCCCGGACGGCGACCTGCTTCCGCTCCAGAAGGCGATGACCGGGGGGAACGACCAGGACCAGCTCGTCGCGTTCCACCTCAATCGATTGCAGCCCCGTCTGGACTGGATCGTACGAGAGAAACCCGACATCGAGATTGCGCTCATAGACCTCGGTCGGGATTCGTTCGGAGACGGCACGGTGGACTTCAATCTTGATCTGCGGATAACGGCGGCGATACTCGACCAGCAATTGCGGCAAGAGGTAGAGGGAGGTGCTCTCGTTGGCCCCGATCGTCAGCCGGCCTTGGTACATGCCCCGCAATTCGTTGATCGCTTCCCGGGCCTCCTCCCGCAGGTTGACCATCCGTTGGGCATAGGAGTAGAGCACCCGCCCGGCCTCGGTCAGCATCCCCCCCTTGCTGCTGCGATCGAAGAGCGGCTCCCCCAGCTCGACCTCCAAGCGTTTAATGGCGATGCTCAGCGCCGGTTGAGTCCGTCGAACCTTCTCCGCGGCTCGGGAAAAACTCTTCTCATCGGCGATGCACAGAAAGATTTCCAACTGTCCCAAATCCATGGAGTCCTCCTGATTCGGCATTCTACAGTGTAAATTTTATTTATAGAATGCTAAACATAATAAACTTTGCAGAAGATTGTAGGAGTGATAAGATCTGGCCGGATCAGGGGAATAGGACCTGTAGGACAGATAGGACGTACATCAGAGGGTTAGCATTCATGATCGAAATAACGGGCGATATGAACACGATGGTATACAGATCAAATAGGTGCTATTCGTCCTATCAATCCAATTGACAAGGAGACAGCCAGAATGAGCGAGCGGATTACAATCTTCGACACAACACTGAGGGATGGGGAGCAATCGCCCGGATGCAGCATGAACCTGGAAGAGAAGCTGCGCATGGCGCGACAATTGGACTCTCTTGGGGTGGATGTCATGGAAGCAGGGTTTCCGATTGCTTCAGAGGACGACTTCGCGGCAGTGCGGGAGGTGGCCAAGATCTGTCGTCGTCCGGTCATCGCGGCCCTTTGCCGAACGGTCCCCGAGGATATCGAAAGAACGTGGGAGGCCTTGGCCGACGCAGCGCGTCCACGGATCCACACCTTCATCGCGACCTCGGACATCCACCTCCAGTACAAATTGCAGAAGACACGGGAAGAGGTCTTGGAGATGGCCCGCAGCGCCGTCCGGCTGGCAAAGGGGTTCACCACCGACGTCGAGTTCTCAGCGGAGGATGCGACGCGCAGCGACCTCGACTACCTCTGCCAAGTCATCGAGGCAGTCATCGAAGAGGGGGCAACGGTCGTCAACATTCCCGACACTGTCGGCTACACCATCCCGGCGGAGTACACGGCGATCATCGAGACACTGCGCCGGAAAGTCCGCAACATCGACCGGGCGGTGATCAGCGTCCATTGCCACAATGATCTCGGCTTGGCGGTCGCCAATTCGCTCGCCGCGATCGCGGCGGGAGCCCGACAGGTCGAGTGTACGATCAATGGGATTGGAGAGCGGGCGGGGAATGCCTCACTGGAAGAGCTGGTCATGGCGCTCCGGGTACGGCGAGATCTGATGCCCTTCGAGACCGGGATCGTGACGGAGGAGATCTACCGATCGAGCCAGACCCTCTCGAACATCACCGGCGTGTTGGTTCAGCCAAACAAAGCCGTCGTGGGCAAGAACGCCTTCGCGCACGAGGCGGGGATCCACCAGCATGGCGTCCTCCGCAACCGCCTGACGTATGAGATCATGACGCCTGAATCGGTCGGAGTGAAGACCAACAGCATCGTGCTCGGCAAGCATTCCGGTCGGCATGCACTCGGCAAGAAGTACGAGGAGATGGGGTACACGCTCAGCCGGCCCGAACTCGACAAGGCCTACAAGCTCTTCACCAAGCTGGCCGACCAGAAGAAGGAGATCTTCGAAGAGGACCTGACGGCGATTCTCCAGGATGGCTTCACCCAGATTCCAGAGCGGTACAAACTGCGGGAGCTGCAGTCGTCGGCAGGGACCGCGCCCCAGGCAACCTCCGCCATCAAGATCCTGGACACAGCGACCGAGCAGGAGTTGAGCGGAAGTGCGACGGGCGACGGGCCGGTTAACGCCCTGATGGAGGCCATCGACCACTTGACAGGACTGAAAGGCAACCTCCTTGACTACACCGTTCGTTCGATCACACGCGGGACGGACGCCGTCGGCGAGGTCTTCGTCCACGTCGAGTTTGGCGGGACATCCTACACCGGAAAGGCGGCGAGCACCGATATCGTCGATGCCAGTGCGCGCGCCTACCTCAACGCAGTCAACAAAGCGTGCTACGCGCGGGAGCGTACCCGGACGGCCGCCTGATCGAGCGGCCAAGAGTGCCCAGCGAGATGAAGAGGAGAGACCGACACCCCGGATCGACCCAAGTGATCCAGCTTGCAACCACAGGACTGAGGGAGAAAAGAGTGCTATGGGAATGACGATGACGGAGAAGATTCTGGCCGCCCACAGCGGCCGTGACCGGGTCACCCCCGGAGAGATTGTCAACGCGAAGATCGACCTGATCGTCGCACACGACGTAACGACGCCGCCGGCAGTGGCGATGCTGCGGAAGCTGGGCATCAACAAGGTCTTCGATCCGTCCAAGATCCTCGTCACCCCGGACCACTTTGTCCCCAACAAGGACATCAAGAGCGCGGAGTTGGCCAAGCAGCTTCGCGAATGGCGGATCGAGCAGGGGATCGAGCGCTACTATGAGGTCGGGAACCACGGCATCTGCCACGCGATCGCGCCCGAGCAGGGCCACGTCCTGCCGGGAATGACCGTCATCTGCGGCGACTCGCACACGACGACGATGGGCGCGTTGGGAACCTTTGCCACCGGGATTGGCTCAACCGACTTGGCGGCGGCACTGGCAACGGGCGAACTCTGGTTCAAAGTGCCGGATTCGATGCTCTTCGAGTTGAACGGCAGCCTGCCGTTCGGGGTCTATTCGAAAGACATCATCTTGTACATCATCTCAAAGATCGGCGTCGATGGTGCCCGGTACCGGGCGATGGAGTACCGCGGGAGCGGACTGCAAAGCATGAGCATGGAGGCGCGTTTCACGATCACCAATATGGCGATCGAGGCGGGCGGGAAGAGCGGGATCATGCCGGTCGATGCGATTTCGGAAGAGTATGTCCAAGCGCGGACAAAAGAGCCCTACACCTGCTACGAATCGGATGAGGACGCCATCTATAGCGAGCGGATGACGATCGATCTGAGTCAGTTAGAGCCGATCGTCGCCCTCCCGAGCCTGCCTTCGAATGGGCGATTCATCGGCGAGGTCGAGCGGGTCAAGATGGACCAAGTCTACATCGGATCTTGCACCAATGGGCGGATCGAAGACCTGCGAATTGCCGCGCAGATCCTCAAGGGGAACAAGGTGGCCAATGGGACACGGGCAATCGTCGTCCCGGCGACAACCGAGATTTGGAAGATGGCGATGCGGGAGGGATTGCTCGAGATCTTCGCCGATGCGGGATGTGTCGTCTCGACGGCAACTTGCGGCGCTTGCCTGGGAGGCTTCATGGGCGTGTTGGGAGCGGACGAGACCTGTCTTTCGACCACCAACCGGAACTTTGTCGGACGGATGGGCCATCCCAAAGCCAAGGTCTATCTGGCGAGCCCGGCAACGGCGGCGGCAACGGCCATCACCGGCACGATCACCGATCCGCGCCCATTTTTGCAATAACCCCGGAGAGAGGAGAACGCACCATGTCGACATTACCTGACAAACTGACTGGCTATGCGCACGTCTATGAGCGTGCGCACATCAACACGGATGAGATCATTCCGGCGCGTTACCTCAATGTGCACGAGGAGGCGGAGCTGGCCAAGTACGCAATGGAGGACATCGACGGTGACTTTGTCAAGCGGGTTCTGCCGGGAGACTTTGTCATCGCCGGGGACAACTTTGGCTGTGGCTCCTCGCGGGAGCACGCCGTCTGGGCGCTGCGCGGGGCGGGCGTCAAGGTGGTCATCGCCCGGAGCTATGCCCGGATCTTCTTCCGGAATGCGATCAACAATGGGTTTCTGGCGATCGAATGTCCGGAGGCGCTCGAAGTGGTCGCGACCGGAGATCAGGTCGAGCTGGACTTGACCGCTGGTCGGCTGCGGAACCTGACGAGTGGCCGGGAAGCGGCTTTCGTGCCGTTGAGCGACTTCGCGCGGGAACTGATCGAGGACGGGGGACTGTTGCCCCATATCCAGAAGAAGGCGCAGGCGGGCTCCTGAGCGAGCCTGCCCCCTTGAGACTCGGGAATCGAACCATGATGAATGCCAAGATTACAGTACTTCCCGGAGACGGGATTGGAGTCGAAGTAACCCGGGAGGCGGTCGCGTGTCTCGACGCGATCGCCGAGCGGTTTGGTCACGTCTTTCAGTACGAGACCTGCCTGATTGGAGGCATTGCGGTCGATGAGGCGGGGTCTCCCCTGCCAGAAGTGACCCTGCAGACGTGCTTGGCCAGCAACGCAGTCTTACTGGGTGCGGTCGGGGGACCGCAGTATGATGCACTGCCTCCGCGGCTCAAGCCAGAGACGGGATTGCTGGGGCTGCGTGCGGGACTGGGCGTTTATGCCAATCTCCGCCCGGCCTTCCTGCACGAGACGCTGATTGGAGCCTCCCCGCTCAAACCGGAGATCGTGCGGGGGACGGACCTGTTGATCGTTCGAGAGTTGGCGGGGGGAGCCTATTTCGGACAACCGCGAGAGATCACCGAAGAGCGGGGGCTCAACACGATGGCCTACACCGCGCCGGAGGTGGAGCGGGTTGCCCGGGTCGCCTTCGAGCTGGCACGGGGACGGCGGCGCAAGCTGACCTCGATCGACAAGGCCAACGTGCTGGAGAGCTCGCAACTCTGGCGCAAGGTCGTCACGCGACTGGGGGCCGAGTACCCGGATGTCACGCTCGAACACGGCTATGTCGACAGTTGCGCGATGGCACTGGTCACCCGACCAACGAGCTACGACGTGATCGTCACTGAGAATCTCTTCGGAGACATCCTCAGCGACGAGGCCTCGGTATTGACGGGATCGCTCGGAATGTTGCCCTCGGCAAGCCTCGGGGGAACGGTCGAACTCTACGAGCCGGTCCACGGTTCGGCCCCGGACATTGCCGGAAAAGGGATCGCCAACCCGCTTGGGGCGATTGCTTCGTGCGCCATGCTGCTGCGGCACACCTGTCGGCTGGAGGCGGAGGCATCGCTCCTGGAAGAGGCAATCCGGTCGACCCTTGCCGATGGATTTGGGACCCCGGACCTCAAGAGCCAGCCGCGACAATGTTCGACCCACGATCTCGGCGAGGAGGTCCGCCGCCGCATGCGAGAGTCGTGAATCATTCCGGTCAGCTCCGTCAGCGGTCAGCAACCGCCAGTACTTGGGAGCGATCGAACCTGCAACTTGAGAAATTTTTGAGGTGATCAAGACATGAAAATGCGAGGAGCGCGAATTCTGCTGGAAGCGATGCGCTGCGAGGGAGTCAAACACATCTTTGGATATCCCGGAGGGGCCGTCCTGCACATCTATGACGAGATGATCAAGCACGCGGAGTCCCTCGGGATGACGCACTACTTGGTCCGCCACGAGCAAGCGGCCCTCTTCGGAGCGGCGGGCTACGCGCAAGCGACCGGTCAGACCGGAGTGGCCCTGGTGACCTCCGGGCCGGGAGGCACGAATGCGGTGACGGGGATCGCCAACGCGTTCATGGACTCGCTGCCGATCGTCGTCTTCACCGGACAGGTCCCGACGCACCTCATCGGCAATGACGCGTTTCAGGAAGCGGACCTGACGGGCATCACCCGTTCCTGCGTCAAGCACAACTACCTCGTCAAGAAGGTCGAGGATCTGGCGCCAACGATCAAGGAGGCCTTCTATGTTGCCTCGACGGGCCGACCAGGACCGGTGCTGGTCGACCTGCCGAAGGATATGACGGCGCAGGAGATGGAGTTCAGCTATCCGGAGACGATCGAGCTGCGCAGCTACAAACCGCAGACGCAAGGCAATCCCCGAGCCGTCAAGCGGGCCGTCGAGGCGATCTTCGAGGCAGAGCGGCCCGTCCTCTACGTCGGGGGCGGGGCGATCTCCGCGGGAGCGCACGAAGGCGTTCGACGGTTGGCGGAAAAGCTCCAGCTTCCGACGACCTGCACGCTGATGGGGCTGGGTGCCTTCCCGGCGAGCCATCCCTACAGCCTCGGCATGCTGGGGATGCACGGCGGGTACTGGACCAACATGGCGGTCAACAATTGTGACCTGCTGATCTCGATCGGAGCCCGTTTTGACGATCGGGTCACCGGAAAACTGAGCGAGTTCGCCAAGGGCGCCCGGTTCATTCACGTCGACATCGATCCTTCCTGCATCGGCAAGAACGTTGCGTGCGACTTCCCGATCATTGGGGATGCCCGGGTTGTGGTGGAGCAGATGTTGGCCGAGGCGGAGCAGCAGCTCGCGCAGGGTGCCTATTTTGGAGGTCGGCAGGCCTGGTTCGACCAGATTGCTGACTGGCGGCAACAGCATCCCTTCTGGTTCAAAGAGGACGGAGACATCATCAAGCCGCAGTATGTCATCCAGGAGTTGCACCGGATCACCGGTGGAAAAGCGGTCGTCTCGGCGGATGTCGGACAGCACCAGATGTGGACGGCCCAGCTCTACGGCTTCGAGGAGCCGCGCCAATGGCTCAACTCCGGCGGGCTCGGAGCGATGGGCTATGGATTCCCGGCAGCGATGGGGGCCGCGGTGGCACGACCGGACGATCTGGTCGTCGCGGTCGTCGGGGATGGCGGATTTCAGATGAGCTTCAACGAGCTGGCAACGGTCCGGCAGTACAACATTCCGGTCAAGATTCTGGTGATCAACAACGGCTATCTCGGGATGGTCCGGCAGTGGCAGGAGCAGTTCTATGAACATCGCTACTCGCACAGCGACATGGAGGTGGCACCGGACTTCGTCAAACTGGCGGGTGCCTACGGTGTCCCGGCCTTCCGCGCGACCAAGGTCGGGGAGGTGATTCCGACGCTGGAGCAGGCGCTCGGGACCCCGGGTCCGGTCTTGATCGAGATGCAAGTAGCCCGGGAAGAGAACGTCTTCCCCATCGTGCCGGCTGGAGCGGCGTTGAAGGACATGATCCTGGCATAAGGAGCGGGAATCCTCCGGATTCCCTTCCCAATGAATCTATGAAACACACCATCTCCCTCTTAGTCGAGAACGAATACGGGATGCTCTCGCGCATCTCTGGCCTCTTCAGTGCCCGTGGCTACCAGATCGACACGCTCAATGTCGCGCCGACCCTCGAAGAGGGGGTCTCGCGAATGACCTTGACGACCCACGGAAACGATCACATCATCGAGCAGATTCTGCGGCAGACGCTCAAACTGGTCAAAGTGATCCAGGTGACCGACATGACCGCCAGCGCCCACGTCGAGCGCGAGATGGTCATGGCGACCGTCCAGGCACGGCGCGGCGAGGAGCGACAGGAGGTCTTGACCCTCGTCAAGATCTTTCGCGCGCGGGTCGTCGACGTCTCCGAGGACGCCTTCATCCTGGAATTGACCGGGAACCAAGAGAAGGTGGAAGCCTTCATTGGCCTGCTCAAACCGCTGGGGATCCTCGATCTCGTCCGGACCGGTCCGGTGGCGATGACCCGGGTCGCCGCGGTCCGCGCCCAGCGAATCCAGGAAGAGGACGAAGAGTTCTCCGAGCTGACCCTCAACGAAAAGGTGTAGTCTATCCCTGTAAGTGAAAAAGGAAGCGAATCTTCATGAAAATCTACTACGATCAAGATGCGGATCCGAAGGCATTGGCCGGCAAACGGATCGCGATTATTGGGTACGGATCGCAAGGGTTCGGCCATTCAAACAATCTGAAGGACAGTGGCTGCGAGGTGATGGTGGGGTTGCGGGCCGACAGTCCGTCGGTGGCGAAGGCGCAGTCGGCGGGGCTGGAAGTGCTGCCGGTCGCCGACGCCGCGGAGCGAGCCGACATCATCATGCTCTTGACCCCCGATGAGCTGACACCGGGCATCTACCAGCGAGAGATCGCCCCCCACCTGCGGCCCGGGAAGTACTTGGCGGTGGCGCACGGATTCAGCATCCACTTCAAGAAGATCGTGCCTCCCACTGACGTCAACGTCTTCATGGTGGCACCAAAGGGGCCCGGACACCTTGTCCGACGCGAGTACGAGCGGGGCGGCGGAGTTCCCTGCCTGATCGCGATCGCGCAGGATCCGACCGGGGACACGCGCGACGTCGCGCTGGCCTATGCCTCGGCGATTGGCGGAGGACGAGCGGGCGTCATCGAGACCACCTTCAAGGAGGAGACGGAGACCGATCTCTTCGGCGAACAGGCGGTGCTCTGCGGAGGATTGACGGCTCTGATCCAGGCAGGGTTTGAGACGCTGACCGAAGCGGGCTATGCGCCAGAGATGGCCTACTTCGAGTGCCTCCACGAGATGAAGTTGATCGTCGACCTGCTCTACGAGGGTGGGATCGCCAACATGCGCTATTCGATCTCGAACACGGCAGAGTATGGGGATCTGACCCGAGGCAAGCGGATCATTGGCCCCGAGGTCCGGCAGAAGATGAAGGAGATCCTCGCAGAGATTCAGACGGGGCAGTTTGCGGACGAGTGGATGGCCGAGGCGGAGTCCGGCAAAGTCAACTTCCACCGTTTGATCGAGAGCGAGAAGAAGCACCCGATCGAGCAGGTGGGAGGGGAGCTCCGGGCATTGATGCCCTGGCTCTCGGCCAATCGGATCGTCGACAAGGCGAAGAACTGACGGGCGCTCGAAGCGAGTGGGAGAGGGGAAGTGGAACCACTTCCTCTCCCCCACTTCCCCTCCCTGCCAGTGGCGCCCCCCCTCCCCTCTTCCTCGCGACACGGATCCTGCGAAAATCCTGGCAGGATCTGGGCACTCCCGAAATTCCGGGCAGCGGCGACAAGAACGAGACGACTCAACCAACATGATGAACAAACAACCGGTGGAGATCTACGATACAACCCTGCGGGACGGAGCGCAGGCGGAGGGACTGGCCTACTCCGTCGAGGACAAGCTGAAGATCGCGCGCGTGCTGGATGAGATGGGTGTCGCCTATATTGAAGGAGGCTGGCCCGGAGCGAACCCGAAGGATATCGAGTTCTTCGAGCGGGCAAAATCATTGGCGTTACGGAACAGCCTGCTGGCCGCCTTTGGAAGCACGCGCCGTCCAGATGGGTTGGCCGCCGACGATGGGGTCGTCCAGAGCCTGCTGGCAGCACAGACACCGATCGTAACGATCTTTGGCAAGTCGTGGGACTTTCACGTCGACATTGCGCTCAAGACGACGCTCGATGAGAACCTGCGGATGATTGCCGACACGGTCAGCCATCTGCGGGCATGCGGCCGGCGGGTCTTCTACGATGCGGAGCACTTCTTCGACGGCTTCAAGGCCAACGGGGAGTACGCGCTCGACACCTTGAAGGCGGCGGTCGAGGCCGGCGCAGAGACCCTCATCCTGTGTGACACCAACGGCGGAGGGCTGCCGGAACAGATCGCCGAAGTGGTCGCACTGGTCCACGCGCGGATCCCGCAGGTCCGGTTGGGGATTCACTGCCACAACGACGGAGAGCTGGCGGTGGCCAACTCGATCGCGGCGGTCGAGGCGGGGGTAACGCACGTCCAGGGAGTCTTCAACGGCTACGGCGAGCGCTGCGGGAACGCCAATCTCTGCTCGATCATTCCGAACCTGGAGCTCAAATTGGGGCGGAAGTGCTTGCCGGAAGGAAAGCTCGCCCGACTGACCCACACCAGCCGCTACATCAACGAAGTGGCCAATCTGGTCCCGAACGAGCGGGCCGCCTTTGTCGGACGGAGCGCCTTTGCCCACAAAGGTGGGATCCACGTCTCGGCGGTGACGCGGGCACGTGAGACCTACGAGCATATCAACCCGGCGTTGGTGGGCAATGAGACGCGGGTCCTGATCAGCGATCAGTCCGGCGTCAGCAACATCCGCTTCAAATTCGATGGGCTCAGTGAAGAGTTCAACCGTCACCCGGAAGCGGCGCGACGGTTATTGAACCAGCTCAAGACGCTCGAGCACGAAGGATACTCGTTCGAGGATGCAGAGGCGTCTTTTCAATTGCTGGCGTGGGGCGCGCTGGGCCGCCGGCGGCAGTTCTTCGATCCGATCGAATACCGGGTCTGGATCAGTTCGTCCGGGCAGCCGGAAGCGGTCGTCCGCCTGCGGGTAGGCGAGGAGGAGATGCACACAGCGAGCCTTGGAGTGGGCCCAGCGCATGCCCTCGACCTCGCGTTGCGCAAGGCGCTCCTGCCGCACTATCCCCAGATCGCGCGCTTCCACCTGATCGACTTCAAGGTGCGCATCCTCGACGGCGAGAAGGCGACGGCGGCCAAGACGCGCGTCCACGTCGAGACGAGTGATGGCGAGGTCTCCTGGAACACGGTCGGCGTCGGGGAGGATATCCTCAGCGCGACTTGGCAAGCGATCCTCGACAGCCTTGAGTATGGGCTGCACCGCTGAAGATGCCCTCCGGCCTCTTCCCTTCCCCCCCCGCCGAGGGGACAGGGAGGTTCAATCAATTTTGGATTGAGCGTGGGGGATGTATAATGCCCTGTTCCAAACTGGAACCATTCTGAGAACGACGGGAAGGAAAGACGCAGACTATGAGCCAATCGGTCAAACGGGTAGCCCTGGCCTATTCAGGCGGGCTGGATACCTCCATCATCATTCCGTGGTTGAAAGAGCATTACCATTGTGAAGTGGTCGCCATCGCGGCCGACGTCGGGCAGAAGGAAGAGCTCGACGGACTCCGCGAGAAGGCCATTGCCACGGGAGCGGCAGAGATCTACATCGAGGATCTGCGCCACGAGTTTGTCACCGACTACATCTTCCCGACGCTGCGTGCCGGGGCCGTCTACGAGCACAAGTACCTGCTCGGAACCTCTTTTGCACGTCCCGTGATTGCCAAGCGCCAAGTCGAGATCGCGCGCCAGACAGGCTGTGACGCGCTCTCGCACGGCTGCACCGGCAAGGGGAATGATCAGGCGCGATTCGAGCTGACCTTCAAGGCGTTGGCCCCTGAGATGAAGGTGATCGCCCCCTGGCGCGAGTGGGACATCGTCTCGCGCGAGGACGCGATCGACTACGCCAACGAACGGCAGATCCCCATCACCGCCAGCCGGGAGAAGATCTACAGCCACGACCGCAACATCTGGCACTTGTCCCACGAGGGAGGAATCCTCGAAGATCCGGCGAGCGAGCCCGAAGAGTCGATGTTCGAATTGACCGTCTCGCCAGAGAACGCCCCCGCGACACCAGAGTATGTCGAGGTCGGCTACGAGCGGGGCACACCGGTCTCGGTCAACGGGGAGGCACTCGACCCTGTTCCGCTGATCGAGCGGCTCAACGAGATCGGCGGACGCCACGGAATCGGACGGGTCGACCTGGTCGAGAATCGGTTGGTCGGAATGAAGTCCCGGGGCGTCTACGAGACACCGGGAGGGACGATCCTGCTGGCGGGGCTGCGCGAGCTCGAATCGCTCTGTCTCGACCGGGAGTCGGCGCATTACAAGGAGATTCTCGCCCACAAGTACGCCGAGATCGTCTACTTCGGACAGTGGTTCACCCCGCTGCGGGCGGCGCTCGACGCCTTTGTCGAGACCCTCATGGCCCCGGTGAGTGGCACTGCCCGATTCAAGCTCTACAAGGGAAACCTGATCGTTGCGGGACGGACGGCGACCCAGTCACTCTACCAACCCAACCTCGCCTCCTTCACCATGGGAGCAGGGTATGATCAGCGCGATGCTGCCGGATTCATCAACATTCTGGGACTTCCCCTGCAGGTCGAAGCCCTCATGCGCAAAGATCGCGGCTAATCGTCGACGGAAGAGAGAAGGAGGCAGACATGGCATCGGTGACAAGACGTGAGTTTCTGCAAGAAGCCGCACTGGGGAGCTTGGCCATGGCCACGGTCCCCTCGACCCTGCAAGCGGCGAAGGTCAAGTGGGAGGTGGGCTGCTTTAACCGCCCCTGGACCAAGTGGGGCTACGAGGCGACGCTCCAGTCGATCAAGGCGGCAGGGTACAAGGTGACAGGACTGCTCAGCGCGACACGGGAGGAGCCCTTTCTCCGCCCGGGCAGCGGGGAGGAGTACCTCGCCTCGCTCCGCCAGCGGATCGCGGCGAGTGGTCTGCGCGCCAATATGGGCGCCCTCCGATCCCGCCACAACATCGACTTGGCAGAGTCGATCGCCGAGGTGCGTCAGCAGATCGACGCCGCCAAGGCCCTCCGCTTGACCTATGCCCTCTCCTTTGGCGTCGACAAGCCGGAGGAGTACGCTCACTATTACAAGGTGATGGGCGAGACGGCTGCCTACGCCGCCGAGCGGGGCATCAAGCTGGTGATGAAGCCGCATGGGGGAGGAAGCAGCGCCTCGGCAGAGATTCTTGCCGCCATCCGCGCCGTCAATCATGCGAACTTCTCGATCTGGTATGACGCGGGGAACATCATCCACTACACCGGGAAGGACCCGATCGAGGAGCTCAAACCGATCGTGCAGCACGTCAGCGGGTTCTGTGCCAAGGATTGCGCGACCCTCAAAGGGGACGTGATGATCCAGTTCGGAACGGGCAAAGTCGACTTTGCGGGCGTCTTTCGGACGCTCAAGAGCGGAGGATTCCAGGGGCCGATCATGGTCGAGTGTTGCAAGATCGGCGAGACGGCCGAGGAGACAGCCGCCAACGCGCGAGCCAATCGTCTCTTCCTCGAAGAGGTGATGGCGAAGGTGTAAGGCCCCGCGGGAAGTCCGGAAAGAGGGAGTGGGCGAAGAAGATCCAGCACAACTCGACGTCTTGATCATTGGTGGAGGGCCTACGGGGCTCGCCTGCGCGATCGAGGCGACACGGGCAGGCCTCGATTACGTCGTGATCGAGAAGGGCTGCCTCGTCAACTCGCTCTACCACTATCCCACCCAACTCGTCTTCTTCACCACCCCGGAGCTGCTCGAGATCGGGGATCTCCCTTTTGTCTGCGAGCGGGAGAAGCCCAACCGGATCGAAGCCCTCAAGTATTACCGACGGGTCGCGGAGCGCTACCAGATCCGGATCCGCTCCTACGAGCGTGCCCTCTCGATCGAGGGGGCGGACGGCGCCTTCCGTGTCGCGACCGAGCAGGTCGAGACAGGACTCCAGCGGGTCTACTTGACACGCAAAGTGGTCATTGCGACTGGGTATTACGACCTGCCCAACCGGATGGGAATCCCGGGAGAGGACCTGCCGAAGGTAGCCCACTACTACCGTGACGCCCATCCGTGGTACGACCGGGATGTGGCCATCATCGGTGGAGCCAATTCAGCGGCTCTGGCAGCCCTCGACCTCTATCGGCACGGTGCACGAGTGACGTTGATCCATCGGGGGAACGCTTTGCGCCGAACGATCAAGTACTGGATCCTGCCCGACATCGAGAACCGGATCGAGAAAGGGGAAGTCCGGGCGCTCTTTGAGCACATCGTCAAGCGGATCGAGCCGGGCCGGATCGTCGTCGAGTGCTTGCGGACGGGCAAAGAGCAAGAACTGGCCAACGATTTTGTCTTTGCGTTGACTGGCTACCGTGCCGACGACGACTTCCTGCGGGCAGCTGGCGTGGCGATCGATCCCGAGAGTCGCCGCCCGGCCTTCGACCCGGAGACCAACGAATCGAATGTGCCGGGGCTCTACTTGGCCGGAGTTGTGCAAGCGGGAAAGGAGACCGGCAAGATCTTCATCGAAAATGGCCGATTTCACGGTCAACAGATCTTCGCCCACCTCCGCCGCCATCTCGCTTGAGCCACCTGCGCAGCGGAACGTCCCCGGAAATGAAGAAGCAAGCGAAGAGGATCGAGCCGATTCAAGGCCCGATTTACGGGAAGAAAGGGATTGAGCATTGTTCAAAAAAGAGATCGCGTACGAAGGGATCACCGAATACAGACTGGAGCGGAATGGTCTGAAGGTCCTGCTGGTGCCCCAGCGTGCCGCTCCAGTGGTTGCCCTCATGGTTGTCTACCGGGTGGGCTCACGGAACGAGGCGGTGGGCCACACGGGAGCGACGCACCTCCTTGAGCACATGCTCTTCAAAGGAACCCCCACCTACAACAAAAAGAGCGGAACGCAGATCGCGGCGGTGCTGCAGAAGCACGGGGCAGTCTTCAACGCGGACACTTGGTTCGACCGGACGCGCTATTATGAGATGTTGCCGAGCGACAAGCTCGAATTGGCGATGCACCTCGAGGCGGACCGGATGCGCAACTCCTTCATTGCCGACGAAGATCGGCAGCTCGAAATGACCGTGGTCCGCAACGAGCTGGAGCGGGGGGAGAACGATCCGGGACGGATCCTTGACGAGCGCGTCTGGGCAATGGCCTTCCGGGAACACCCCTATCACCACCCAACGATCGGGTGGCGCTCAGACGTCGAGGGGATCCCGACTTCCCAGCTCAAGGCCTTCTACGATACCTACTACCATCCCAACAACGCCACCCTGATCGTCGTTGGCGACTTCGAGGAGGAGGAGGCCCTGCGACTGACCGCGGCCCATTTTGGAGGAATTCCCCCTTCGCCAAGGCCCATCCCGGCGATGTACACGGTGGAGCCCCCGCAACAGGGAGAGGTGCGGTTCGTGCTGCGACGGGCAGGGCAACTCGGACTGGTCGAGATGGCCTGGCACACGCCAGAGGCGACCCATCCGGATGTGGCCGCCCTGACCGTGCTGGACCACGTGCTCTCGGCGGGGGTCACCTCACGCCTCTACCAAGGGTTGGTCGAGACTCAGCTCGCCGTCGACGTCGGGGCGCAGGCCTATCAATTCCTCGATCCCGGACTCTTCACGATCGATCTGACGCTGGCCCCGGGAACCGCCCACGCCGCCGCAGAAGAGGCGACCCATCAAGTCATCGAGCGATTGAAGAGCGATCCAATTCCGGAACGGGAGCTGGAGAAGGTCAAGAACATGGTCCGGACCCAGATGATCTATCTTCGTGACAGTCCGTTTGGAGTGGTCAGTGTTCTCGGCGAGTCCGAAGGGGTCTCAGACTGGAAACTCTATATCGATCTGCCACGCAAGGTGGCGGCGGTGACCTCGGAAGATCTCCAACGGGTCGTTCGCACCTATTTTGTCGAAGATCAGCGGACAGTCGGATACTTTATTCCGAAGGAAGAGCGGCAAGAATCATGACGCAGGACCATTCCTTGGCGGCGCGGACGCGGCGCTACACGTTGTCGAACGGAATCCGGCTCTTGGTGCTGGAGAATCACGCCAATCCGACCGTCTCCTTGTCGGGAACCTTTCTGGGAGGAGAGATCTTCAATCCCCCGGGAAAAGATGGACTGGGGAGCCTGACGGCGACGATGCTCAACAAGGGCACGGCGGCGCGCAGCAAACTGGAGATCGCCGAGGAACTCGAATCGGCCGGGGCGCGGATGAGCTTCTCCTCGAACACGTTTACCGTCTCAGTCAGCGGGCAGTCTCTCAGCAGCGATCTCGGCCTGATCCTCGGCACGATGAGCGAGGAGATGCGCCATCCGACCTTTCCGGCGGAGGAGTTGGAGAAGCTGAAACAGCGGGTCATCGCGAGCATTCGTGAAGATCAGGATGAGACGAGGGTCCGCGCCTACGAGCGGATGACACAGATCGTCTTCCCCCCCCGCCATCCTTTTCACCGCCCCGATGGCGAGCAGTTGATCCGCGAGATCGAATCGATCGGGGTCGAAGATCTCCGTCGATTCTATGAATCCCATTATGGTACCGGGTCGCTCATCCTGGCCATCGTCGGGGATGTGCAGGCGGAGGCGGTCCGCGATCAGGTCGAGGGGGCCTTCGGAGGATGGCGCGGAGCCCCGCCTCCCAGCTATGAGCTGCCCTTGACCGAGTTGAGCCAACAACCACACCGTGAATCGATCCTCATGCGGGAGAAGGCCAACTGCGACATCGTCATCGGCCACGCCTCCCGCCTGCGACGGACCAATCCAGACTACCTCGCGGCAATGATTGCCAACCGGGCGCTCGGTCAATCGACGATCTCGTCGCGACTCGGACTGGTGTTGCGGGATGAGATGGGACTGACCTACGGCATCAATTCCAGTTTCAGCGAATCGGGAATTGCCGATGGACCCTTCACGATCGGCGTGACTGTCTCGCCAGAGAACATCGACCTCGCCATCGAGACGACCCATCAAATTCTGGGAGAGTTCATCCGCGAAGGCATCCGCCCCTCGGAGCTGGAGGACGAGCAGTCGTCGATCGCCGGCGGATTCATCGTCGGACTGGCCACCAACGGGGGCCTCGCCAGCCAACTCTCGAGCATTGAACTCTACGGCCTGGGTGAGGACTACCTCGATCGTTTTCCTGGATTGGTCAAGGCGATGACGCGCGAGCAGGTCAACGCCGCGATTCAGACCTATTTTCACCCTGAAGTGGCGACGACCATCATCGCTGGAACCTTCTGATCGATCGGCAAGACCATGGGACGGATCCTCTATCTCGACTGCTTCTCCGGCATCAGTGGCAACATGTTTCTCGGTGCCCTGCTCGATCTCGGGCTCGACTTCGAGGCGCTCTCACACGAACTGACCCGACTGGGGATCGAGGGCTACCGGCTGGAACGGCGACGGGTCGATCGCTGCGGAATCTCCTCGACCCATTTCGATGTCATCCTCTCCTCCCACCAGCACG
>JBMOHS010000045.1:0-23303 GCA_049317725.1 Blastocatellia bacterium
GAGCGGGCGGGAGCGCTCTTCTCGGCCTTGGCGGCCATGGCCATGTGGTTCTGCGGTCTGTCGGCGGTAACTTGGTCGTCCCGGGTCCTCTATGCGTTCGCCCGCGACGGCGGACTGCCCTTTGCCCACCTCTGGCGACGCGTTCACTACGGCTATCAGTCGCCGGCGCCGGCGATCTGGCTGAGCGTTGCCCTTGCCTTTCTGGCTGCGGTCTACAGCGGGGCCTACGCGGTGATCACCTCGATCAGCACGATTGGCCTCTATCTCTCCTACGCTCTGCCCGTCTATCTGCATTGGCGAGCGAGGGGAACTGATCGGGAGCTACCACGCGGGCCGTGGCATCTGGGGCGCTGGGGGCGGGGGATCAATCTGGTGGCGATCGGATGGGTCGTCTTTCTGAGCGCCATTCTGAGCCTGCCGGATGACTACCGGACAGGGAAGACGATGGTCGCTGTTCTCGGGCTCTTGGGTCTCTGGTACTGGACGTGGGAGCGGCACCATTTCTGCGGCCCACGCTGGCTCGATCCATTGCGCGCAAAGGAGGAGAGATGAGCAACGAACACATCACTGTCAAAGGGATGCTCGGGCAGGACGAGTTGCGGCGTCTGGTGGCCGACGAGCAGATCGAGACGGTCATCGTCGGCTTCACAGACCATTACGGGCGTCTCAACGGCAAGCGGTATGACGCAGAGATGTTTGTCGAACGGACCTATCGGGAAGGGACCCACGGCTGCGACTACCTGCTGACGACCGATATGGAGATGGAGCCGGTCGCCGGGTACCGCTTTGCCAATTGGGAGCTGGGCTACGGAGACTTCCACCTCGTACCGGACTTGACGACCCTGCGCGTGGCGAGCTGGCTCGACCGGACGGCACTCGTTCTCTGTGATGTCATTGATGAGAAGACCCACACGGCTGTCCCCCTCGCCCCGCGCTCGATTCTCAAACGCCAAGTCGAGAAGGCAGAGGAGGCGGGCTGGACTGCCCAGGCGGCGACCGAGCTCGAATACTACCTCTTCGAGACCGGCTATCGCGAGGCCCACGAGGCGGGCTACCACAACCTCGTCCCCGCCGGATGGTACCTCGAGGACTATCAGATTCTGCAAGGCACCCGCACCGAGGGCTTCACCGCCGAGGCACGGCGCCATCTGCGCCAATCAGGGGTCCCAGTCGAGAGCTCGAAGGGGGAGTGGGGGCTCGGCCAGCACGAGCTCAATGTTCGGTACACCGAGGCCTTGACGATGGCCGACCGGCACGTCGTCTACAAGCAATGCCTCAAGGAGCTGGCCGATCGGATGGGGATCAGCGTCACCTTCATGGCCAAGGTGGCCGCCGACCGCGCCGGTTCGAGCTGCCACATCCACCTCAGTCTCTGGCGGGATGGACGCAACCTCTTTGCCGGAGAGGAGTCGCTCGGGCCGATCCAGTCTTCTCCGCTCTTTCGCCACTTTCTCGGCGGGTGGATGGCCTATGCGGAGGAGGTCATGCCCTTCTACGCCCCAACGGTCAACTCCTACAAGCGCTTTGTCGACAGTTCGTGGGCGCCGACGCGGCTGGCTTGGAGCTATGATAATCGGACAGGCGGCTTCCGCGTCGTCGGTCGCGGCCAGAGTCTGCGCATTGAGTGTCGGATTCCCGGGGCCGACTGCAATCCGTACCTCGCCCTTGCTGCCTCCCTCGCAGCGGGTCTCGAAGGAGTCAAGCACCAGATCGAGCCACCGGAGATCTTCACCGGCGACATCTACGCCGCACGCCACCTCCCGCGGGTTCCCGCGACGCTCGCCGAGGCCACGGACCGCCTCGCCGGGAGCCGCTTTGCCCGCGAAGCCTTCGGCGACGAGGTCGTTGAGCACTACGTCCACTTCTACCGCTCCGAGCAGTCGGCGTATAATCGAGCGGTCACCGATTGGGAACGTGCACGATACTTCGAGCGGATCTGAGCCGGAAAGAGGCTCACGCGAAGCCGCGAAGACGCGAAGAGGGTCGAGTGCTGGGTGAGCCACTGGCGGCTGCCCCAGCAGAAGGGAACGG
This sequence comes from Blastocatellia bacterium, assembly GCA_049317725.1. Taxonomy (GTDB): domain Bacteria; phylum Acidobacteriota; class Blastocatellia; order RBC074; family RBC074; genus CAIOZW01. The sequence goes on from JBMOHS010000045.1 coordinate 2,032, forward strand.
GGCTCTTGCGAAGCTGGGAAGAGGCTCACGCGAAGCCGCGAAGACGCAAAGGGAGGCTGCGACTGAGCCTGTTTCCCCTTTCGGGCATGTAAAAAAGACCGAAGCCTCCAAGAGAGGCCTCGAAATGCAACCTCAGCAAGAGGACAATGACAAATCAGCAGAGGATGGTGAGAAGCATGAACAGATTGGAAGGGAAGGTTGCCCTGATTACTGGGGGAGCCAGTGGGATCGGACGGGAATCGGCGCTCCTCTTTGCGCGTGAGGGGGCCCGCGTCGTAGTCGTCGATCGGGATGAGAAGGCGGGGCGACAGACGGCCCGCTTGGTCAAAGAGGCGGGCGGCGAGGCCCTCTTCACCAAAGCGGATGTCTCGCAGGCGGACGACTGTCAACGGATGATCAAGTCGGCCGAGAAGAAGTTCGGTCGGCTCGACATTCTCTTCAACAATGCGGGGATCATGCACCACGCCGATGACAATGCCGTGACCACCAGCGAAGAGATCTGGGACTTGACGATGAACGTCAACGCCCGTGGCGTCTTTCTGGGCTGTAAATTCGGGATTCCTGCGCTGCGTCGAGCTGGTGGCGGGTCAATCATCAACACTGCCTCCTTTGTCGCTCTGATGGGGGCGGCGACGCCCCAAGTGGCCTACACGGCCAGCAAGGGGGCGGTCTTGGCGATGACGCGTGAACTGGCGATCATCCACGCCCGCGAGGGAATCCGCGTCAACGCGCTCTGCCCGGGTCCGCTGCGCACTGAGCTGCTGATGAGTTACCTCAACACCGAAGAGAAACGGCAGCGGCGGTTGGTTCACATCCCTGTCGGCCGGTTTGGCGAGGCCTTGGAGATCGCGCAGGCGGCCCTCTTTCTCGCCTCGGACGAGTCGTCCTTCATCACGGGGAGCGATTTCGTGGTCGATGGTGGGATTACCTCGGCCTATGTCACGCCGGAGTAAGCCGGCTGCCCGTTAGCCCAGAGGTGACCACAGACGGTCTCTCGGGAGAGTGGAAGGGAAGGGGAGGCGAAGCGATGGCGGGAGAGTGGCAACAGACGATCAGCCCGGTCGACGGGCGCCTCTACGTTGAGCGCCAACTGGCGACCGACCGTGAGATCGAGCAAGCCCTGATGACGGCGGTGCGGGCCCAGACGGAGTGGCGAAGGGTTCCGCTCGCCGAACGGGTCGCCCTCTCTCTGCGGCTGGCTGAGTGGTTGGCGGAGCGGGCGGATCGGTTTGGAGAGGAGCTGACGTGGCAGATGGGCCGACCGATCTCCGCGAGCCCCTCGGAGCTGCGTCGCGGCTTTCAGGAGCGGATTCGGTACATGGCCGGAATTGCTGAGGATGCGCTGGCCGATCTTCGACCCGATCCAAAGGCAGGGTTTGACCGCTTCATCCGTCAGGAGCCGGTTGGAGTGGTTCTGGTGCTGGCCCCGTGGAACTATCCGTGGCTGGCCTCGGTCAATGCCGTCATCCCTGCGCTCCTTGCCGGCAACAGTGTTCTCCTCAAGATGGCCCCCCAGACGCCGCTCGTCGCCGAGGCCTACGCCGAGGCTTTTCGGGCAGTGGGATTGCCGGAAGGGGTCTTCCAGTACCTCCACCTCGATCACGGGCAGGTCGCTCGGGTGATCGAGGATTCGCGAATCGGCTTTGTTGCCTTTACGGGTTCCGTCGCCGGCGGCCACGCGGTCCAGCGTGCGGCGGCCACCCGTTTTGTCGGGACGGGGCTCGAGCTGGGAGGAAAGGATCCGGCCTACGTGCGTGCTGACGCCGCCCTCGAACCGACGGTCGAGAACCTCGTCGATGGTGCGATGTTCAATTCGGGCCAATCCTGCTGCGCGATCGAGCGCATCTACGTTCACCAAGACCTCTACGACCGTTTTGTCGAGGCCTTCGTCGAGTTGACCCGGCAGTACCGATTGGGAGATCCGACCGATCCGGCCACGACGCTCGGGCCGCTGGTTCGCACCGAGGCGGCCGACAAGGTACGCGCGCAGGTGCGGGAGGCGATCGCCAAAGGGGCACGCCCCCTCCTCGACCTGGCACTCTTCCCGGCGGCCAGGGAAGGCACCCCATACCTCGCTCCCCAAGTGCTGGTCGGCGTCGACCACTCGATGTCTCTCATGACCGAGGAGACTTTCGGACCCGTCGTCGGGGTGATGCCCGTCCGGAATGACGAAGAGGCGATCCACCTGATGAACGACAGCCGCTACGGCTTGACCGCCTCTGTCTGGACGGCCGATCCCGAGGCGGCCCTCGCGATTGGCGACCGCGTTGAGACGGGCACTTGGTATATGAACCGCTGCGACTACCTCGACCCGGCACTGGCCTGGACCGGGCTCAAGGATTCGGGGCGCGGCTGTACCCTCTCCCGCTTCGGGTTTCAGCCTTTCACCCGACTGAAGTCCTATCACTTGAGGACTCAATGGTAAAGATGGATGTTGGGGAGGTTGGCATGCGCATTGGCCTGCTCCAGTGTGACCACATCGAGGATCGCTTCGCCGGGGTGTCAGAAGACTATCCGGCGCTCTTCGCTGCCCGATTCGGGCAGTTCGGAGCAGCGTACGGAACTCCCCATTGGCGCGTCTACGATCTGCCGGCCGGCCAGTTCCCCAGCTCAATCGACGAGTTCGATCTCTGTCTGATCACGGGTTCCCGGGCCTCCGTTTACGAAGATCTGCCGTGGGTCGCACAACTGCTCGACTGGATCCGCCGGCTCTGGCAGGCGCAGATTCCGACGGCTGGAATCTGTTTTGGTCACCAAGCGATCGCCCAGGCGCTCGGGGGACAGGTCGAGAAGGCGGAGACGGGCTGGGGCGGTGGCGTTCACCGGCTGACGGTGACCCACTCTGAAGCTTGGATGGAGCCCTTCCAGCCGTCCCTTGATCTCCTCTACCTGCACCAGGACCAAGTCGTCCGTTTGCCGCAAGGAGCGGCGTCACTCGGCAGGACAGACCATTGCCGAGAGGCCTTCTACCGGATCGGCACGACCATGCTCGGAATCCAGGCCCACCCTGAGCTCTCTCCGGCATATCTTGCCACTGTGCTGGCGGATCGTCGGGAGCGGATGGGGGAACAGGTGGTGGAGGAGGCCTTGGCGAGCCTCTCCAGACCCACCGATGCGTGCGTCGTCGCCCGCTGGATCGACCGTTACCTCCTGTCGTCCGCCTCGGCGGTCGACGCATCTTCCTCCTCTCTCTCCCCGAGGGCCTTCCGATGAACACCCCATTGGGCAGCAAAGGCTGGCAAGCATGGCGTGATTCCCGTTGGGGTCGTCTGCTCGTGAGGTCGACCTTCCTGAAAGTGTCGAGCGGAGTGATCGCGCTGATCGTCTTGGTCTGGGGCTTAGCGGCCTTGTTGCTGCCGCGCTTGGTCGATCTCAACACTGGCACCTATCGGGCGCAGATCCTTGCGCAGATCGAGCAGCAAGTGGGGCGTCCGGTCGAGCTTGGCCGTCTCTCGTTGCGCCTCTGGCCGCGCCTCACGGTTCGTGCCGAAGAGGTGATGATTGCCGAGGATCCTTCCTTCGCGACGGGGCGGTTTGTCTCTGCACAAACGGTCGAGTTGCAGGTCGGGCTTCGCTCCCTCCTGCGCGGCAAGCCGCAGTTGACGGGGCTGGCCCTGCGCCAACCGGTTGTCGTTCTGATCAAGGAGGTGAGAGATCGGCAAGCGGTCTGGAATTGGAGTACCCTCCAGCCATTTCGTGAGCCCAAGGCGCAGGAGTCACTCCCTCCCTTCGATCTGGCCGTCGAGGAAGGACGCTTCACCCTCATCGACCGGTCGGTCACGCCCGTGACCGAGGCGGTCTATGACCGAATCTCAGTCAAATTGGAAGGGTTCTCGCCCCGTCAGTCGTTCGATTTTTCAGTCGGCTTGACCATGCCGGGGGAGAATGGAGGGCGAGCTGAAGTCCAGGGGACGGCCGGCCCGATCGATCTGCAAGATCTGACGGAGACTCCGATCGAGGCGAACTTGGAGTTGCAAGAGGTCGAGGTGTCGGCGTTGGAGGCCCTCGTCGGGGTCACGTCGGCCAGGCGAGGGCGATTGACCTTCGATCTCTCGCTCGCCGGGCGTTTGACCGATTCCCTGCGTGCCAAAGGGACCCTCTTTGCGGAAGACGTGCGGCTCGCCGCCTGGGGGGAGCCCTCCCGTCTCCCCCTTGAGCTGACCTTCAACCTGACGGTGTCAGCCTCTCCACCCGCCAAAGGTGCTGCTCCCGCCTCTCCTTTCGATGTTCGCGTGCAGATTGACGAGGGAGAGGCCGCACTGGGCAAGGCGAAGGTCCGCCTGCGTGGGGACGTCAAACAGCTGTTCGATCATCCGACCCTCGACTTGACCCTCGACGGTTCCGGCGTCGCCTTGGGGAGCCTTCTCGAAGCCGCCCCCGCCTTTGGCTTTGGCCCGCCAGCCGGGACACGCATTCAGGGAAATGCAGATCTCACGTTGAAGATGATGGGGAAGGTCCCCGTCCCGGCACTCGATGGAAAACTGGTGGTGCGAGACCTGCGCTTCGAGATGGCCGGGTTGCCACAAGCGATCGAGGTCGGGCAACTGACCTTGCTCGCCAATCCGACCCTGCTCTCGGTGACGCCGTTTCGCACCTCGGTCGGTGCCCGTTCCACCCTCGAGATCGACGAACTGACCCTTGCCGATTACCAGGAGCGCCCCCGTTTTCGAATGGACGCCAATACCCAAAATGCCCAATTGGGGGATGTACTCCAGATTGCGGAATCGATGGGAGTGCGGACGCAGCTCAAGGGAAGTGGCCAGGCCAGCCTGCGGGCGGAGATCGATGCCATCCTCGCTGCGGAGCAGCCCAGTTGGACGATCGAGGGCCAGGGCAACTTGCGACAAGCCTCGCTGCAACCCACGGGGTGGACGCAGCCTGTCCAGATTGCCAAGGCCGATCTGCGCTTGACGGGAGATCAGGCCCGGGTCGAACAGCTTGAGGCGAAGATTGCGTCGACCTCGCTCGGAGGTTGGTTGGAGGTTCGTCAATTCACCCGTCCCACCGTCCGCTTCGACCTGCGGGGCGACCAACTGATTCTCTCCGAGTGGCAGACGCTGATGGGGCTCCCGCCTGCGGGAAGATCGGCTGGGTCCAGCGCGGGAGTGCCAGAGGCCCTCTCGGTCGATGGGCGGTTTGCTCTTGGCCGATTGAAGTTCGACGGGATCGATGCCACCGATCTGCAGGGCCAGCTCGCCTATCGACCCAAGACTCTCACCCTCGCCCCCCTCGCCCTCTCCCTCTTCGGGGGGGGATATCAGGGGACGCTCCGCCTCGATCTGGCCACGACTCCCCCGGGGATGGCGGTCAAAGGGCGACTGACCAATGTTGACCTCCAGAACTTCCTCGGGAGTCTCGGCCAGACACGGCTGATTCAAGGGCGACTCGACAGCTCCTTCGACCTGCGCGGATGCGGAACCGAAGGGCCCGATTTGGCACGCTCCCTCGCTGGCACGGGGCAGGTGGAGATTCGGGACGGCCAATTGACCAGTTTCGATCTGCTGGCCCAGGTCGAACGGCTCGGCAAGTTGGCCAACCTGCCGACGGCGGGAGCTGGCACCGCCTTTCGCAGTCTCCAGTCGACACTCACCTTTGGCGGGGGGCAACTGCGAACCGATGGGCTCCAGATCGAGACGCCAGAGTTTTCGGTGACGGGGCAGGGGCGTCTCCAGTTGGTCGAGCCGATGCGGATGGACTACTCCGTCCTTACCCAACTCAGCCCCGAGCTGACCCGGCGGGTTCTTTCGTCATCGTCGGTGACTGGAGGGCAGGGCACCGTCGGGCGGCTCGTCAGCAGCTTTTTTGTCGAGAAGGATTCGCTGGTCATTCCGCTGCAAGTCTCTGGCCCCCTCCAGCAGCCGACGTTCGGGATTGACGCTGCCACCCTGCGGAAGCGTGCCCGAACCAATCTTCTCGACAATCTTCGGCAGCGGGTCCTCGGCGGGGCCGTTGACGCTCCCGGTCAGCCGGCCTCCTCTGAGAAGAAGGAGCCCGGCCCAGAGAAGAGAGAACCTGGGGTCAAGGAGACCCTCCGCGAAATCCTCGAACGGATTCGCAAGAAGCCCCCTGAAAAACCTTGAGCCCTGGAAGTGAACCACTTCAGATCATTGTCGAGCAAGATTGGGGGAGACAGGCAATGGCTGGTCGCCCATTGAGAGAAGGGGGAGGTCGAGTGGTGAGAAAGAGATCTACATTGCTCGAGGTCATTGCCTGTTCCGTGGAGGATGCCGTCGCCGCAGCGGAGGGTGGTGCCGATCGGATCGAGTTGATCAGCCATTACGAGGTCGGAGGACTGACCCCACCTCTCGAGTTGGTTCACGAGGTTCTCGCCGCCACCCGGCTTCCCGTCCGCGTCATGTTGCGCGACCGGGAATCGTTCGAGGTGGTGGATCCGGATGAGATCGCCCAGCTCTGTCGCACGGCAGCGGCGCTTCAATCATTGGCTGAAACCTCCCCTCACCTCGAAGGGGTGGTGCTGGGCTTCCTGCGCACCCCCGGACCGGTTCTGGATCTGCCCCTGCTCGGGCGCATCCTGGCGGCGTCTCCGCGGCTTCGTGCGACCCTTCATCGTGCCACCGAGGACCTTCCCGATCCTGGATCCGCCCTCGAAGCGGTCACCACTCTTCCGCAGATCGACACCTTTCTGACCAGCGGGGGACCTGAGCCCTGGGCGGACAAGGTGGGCCGACTGACGGAATGGCAGGTACGTGCCGGGGAGCGCACGATTCTTGTCGGGGGAGGGGTTGATGCGGCGGCCATGGCGGTCCTCAGCCACAGTCAGCCGCTCCGGTCCTTTCACGTCGGGGTCGCCGCCCGTCGTGGGAACCGCGTCGAGGGCCCCGTTCTCCCCTCGCTCGTCCGTGCCTTGGCCGATCAGTTGGCTGCTTCGGCGAGTTGAGGGGCGAACTCAGAGGAAAAGTTCGATCCAAGGGGCGGGGCTGGTATCTTTTCTCCGCCGACGAGAATAAAATGGGGCGCTTTTATCGCACGATAGAGGAGCGTGGCTCCTTTGATCGATTCGCACTACACGGGGATGGAACCTCCTTTCGCCAATCGGACCGGTGGGGAGATCGGGGATTGGAGAATGAGATCGGTCGAGATTGGGCAGCAACCAAGAATGGTAGATGATCTTCTGCAGCACCATGCCGGAACGATTCAATCCCTCTGGGCTGGGGTTGCGCAGCGATACCAAGTCTCCGAGCAGGCGTTTACCGACCGTGTGACCCAGATTCTGCAGCGCAACCTGACCCGGTCCACGGGGGGGGGCAAGAGCGCGGAGAGGAGCCTGGCGGAGGGGGCTCGTCCCGGCCATCCCGCTTCTTCCCTGCAAGAGGGCGAGGAGCTGCTCGCCTCACTCCACGCTGAGGAATTGGTCCACGCCCTTGCCTGCGAAGCGGGAGACGAGCGTGCTTGGCTCGATTTTGAGTCCCGCTTTCGTGTCCCTCTCCAGAGCGCCGCCCGGGCCTTGACCAAAGATGACGGAGAGGCCGAGGAGCTGGTCCAGTATGTCTACGGCGAACTTTACGGCATCCGATTGGAGGGAGAGCGCCGGCTGAGCAAGTTCGCCCACTATTCGGGGCGTGGCTCGCTCGGCGGATGGCTGCGTGCCGTTGTCTACCAATGTTTCATTGATCGTAAACGGCTCACCTCCCGTTTTGAGCAGGTCGAGGAGGTCGAAGAGTTCGACCGGCTTCTCCTGGCCTCTCCGGCCCAGTCGAACGGCCTGTTGTCCTCTCCGCCAGCCAGGCCGGATGAGCTGGAGGACCAGCGGCTGCGCGAGGCGACCGAGACCGCCCTTGCCCGAGCTCTCGCGACTGCCGACGCTCGCACCCGTCTGCTGCTGCAGTTCTACTACTTTGACGACCTGACCCTTCGGGAGATCGGGCAGATGATGGGGGTCCACGAGGCGACCATCAGCCGCTGGCTGGCCCGTGCGCAGAAGGATGTCCGCCGGCGCACCGAAGAGATTCTCACCCGGGACTTCAGCCTGGGTCGACGCGAAGTCGCCGAATGTCTTCACTTGGCGGCACGGACCGAGATCGATGTTCGCGATCTTCTTCGTGACGTGAATGGCCCGGCGGCACGCCGTGCACCTTGATCACCATCCCCAAGACTTTTTCCGCAAGCTTCCTGATTCCCTCCGTTCTTCCTGTCGGGAGTGCTGGATTCGATCGGAGTCCACCAAGTGCCGATTCGTCAAGGAATACGAGGTGAAACAGAATGTGCCTGCCGGGGCCAGGAAAGTCGATGGGGAGAGCCCCGTTGGTGGAGGCCCAAATGGAGGGTCCCTCCTTTCCACTCCCGCCGTTTGGGCGAGAGAGGGACGATCGATCTCCCTCTCTGTCAGATGGTGACGAAAAAAAGAAGTGAAGCACCGTGACAAGCGAATTCATCCCCCCCGATTCTGAATTTGAGCACCTGCTGCGCCGACATCTTCGCCAGCAGGCCGGACGAGAGCCGCATCCAAGAGAGGCCTGCCCCGGGTTTGACCCTGATCGGGCAGCCTCCTACCTCGAGCGGGCCTTGTCAGGAGTGAGCCTGGAGAGATATGAGGCCCACTTGGCAGTTTGTCCGCTCTGCCGTACCCAGTTGGCCCAATTCACTCAATGGGTCTGCTTAGCGGGTGAGACCGCAGAGACGGCGCTCCACCCGGGCAACCGATCCCTGGTGCCAGATCGTTGGTGGGAGTCACTCTACCTGCAGATCAAGGGTCAGTTGGCGGCCGTCAGGTCGATTCTCCAAGGCGAGCGGGGACGTCCCTTCGGCGCGGGGCCGCTGGTTGCCGGAACCGCCTTCGCCCTTCTGGTTGCGATCGTTGGCTGGCAACTGCTCCCCACGGTACGCTCAGACAGGCAGTCCGACGGTGCCGAGCTGGCTCAGCGCTCTGCCCCCGGGGAGCCCCTCTCAAGGGGGACAGAGAACCGCACCGAAGCATTGAAGACAGCACCTCCAGTGGCGAGCGACAAACGCCCGCCGGGGCCCTCGGAAAAAGGCTTGGCCCAACTGGTTCCACCCGAAACTGGCGTTCGTTCTGCGTCCCCGGCCTCTTCTGCCCGTGAGGGGCGCACCCCCGGGAGCCCCCCTGGCAGCCGAGTCCCTCGTGCGGCTCGTCCTCCCGCCGATCAGGCGGACACGGTTGCTCTGTTGGCCCAGGAGCCCTCAGTGGCGTCTTTCAAGTCTCCTGAGGTACCGATTCTGAAACCGACGCTCGTCGGAACTGTCGATCGGTCGCCTGGTCCAGATATCTCAGACATCTGGACTGCGCGCTCGTCGGATCTGACAACAAGAATTCCCCCTCTGTCGCGAGACAACCCGATGTCCTCGGTGGGATCAGAGAGTGTTCCCCCCCCCGAGCGCCGCACGGAGGGAGGCCAGCTCTCCCGCAGAGTTTCTGGATTTATCGCGTCGGGCAAGGGGTCCTCCCCACTCTCCTCTCCCTCGGAACGGCTCTCCGCTCCTCCAACCCGACGGATTCTCGATAAAACCTTCTACCTCACCGGCGGAACTTGGGTCGATGATCTCTATTTTGGAAACCTGCGGGTCCGCGGAACGGTCCGCCTGACGGCTGGAAGCGAGGAGTACGCTGCAGTCCTGCAGGAGCATCCCGAATTGGCCGAATATTTCCAGTTGCGCCCCGTGACGGTTGTCTGGCGGGGAATCGTCTATCGGGTAACGCCCTAGCTCCTCCCCGATCGCTCGAAATCAGAGCGGCGAGGAAACTTTCTCTTTTCTGATTGGTCCGGGCCGCCTATAATCGGCGGCTACCGGGCGGGATGCAATGGGCTTCCGCCGGGATGTGCCCCTCGTTTCGTCTGTCCTTGACAAGGACGAGCGAGGCACGTCGACTTGATCAATCGATCATCTGACCCGGAAGAGATCAGAGGAGAAAGAGGGTATGGCCGATCGGTCTCCACAAAGGTGGTGCGACTCAAACAGCGGGGGGAGGCTGGCGGCGGGCAGTCAACGTCTGCCAACGTTGATTCGGCTCCCACTGATTGTCCTCCTGATCTTTGGCCTTCTCCTGCTGCAGGGGAGACCTTCGCCTTCCTGGGCGCAACAGGCCCAGATCACCAACCGACAACATCCCCAGATTCAAAAGATCATCGGTGAAATCTCTACCCCGCGGATTGAGGCATCGATGCGCAAGTTGGTCGGGTTTGGGACGCGGCACACCCTCAGCTCGCCAGAGGACCCCGTCCGGGGCATCGGGGCAGCACGCCGTTGGATCCGGGAAGAGCTGGAACGCGTTCGTCAAGACTCTGCTGGGCGGCTCGTCGTCGAAGAGGACGCCTTTCTTCAACCCCCGACTGCCCGGGTCAAAGAGGCCGTTCGCATCGTCAATCTCGTTGCCACGCTCCCTGGAAGTCAGCCTGCTTCCAAGGATCGGATCGTGGTCGTTGCTGCCCACTATGATTCGATCTGCTTCCCCTACGAAGATGCCGAGTGTGATGCGCCAGGTGCCAGTGACGACGCCTCCGGGACGGCTGCCGTGCTCGAGATGGCTCGCGTCATGTCAAAATACGAGTTCGACGCAACCCTGGTCTTCTTGCTGGTTGCGGGGGAAGAGCAGGGCCTGCTTGGCTCGACTCACTGGGTCGAAGAGGCCAAGCGCAAACAGCTCCAGATTACCGCGATGATCACCAACGACATCGTCGGAAACACCAACGGGGGCAATGGCGTTCGCGACAATGCCCGTCTCCGGGTCTTTTCCGAAGGGGTTCCCTCCGCCGAAACTCCAGCCGAGGCGCGCCTCCGCCAATCGGTCGGGGGTGAGAACGACAGCCCCTCCCGACAGCTCGCGCGCTACATCAAGGAGATCGCCGAGCGCTACCTCCCCCCATTTGATGTGACGCTCGTCTTTCGACGGGACCGCTTTGGACGTGGAGGCGATCACATTCCCTTCCTCCAGGCGGGCTATCCGGCGGTCCGTTTCACCGAGCCCAACGAAGACTTCTCGCGTCAGCATCAACGGGTCCGCCAAGAGAATGGCCAGCAGTTCGGGGATGTCATCGAGATGGTCGATTTTGACTACATTGCAAAGGTCGCACGGGTCAACGCCATCGCGCTCGCGGGGATGGCACTCGCCCCGGCGGCTCCCGCTGGTGTCACCTTCCGCAATGCGCGCCAGCAGTACGATGCCGTTCTCACTTGGCAGGCAGGTGCAGAGCCCGACTTGGCGGGCTATCGGGTGGTCTGGCGAGAGACCTACCAGCCCTTCTGGCAGCGCAGTCTCGATGTTGGATTGGCGACAGAGGTGACCTTACAGGGGCTCTCCAAGGACGACTACTTTTTTGGTGTGCAGTCGCTCGATCGGGATGGCAACGCCAGCGTCCCGGTCTTTCCACGGGGGCGCTAGCCATGCCCGCTCGGCAAAGATTGGCGACCTGCCCACAGGGGATGAATTTCTGATGAACGTTCGATCCGCTGCTCTGTTCCTGTTCATGCTTGCTTCGGTGTGGGGGAGCGCCCAGTCGCCTCCACCTGCCAAGAAGCCGGTTCGCAACCCGCCACAGTATCCGCACATCATCGATCTCTCCGGGGCTGCGGTCCCCGCTCAGGATCAGGGCAACCGCGAACCATCCAAGTCGACGACCAAGAGCGACGTGCCGCCGGACCCTCAAATGGAAGGGATGCTGCGCGCCTTGGAGTCATTGACTGCCGAGATGCGCTCGCTGGTCAATGAGATCCGCGTCATGAATCTGCGCCAGCAGACGCAGATTGAGATGACCCGCCTTGCCGGCTTGGCGACCCGGGCCGACGGTCTCTCCCAGGATCTGCGCACGATACGGGAGCGCTTGGCAACGGTCCGGACCGATGAACAGAACCTGCTCCAGCTCATGACGAGGGAGAGCCTCCTCTCGCAGAGCTTCAATATCGGAACGCTCGACCGTGAGAAGACGATGGAGCAGATCCGCCTCAACCACGAGCTCCGCCTGCGCCAAGTCCAAGCCGAGCGCGACCAACTATATCGCACCGAACAGGAGATGCTGGGCCAGATCGAGTCCTGCAAGGCCCAACAGGAAGAGGTCGAGAAGCGCCTGCAACAATCAGAGGAACAGCTTCGCCGCCTCGGCGATTCCCGGGAGAACCCTGCGCCAACGCCGAATCCCTAGCTTGGCTTTTCCGCAGGGGGACCGTTTACACGACAGATCGATCGATTGGAGAAAGCATGGGACAAGACAAGATTCGAAGACGAGATTTTATGCGCCATTCGGCAGCGGGTGTCAGCGCCCCCTGGCTGCTGGGGAGAGCCGAGGGCGGGGCCGTCGTCAGTGCGCAGGGGACCAGACCCCTGGTCATCTCCAGCTCCAATATCAACCGTGCCCCCAATGGAGAGGTCTTCGAGGGAGGCAAGGCATGCGTCACTCGGGCGATGGAGATACTGCAGCAGGGAGGAGATACCCTCGCCGCGGTAGTGGCTGGTGTCAACATCGTCGAAAACGATCCGCGCGACAGTTCGGTCGGCTATGGTGGACTTCCGAATGAAGAGTGTGATGTTGAGCTGGATGCCAGTGTCATGCACGGCCCCACTCGGCGAGCTGGTGCCGTCGCCAGCCTGCGCCACATCAAGAATCCGGCGAGCGTCGCTAAACTCGTTCTCGAACGGACGGACCACATCCTGCTGGTTGGCGAAGGGGCCCTCCGTTTCGCTCTCAAGCACGGCTTTCAGAAAGAAGACCTCCTGACGGAACCAGCCCGCCTCGCTTGGCTCGCGTGGCGAGAGAGTCTCAATCCTCAGGATGCCTGGGGCCCGAGCCCCCTCCGGACGGCTGGTGAACAGGGGAAGAAGATCTCACAGTCCAGCTCCTTCTCCCCTGAACAGATGGCCCTTCAGTCCTGGATCGAGGACAAACTTCGCCATCGACCCACCGGAACGATCAACTGCCTTGCGGTCAATGCGGCTGGTGACCTCTCTGGCGTTACCACCACCTCTGGGCTTGCCTGGAAGATCCCTGGGCGCGTTGGAGACTCTCCCCTCATCGGCAGCGGTCTCTATGTCGACAATGAGGTCGGTGCCGCCGGTTCAACTGGCCGGGGGGAAGAGTGCATCTACATCAACGGCTCCCATACCATCGTCGAGAACATGCGACGGGGGATGCCGCCTACCGAGGCCGCACTCGACGCCATCAAGCGGATCTCGGCTCGCTATGGCGACAACCTTACGGAACTGCGCAAGTTCAGTATCAATTTTTACGCACTCAACAAGCGTGGCGAACACGGTGGAGCCTCGCTCTGGAAGGGGGGAACCTACGCGGTCCACGATGGGCGTCAAGCCCGTATTCTCCCGTGTGTTCCCCTCTATGACCGGTCGCCCTCTTCGTAGCCAAAGGTATGGAAGAGCGGCGCGCGCACTCTGTTTGGCGCCTTTTTTCTCTCTCTTCCGTGGCCAGTCGGCCCCGCTGGGTGACAAGGAAACTGAATGAGAATCGTATTGACCGGAGGCGCCGGTTTCATCGGCAGCCATCTGTGTGATCGCTTGCTGGACGACGGGCTGTCGGTCGTGGTCATCGACAACCTGCTGACCGGCTCGCGCCGAAATTTGGCGCATCTCGCCGCCCATCCTCGGTTCGAATTCCAGGAGGTCGACGTCTGTCGACCGTTTACCGTCTCTGGTCCCGTCGACTGGGTGCTTCATCTGGCCAGCCCGGCCAGTCCGATCGACTATCTCCAATTGCCGCTTGAGACCCTCCAGGTCGGATCCTTCGGTACCCACCATGCCTTGGAACTTGCCCGGACCAAGGGGGCCTCTTTTCTCCTGACCTCCACCTCTGAAGTCTATGGCGATCCGCTCGTCCACCCACAACCAGAAGCCTATTGGGGCAACGTCAATCCAATTGGGCCCCGCTCGGTCTACGACGAGTCGAAGCGTTATGCCGAGGCTGTCACCATGGCCTACCGTCGAACGTTCGATCTCGATACCCGGATCGTGCGGATCTTCAACACCTACGGCCCCCGCAACCGGGTTGACGATGGACGGGTCGTGCCCACCTTCATCAATCAGGCCCTCGCCGGAGAGCCCTTGACCCTCTTCGGGGATGGCACACAGACCCGCAGCTTTCAGTATGTTGACGACCTGGTCGCCGGGATTCGGCGCCTGATGGAGGTCCCGTTTCACGAGCCTGTCAATCTTGGCAATCCTCTGGAGATGACCATTCGTCAATTCGCCGAGTTGATTCTTCGATTGACAGGCAGTTCCAGTTCGCTGGTGCATCGCCCACTGCCAGAGGATGACCCGCGGACGCGCCAGCCCGATATCCGTCGAGCCCGGGAGGTACTCGGTTGGGAGCCTCGCGTCTCTCCCGAAGAGGGCCTCTCCCAGACGATCGCCTGGTACAGGAACCTCCACTGAGCGTGCCGCCTCACCGCCCCAACGTTCCGGAGCTGCCTGGCCGGTCTATTTGTTGTTTGGGTTCTCAGTCGGCGCTCTCTTGAAGTCGGTGCCATTCAGGTTTGCAAATCTCCCCTGGTTCGGGTATTTTCTACCCTGTTCTTCTGGCGGTACTCCGTCTTTCAGATTTTATGAGTTCGACGTACGCTGCGGCAGCATCCATCGACTAGACAGCTATCAAACCGCAGTAGATTCGCTGACCGAATTGATTGGCATCAAGCGGTTCGGGGGAGATCAGGGGTTGGGGCTGCGCAAAGATTTTGCAGACAAACAGCAGGGAACTGGCAGCGAAGGAGACCACAGAGCAGAGAAAGATCGCTCGGTGGACAGGATCCAAATCTATTGTTTTATTCGGAACAGGGAGGAAAGAGTATGAGCAGTAAACCAACCAGCTTGCGCAAGGCCTTCAGTATTGGCCTGATGGTCGCAGTCGGTGGATTCTACTCGCTGGTCACGACGAACGCGTTGGCACAGACAGCGGGTCGGGTGGCTGGGGAGCTTTCCGTGACAGGTTCAGTGACGATCAACGGCGCATCGGCGATTCCGGGCGCCACTGTCTTCAGCGAGAGCGTGATTCGGACGGCGCGCAACAGTGCTGCGATCGTCAGCCTCGGCAACCTTGGCCGCATGCAGTTAGGGCCGGACAGTGAGATGACGGTACGATTCAACGAGGCGATCCTCGGTGGCAATCTCTCCTCCGGAAGAGCGGTGGTCAATGCCCCTACTGGAGTAGCGATCACGGTGGTGACGGCCAATGGGGTGGCAACCTCGACTGGGCGGCAGGCTTCGGCGGTGACGGTCGATGTCACCTGCGGCGATACCCTCGTCGCGGCGACACGCGGAGATGCCAGCGTCGCCTCCAGTGGACGCGTCGAGAACGTTACGGCGGGCAAAGAAGTGACCGTGGGGACTCAGGCAACTTCCCGGTGTACCCGGAAAGAGTTGCTCAGTTACCCGGCCTCCCTGACGGCCGCGACGATTGCTGCGTTGATGATGGCAGGGATTGGCGGTGGCGTGGCTGGAGTGATGGCGATGACTCAAGCCGACAACCTCTCGCCCTCATCGATCATCGTCAGCGGTTTTCGTCCGTAATCTTCTGACGGTCTCGGCTGCGTCTTGTCGGGAAGATGCTCTCATTGGCACGATCTGATGTGCCCCTCTGTTCCTTGTACCTGCGCCGATCTCCCTATTTTCTCCGGGAGTTCGGCGCTTTTCATTCTAATCCCCTAAGCTCTCTCCTGGAAGATCCTCTCCGCGCCTGGAGAGCCGAGAGACAAAGCCCAGCCGTCCCCCACGAGAAGATTGAGCCGAACACGCTTCCACTTTCCTTGCAACCCTTCGTGACGAAAATTCATCCGAAGCAAGTTCTCACCGGACGACGATGGATTCCAATAACAGAGCACCTTGACCAACTTGCTTGGTCGAAGCATCGCGAGATCCGCAGTCAGGCTCCAAGCAGGGAAGGGAACAAAGAGAAGAGGCATAAGTTGCCGGGGAGAACCAGGAGAGAACCCGGGGAGGAGAGGATGGGCATGGAGAGGATCAAAAAGAGAAGTTTCCGGTGGGGGTGGATGTTGGTCGTCTGGGGCTCGTTAGGGACGATGGGCGTGTCCCAAGATCCCGTGACGCCGGTGTCTGGGCTGGTTGGGTCAGCGGAGGCCACTCCCAGGCGAGGAGGATCCGGTCATCGGGCCGACTACCGCGTTGGTCCGGGGGATGTGTTGCTCATCGAAGTCGCTGGCGAACCTGAGCTGAAACGAAAAGTGAAGGTAATGGAGCGGGGAACGATTCGCCTTCCGTATATCCCGCGTGATCTTTCAATTGCGGGGCTGAGCGAAGCCGAGGTCACCGCCCTTCTTCGGGAGGAGTTCACGTCCATTCTGAAGGACCCACAGATTACGCTCTTCATCGAGGAGTACCACGCCCGCCTCGCCTCGATTGCAGGTGCGGTCAACCAGCCGAAGCAGGTTGCGTTGACCCGGGAGATCCGCCTCTACGACTTGATCAGCCTGGCGGGAGGCATCACCGAGAAGGCGGGAACGATCGTCCATCTCATTCACACCCAGCCAGAAGATAGCCTGGAAGTGATCGATCTGCAGGATCTGGTGCGACGCCCAGAACTGAACCGGGTCCTCCGGGATGGTGATTTCGTCAATGTACCGGAAGCGGGGATTTTCTATGTGACGGGCAATGTACGCGGACCCGGATCATTTCCGCTGAAGGATACCGTCAAATTGACCCAGGCCATCGCCATGGCTGGCGGGTTGCTTCCTGACACGGTCCGGCGAGAGATCAAGCTGGTGCGGGCGACCGATCCCGATCAAACCAAAACGACGGAGACGATTGTTGATCTGCAGGAGATCGAACGAGATCCGCGGAAGGATCTTATCCTGAAGCCGTACGATGTGGTGATGGTCCCGGAGTCGGGGCGCGCAAAGCAGACAAAGACACTCTTGCAGGCACTGGCGGGGGGATTCGCCAGCACGCTCGGCTGGGTTCTCCTCCGGTAGCCACCCGGAGCCAGCACGCAGATTGCCTCAACGTCATCCTCTTTCACCTCCCCTCCGTGAGGAGAGGTTCTCCTCCATCTTTCGGTTCGGATGGCCATACCTGCAGATAGTTTGACATCTGGCTCAAGGATCTTGCCTGCTCCCAGAGAGCTGATCAAACCGAGCCACAGAGTCACGGAGAAGTCGGAGAGCGAGACTGGGACGATGATCGTCGGCCGTGCAGTCCTTGTTTCCACTGGAGATTGAGACTGAGCCGACCAGTAATGAGCGTGAGGATGGATGGTCAGTGAGGAGTCCCTCTCCGTGGTTCTGTGAGAACCAAACAAGAGTGAACAATGCGTCGCACCGGAGCGGGCGATCCAAGCGTTTTCAAATGGTGAGGTCACACCTATCCACCTGGTGACCTTGGCCAGTGACCTTGGCCAGTGTTGGCCGATGGATAGACAAGGGAAGCGAGACGATGAACCTTGATGATCAGAAGCCACGGGCATTGCCCTCCCTCTCCAGTTCTGGAAAAGGGAATGGAATGGAATTGGACAATGCGCTGGATGAGGGGGTCTTTCCCTCCTCCGGAAGACGGAGGCCGGGAGGGTATCCAGGATACAACCGCGCGACCCCGATCCAGCCTGAAAAGAATTCTGTCCGGGAGTACTGGCGGATTCTTCGGAAGCACCGCTGGACCGTCTTGGCGACCCTTTTTGTGATGGTCTCGATCGTCACGATTGGGACGTTAATGAGTCGACCCGTCTATCGTGCGCAGGCCCGGATCGAGATCGGGAAGGAGACGGAGCGGGTGCTGGCCGGCCAACGAATCATGGAATTGGAGACGGCCAATGTCTTCAATCCCTTCTATCTCCAGACGCAAGTCGACATTCTGCGCAGTCGGGATATCTCCCGGCGGGTAATTCAGCGTCTCAACTTGGCCGAGCACCAGGAGTTTCAACTGCGGGAAGCAGGCTCTCTTCCCGAGCACGAGCGGGAGGTGCGGCTGGTCAACGCCTTCCAGGGGAGATACGACGTCGCCGTCGGCCGTCAGAGCCGGGTGGTGACAGTCGCGTTCGACTCGTACAGTCCCGTTCTGGCCGCAGATGTCGCCAACACGGTGGCGGGAGAGTATATCGCTTGGTCGATGGAGAGTCGGCTGGAGGGGCTGGGTACCACACGGGAGTACCTGAGTCGCCGCGTGGAGGAGGCCCGCAACGAGCTGCGAGCTTCCGAAGAGGCCTACACTCGCTATCTGACGGATCGGCGGATTATCTCGCTCGATGATCGCGGCAACATCTCACTGGCGCGCACCGAGGAGCTCAATCGCCAATTGGTCGAGGCTGAGAATGAGCGGCGGTCCGCGGAGGCGATCTATCAGCGCAGCCGGCAGGTCTCCCCGGACGAGCTGCCCCCCGTGCTCGCCGATCCGACCATTCAGGCCCTCACGCGCGAATTGAGCCGACAACGCCAGGAGATGGCCAACCTCTCGGCTCGCTATCAACCCGGATATACGGCCGTTCGCCAAGTGGAGGAGCAGGTCAAACAACTGGATCTCCAGTTGACCGAGGCGAAGCAGCGCATCGTTCGGAATGTTGAGACCCAGTTTCGCATTGCCCGTGCCCGGGAAGACGATCTGCGCGGGGCGCTTTCGAGATCGAAGGGCGAGACGATCCAGCAGAATCGGGAGTCGACCGAGCTCAACCTGATCAAGCAGAAGACGGAGACAGATCGGAAGAACTACGAGGATCTGCTGCAACGGCTTCGGCAGGCAGAGGTTGAGAGCGACTTTCGCCCTGCCAATATGCGGATTGTGCAGCGCGCGGAGGTGCCGATTGCCCCGGTGCGTCCCAACCGGATTCTCAACATCGGGCTGGGCCTCTTGATCGGGTTGGCGCTCGGGGTAGGAATGGCCTTCTTCATCGAGTATTTGAACAACACGATCAATACGGCAGACGAGATCGAGCGGATTCTGCTTCTGCCCGCGCTGGGAGCGATTCCGTCATTGGAGACGTTGACTCGCGGACGGAGGTTGCGGGGACGAAAGGCCTCCCGGGCTCCGGTGGAGACAGGGTTGGGGACAACGGTCACCCGGGCCGAGCTGGTCTCGACTCACGAATCGGTCTCGTCGTTCGCGGAGTCCTACAGAGCGCTGCGAACCTCGCTGCTGCTCTCGTCGGCGGAGCGGGCCCCCCGGATCATGCTGGTGACGAGCAGCTATCCCGCCGAAGGGAAGACGACGATCGCCTCGAATACAGCAATCTCCCTGGCGCAGACGGGGGCGCGGGTCTTGGTGCTTGATGCGGATATGCGACGTCCCCGCTGCCACCGGATTCTGCGTGTCTCCAATGAGGTGGGTCTCTCCACCTACCTCTCAAGGGAGGTCGAGCTGGAGCGGGCGATACAGCCTCACGAGATTCCGACCCTTTCGATCTTGCCTTCGGGGCCCATCCCACCCAACCCCTCGGAACTGCTCAGCTCCCCCAAGCTGCGAGGGTTACTTGCTGAGGCCCAGGACCAGTTTGATCACATCATCATCGACTCTCCGCCTGTCATCCAGGTCTCAGATGCCCTGATCATCTCCCCTCTCGTCGATGGGGTCGTCCTGGTCGTCAAGAGCGGCCAGACGCCACGTGAAGTGGTGCTGCGCGCCAAGCAGGCCCTCTTCGATGTCAACGCCAAGATCTTCGGGGTGGTGCTCAACGGCATCAATCTTCGCGCGGATGGGTACTACTACGACTACAAGTACTCCTACGACCAGAGCTATCCGGAAAACTGATCCCTGCGAGAGGTGATGCGCCCACGACACTTTCTCCCGATCCCCTTCTTCTTGCTGGCGCTCTACACCGGGTGGCAGGTAGGGGGCGGCTATCTGGCGGAAGTGCTCGTGACGAAGGGGGATGGAGGGGAGACCCGCGCACGAGCCGTCGAGTATGCGCCGGGAGATCCACGGGTCTTGGTGGCAAAGGGAAAGTATCTCCTCTTTCGGGCGGAGACGCTCGACCCAGATGCTGGGATCGAGTCGTTGCGGGAAGCCGTCCGTCGATCTCCGACAGATTACCGGTACTGGTTGGAGTTGGGGCGGGGGTACGAAAGTACGGGGGCGACGGTGCCTGCCTCGCGTGCCTTTGACCGGGCGATCGAACTGGCCCCCCGGTATTTTGAGACCCACTGGACGATGGCTAACTTTCATCTGCGCCAGGGGAGGATCGGGGAGTCCCTCGACCGGTTCCGGAGTGCGTTGCAGCTCTCCGAGGTGGGTGGCGGCAGGACGAACCCGCGGGCGGCTCTCAACGTCTATCAAGTACTGACAGGCAGGCTTGGACTGGATCCAGCCCTGCTGGAGCGGGTTACCCCGGAAGATCGACTCGGCAGGATTGCGCTGGCACAGTTTTTGGTTGACCAGGGAATGGTCGACCCAGTTCTGGCCATCATGCGACAAGAGGCCCGGGAGGATGATCCACCGACACGGTCGTTGCTTCTCGATCTCCTCGCGCAAACCCAACGGCTGTCGCGTTTTGGGGAGGCAAGAGAGGTCTGGCATCGACTGCGTGCTCTTCTCGATCGCCCCCCGGTCGTTGGTGAATCGACGGATGAAAGGATCGAGAATGGAGGATTTGAATCGGCTCCGCTCGCGGAAGAGCTGCCGGTTCTGCGGCAGTTGCGGCTTGGGTTCGACTGGCTGCTCAATCCGCACCCGCAGGTGATGGTCCGGCGGGATGACATGCGGCCGCTGCACGGGGCGCGGTCCCTCTATCTCCTTTTTGCCGTCCCGATGGAGAGTCCGTACGAACACCTTTCGCTGCTCGCTACTGCCACTCCGGGCCAAGTTCACCGGCTGCGATTGTGGGTCCGCGCGACGCAGCTCCCGGTAGAACCACCGTGGATTGAGGTTCAGAATGCCGCACGACCAGAGGATCTGCTGGCAGAGATTCGGCTTCCCCGCCAGCAGGAGGAGCCACGGGAAGTCTCGGTCGACTTTGAGGTGCCCAGGACGACGGGAGCGGTCCGCCTGCTCCTGCGGACTCCCATCTACCGTACCGTCAGCAACCTGGAGCGCGCGGCTCTGTGGATCGATGAGGTCTCTCTCCGTCCAGTGACCGACAAGGGGAGGAAAGTGGGACCGTGACCAGCAAGTCGACTGCCGGACCGAACTGGAGCCAGCGTCTGGAGGGGATCCTTTGGGTCGATCTTCTCTTGACCGCGATGGGAGCGACCCTTGCCTTTGGCACGGTCGAACCGTGGTCGCTTGCGCTGTTCCAGCTCAACGCGCTCGTGGTGGGGGGAGGTTTGGTAGTGTTGGCCGCCTTCGATCCTGCCTTCGAGTGGTCGCGCCAGTGGTTGGCGCTCCCGCTCTGGGGATGGCTGCTCTGGGCAGTTTGTCAGATGCT
>JBMOHS010000046.1:0-22639 GCA_049317725.1 Blastocatellia bacterium
GAGGAAAATCAGAAAGTGGACCAAGCCGACCAGAGACCGATGTCAGAACGGAAGAGATGATTGCTTGTTGGCTCGGCCCACTTCCCAACCTTCTTCTCCGTGAGTAATTACCCCGGAGTTTGCTGCCATCGATTTTCTCGATTTGGCGAATCTGGTAGACTGCCGAACTTACCGATCAGATCACTTCAATTGGAGAGCAGCGGTGGGAAGCGCCCGGGATGGGACCCACCGAGGAAGGGTGCAGAGAAGACGTATGGCCGCGACGAGCATGGAGAAGATCGTCAGCTTGTGCAAGCGACGAGGGTTCATTTTTGCCAACTCAGAGATCTACGGGGGAATCGGATCGACTTGGGATTACGGTCCTCTCGGGGTGGAGTTGAAGAACAACGTCATGCGGGCGTGGTGGCGTTCCGTGGTCTATGATCGAGAGGATATGGAGGGCCTCGATGCCGCAATCCTCATGAACCGCCTCGTCTGGCGCTATTCCGGCCACGAGGCAACCTTCTCGGATCCCCTCGTCGATTGCCGGAATTGTGGAAAGCGAAGCCGGGCGGACCATCTCGTCGATGGTCGATGCGGGGGGTGTGGATCGACCAACCTGACCGAGCCGCGCAACTTCAATCTGATGTTTCGGACGACGGTTGGTCCGGTCGAGAGTGACGACAACCTCGCCTATCTCCGCCCGGAGACGGCGCAAGGCATCTTCGTCAACTTTCAGAACGTGCAGCAGACGACCCGTCGCAAACTGCCCTTTGGGATCGCCCAGATCGGCAAGGCTTTCCGGAACGAGATCACGCCCGGGAACTTCACCTTCCGCACGCGCGAGTTCGAGCAGATGGAGATCGAGTACTTTTGCAAGCCACCGCAGTACTTGCAACCGGGAGAGAAGGACGACGAGCAGCTCCACGCCGAGTGGGTCGAACAGCGCTTTCAGTGGTACATCGGGCTCGGGCTCGCCCCTGAGAGGTTGCGGAAGCGGGATCAGCTCCAGGAGGAGCTGGCCCATTACGCCAAGGCGACGGTCGACATCGAGTACCTCTTCCCCGGATCGCTCGGGTTCAGCGAGCTGGAGGGAGTGGCCAACCGCCAGGACTATGACCTGACGGCACACAGCCGCGAGGTCCCCCCAGAGGACCTGACCCGTCTCAAGCTCCAGCCGAATACGGACAGCACGGCTCGGCTCGACTACTTCGACGATCAGTACGCCGATCCGACCACGGGAAAGAAAGGGGCCCGCTACATCCCCTACGTCATCGAGCCCTCGGCCGGGGCGACCCGCGCGACCCTTGCTTTTCTCTGCGAGGCCTATGACGAAGAGGTCATCGGCACGCCGAAACCCGAGGAGCTCGCTCCGCTTCGCGAAGCGATCGCGGCTGCCAGCAAGAGCTTGGCCAAGAAGGTCAGCGAAGCCGAGAAGGCCCTCCAGAAGGGAGGAGCACCCGGGGAGGGGCCGACGCTGGCCCAACTGACCCTCATCCACGACCGGCTCAGTGAGGCCGAGTCATCCCTGCCGGCCTCGCTTCTGGTCGTTGAGGAGGCGTGTGCTCTCCCTGGGGCTGACCGGATCGAGCTTCTCAAAAAAGTCCGTCAGGCAGTCAGTCGGTTGACCGATGAGTACACCCGGGTCGTCCTGCGGCTCCATCCCCAACTCGCCCCGATCAAGGTCGCCGTCTTTCCGCTCAAGAAGAATGAGCCGTCGATCGTCTCCCTCGCCCGCGAGATCAAGCAGATGCTCCAGCCCGTGCTGCGAACCGTCTACGACGACAGCGCCGGGATCGGCAAGCTCTATCGCCGTCAGGATGAGATCGGGACCCCCTTCTGCGTGACGGTCGATTACCAGTCTCTGACGGATCGGACAGTGACGGTGCGGGAGCGGGATTCGATGCAGCAGGTAAGGGTCGCCGTCGACGATCTCGAGGTCTCGCTCTTGCGGCGGGTCCGGAGCGGGCAATGAATCTGTCACAGGCCATTCTGCTCGGCATTCTCCAGGGGCTGACCGAGTTCATTCCGATCAGCAGCAGTGGCCACCTCATCCTCGCGGAAAAGATGATGGGGCTCGACCGGCAGATGAGCGCCCAACAGATCACGGCCTTCATCGCCGTCATGCAGCTTGGCACGCTGCTCGCTGTCGTGACCTACTTTGCGCGGGACGTGGTTGAGATCTCGCTCGGCTTTCTGCGCGGGACTTGGTGGCAGCTGCTGGGGAAGGGAGATCCGGCGTCGCGGGCCTCTTCCAGGATGGGCCGGATGGGCCAGATGGGCCAGATGGGGTGGCTGATTATTCTCGGAACGGTTCCAATCGGGGTCGTCGGGATCTTGGCGAAGCGGTTGATTGAAGGGGAGGAGACCAAGAACCCCCTGCTGATCGGGACCAGCCTGATCGTCTGGGCGGGACTCCTCTGGCTGGCGGACCGGTTTGGGCGACAGCGGCTGGAGATGGCCGATCTCGGCTGGAGACAGGCGCTGATCGTCGGAGTCGCGCAGGTCTTTGCTCTCATTCCGGGTTCTTCCAGGTCGGGAACGACCATCACCGGCGCCCTCTTCGCCGGGATGAGCCGCGAGACCGCCGCCCGCTTCTCGTTTCTTCTCTCGATCCCCGCGATCGGGGCGAGCGGGCTCATCGAGCTTGGCGAGGCCACTCACTTGCTCGATGAGGCGCATCGGCTGCACCTCTTCATCGCCACTGCCGTCTCTGCGGTGGTGGGCTATGCGAGCATCGCTTTCCTGCTCAACTACCTGCGCCAGCATACGACGACGATCTTTGTCGTCTACCGCCTGCTGCTCGGGCTCGTCGTGCTGATCGTTGCTTCCCGCTGATGAGGAGAATCTCCCACCTCCCTTTTCTGAAAGGAGTAGAGGCGGGCGGGGCGGTGGGCTCCGACGCTCCGGCTCTCCTTCAGCTCACGGATCAATCCTTGTGCGAGGATCCGTTTGCGAAAGTTCCGCTTATCGACCGGCCGTTGCAGGATGATCTCATAGACGCGCTGCAGCTCGGAGAGGGTAAACTTGGCGGGGAGGAGTTCATACCCGACCGTCGTCCATTCGATCTTGTTGCGCAGACGCCAGACAGCATATTCGAGGATCCGTTGGTGGTCAAAGGCGAGGCGGGCACCGAGCTGCGGATCGAAGACGGGGTGCCAAGCGGCATCGGCTGCATCCGAAGCGGCGTGGATGCGCTGCCGGTCTGCGTCGATGAGGGCGAAGTAGGCAACGCTGATGACGCGCCCTCTCGGATCCCGCCCCGGTTCTCCGAAGGTGTAGAGCTGCTCGAGGTAGATCTGGGTTACGCCGACCTCCTCGCGCAGTTCGCGGGTGGCGGCCTCGTCGAGCGACTCATCGATCTCGACGAAGCCCCCAGGCAGCGCCCACTGGCCAAGAAAGGGCTCCGCCCCCCGACGAATCAGGAGAACCTGCAAGGTATCTTCCGCGATCGTGAAGATGACCAGGTCGACGGTCACAGAGGGTTTGGGGTAGGCTTCTTGACTGCTCATCTTGATTCTGTCGTGTCAGGCGAGGCGAGCTCCGCGAGGATCTCCCCGGTGGTTGTCCACAAGATGCCCGCCTCCTCCCACTCCTTGATGGTCCGGGCCGTGCTCTCCTCCGCGACCCCACCGATCGCGTCAGCGACCACGCGGACTTTCGCGCCGGCGCTGACCAGCCCAAGGACACAGGCGCGTACGCAGTAGTCGGTCGCGACTCCAAAGACAACGCACGTCTCCCCTTGAAATGCTCCCCGTTGGCGCATCCCGTCGAGCCAGTGGTTCGAGAAGAGATCGAACGCCTTCTTCCGCACGACATAGTGATGGCCCGGCTCCAAGCGAGAAATCTCGAGGGGCTCGCCCCCGCCCCCGGAGCCGAACGTTGCATCGACGGGAATCTCGTGCCGCGGCAGATCGGGCAGCGCTTCAAAGATCCGCTCCGCGCCAAGGGTTCCTTCAAGGCAGTGCGGCGGGAACTGCGCGAACTCTGGATCCCCGGGTTCGTGCGCACAGCGGGAAGAGATGGTCGTGATCCGATGGGTCTGCGCCGCCCCGAGCAGCTGCCCGATTGCCCCGTGCAGGGAGATTGCCTCCGGAACGTAGAGGGCACCGTCCGGCTCCAGAAAATCGACCTGGGTATCGATATCAAAGAAGATCACCGGCCACCTCCTGTCTCTTCTGCGCTCGCTCCGAGAGGGGGGGCACCTTGCTGGGCTCCCAGCAGCTCCTCTTCGAGGCGGCTTCGTTCCGCTTCCAGCCAGGGGCTGAACCGAACTGGGAATGTGGCAGGGGCTTGCCGCCGCTTGACTGCTGGGGGCAGCTGGGACAACTGCTTGCGTGCCCAGTCCTGGATCTCGGGGAGGCTGGGCAGCGGGCTGACCGGTCGCCCCTCGACCATGACCTGCTTCAGCAGCGGCGTCCCTGGAATCTCTTTCTCGTCCATTCCACCCACCACATCCTCTGTCCAATGGCCTTGCTCGTCGGTCTGGCGCCAGATCTGCTTGCGTAGCGGATAGGTCGCCTTCTCCCGGCTCAGCTTCATCTTCGGCATTGCGTGATCGT
Source organism: Blastocatellia bacterium (assembly GCA_049317725.1). Lineage (GTDB taxonomy): Bacteria > Acidobacteriota > Blastocatellia > RBC074 > RBC074 > CAIOZW01. Next base: position 4,542 of record JBMOHS010000046.1, read on the forward strand.
TGCTTTGGATCTCGACCAACTTGTAGACCCCACCGAGGGCTGGCTCATCGCGCGAAGTCGACAGCTCCGTTCCCACTCCAAAGAGGTCGATCGGGGCACCTGCCTCGACCAGTCTCGCAATCGTCTCTTCGTTCAAATCCCCGCTCGCCATGATCCGGGTCGACGGCATGCCCGCCTGATCAAGGATCGCCCGCACCTCGACGGACAACTCGCCCAGATCCCCGCTATCGAGCCGTACTCCGTGCAGCGAAGGGCCAAACTCCGTCGCCAAGTGTGCCGCCCGAATCGTATCGTACGTGTCGAGCAGCAGGGTCGTCTGCTCCCCAAAGACGTCGAAAAAGGCCCGAAAGGCATCGATCTCTTGTGCAAAGGCCATGGTAAAGGAGTGGGCGGCCGTTCCGTAGACAGGGATCCCGAATCGATACCCTGCCTCGACATTCGAGGTCCCGACACACCCCCCAATCCAGGCTGCCCGTGCCGCCAAGACCGCCGCCTCGAATCCATGGCACCGCCGCGCCCCAAACTCCAGGATGGAACGCCCACCTGCCGCCTCCACCATCCGGGCGGCCTTCGTCGCGATCGAGGTCTGGAAGTTGATGGTCGCCAGCAGGTAGGTCTCGACCATCTGCGCCTCGATCAAGGGGGCGGTGACCCGCAGGATCGGCTCTCCCGCAAAGACCACCGTTCCCTCCGGCACGGCCCAGACATCCCCTCCAAACCGGATCTCTTCCAGATAGTCGAAATACTCCCGCTCCACTCCTGCGAAGATTGGCAGCCCTCGCAGATAGTCCGTCTCTTCCCTCGTGAAGCGCAGCTCGCAGAGATACTCGAGTGCTTGTGCCAATCCTGCCGTTACCAAGTACGAGCGCCGCTCCGGTAAGCGCCTGACGAAGAGTTCAAAGGTTGCCAACCCCGTCTTTTGAGATCGCCAGTATGCCGCCCCCATTGTCAGTTGATACAGATCCGTCGATAACCCGACCCTCCTCCCCATTCTCTTCTCCTCTCTCGTTTGCCCCGCTTAGTGTTTTCAGTACACTATGTGCAGCGTAGTCAAGGGGAGAGGGAGGTGTCAAGGGGGCAAGTGGAACTTGTGGGAGTGTCTTGGCGTATCAGACAAGGTGCGTGGAGAGACGGATAGGAGAATGGCATCCACATTGGGAAGCGGGAGGCGGGATCGAGAGGAGATCAGCATGGGAAAGGACGAGAGAAAGGATCCGTGGCAGCAGTTGCGGGAGGCGGCGCAGCGGAAGGCGGCGGAGCTTGAGACAGAATTGGGTGCAGGGATTGAACGAGCGGGAGAGGTGGTGCGAGGAGTCGCCTCGACGGCACGGGCGGAGGTCTCCCGCGTTGAGGCGGAGTATCGGGTAACGGAGCAGATCCGGGAGGTGGTGTCGGAGGTCGGTGGAAAGGCCGAGGCACAGCGCGAGCAGTTTGAGCAGACCGCTCGTGACATTCTGGGGGCTGCCAGAAGCTACTATGAGGGGGCGGAGCGTGCCGCAGCCACCTCGACCCGCTTGGCTAACGCTGGGGTGGCGACAGCGGATGCGATCGGCCGGGCCCGCGCTTGGTTCCGGGAGAATCCCGGCAAGGCGACGGTCCTCTCCCTCTCGATGCTGGCCGGTGCCCGTGCGGGGGCCGCCCTTCCCGCCCTCGGTGTGACCATTCTCGGAACGGGTGGAGCGGGGCATTGGCTCTTTCACAGTGCCCTTCCCATCGTCGGGTTGCGCCCCTTGGCCCGTCAAATGGAGCGACGTCTGGAGGCACAGCGGGAACTGCTGCGCCATGGTGATCTGGAGCAGGCGGAGCGGGAACGGATCGAACTGGAACGGGACCTCCTGCGCTATGTCGGGGCCCCACTTCTCGGCGCTTTCAGCGTCGCCGCTGGGGCGACCATGATCGGGGCCGCCTTCAGTGGCGCGACCGCGACTGGCGCTCCCATCAGCCTCCTCCTCGGCCCAACCCCTCTTCTCCACGCCGTCTGGTTCTTTGCCAATGGCGTCATCTGCATTCGCGAGGGCTACGATTTCTTCATGATTGCCTTGGCTGAGGAGGAGGAGGTCGTCCGCTTGGTGCGGGAGATCAAGGGGTTGCTTCCCCCTGCCACCCCTGCCACCCCTGCCACCCCTGCGAGTTAGGGGGCGAGGCGGAAGCGGCGCCACCTCTCTTCGCGCCACTCGTAGATGATGCGATCGTGGAGCCGGCTCTCCCGACCTTGCCAGAACTCGACCCAGTGCGGGCGGACCCGGAACCCTCCCCAGAAGAGTGGGCACGGGATCTCTCGACCGGCAAACTCTGCCTCCAGCTCCGCCCATTTGCGCTCGAGAGATCCCCGTTCGGGAATCTCTTCGCTCTGGGGGGAAGCCCAAGCCCCCAACTGGCTGCCCCGGGGGCGCGTCCGGAAGTAGGCCTCGGACTCGGCCTGCGAAACTCGCTCGACCTTGCCCTCGACCCGCACCTGGCGGTTGAGCGTGTGCCAGTAGAAGGTGAGGGCCGCCTGCGGGTTCTCCATCAACCGCCGCCCTTTGAGGCTTTGGTAGTTGGTGTAAAAGATGAATCCCTCCTCCTCGATGCCCTTCAAGAGGACAATCCGCGCGGAGATCTCTCCCGTCCGCGTCGAGGTCGAGAGGGTCATCGCTTCCGGGTCCGGTTGTTCCGCCCGGATCGCCTCCTCGAACCAGAATCGGAACTGCGCCATCGGATCGGGCAGAACCGACTCCTCGGTCAATGGTTCCGAGAGATACTCCCGCCTCAATTGGCTCAAGATGACTGCGATTTCATTCATACGATTGTCTCTGGGGATGGTGTCGGAGGGAAATTGGGAGAGAACCATCGGGAAGAGCGAATCTCTTCGGGGAGGTCAGGAAGGGCCACGAAGAGCAGCTCTCTATTCCTGTTCAGACGCGGCGCAAGGTCCGTGCAGAGAGGGCAAAGACCGACCAGGGAGGGAGGCGAGGTTCCACCCGCTCCCCGGTCGACTTTGTTGTCATCTAGCAAGAGACCGCCGAGCGGGATGCTCATCGGTCCCCGCCTCGGTCTTTCTGGATTCCGGCTTGACTAGTAGCGGTTGCCGCCACCACGGCCACCGCGATCCCGGTTGCCGCCGCCGCCGCCAAACCCACCACCGCCACGGCCGCCACCACCGCCAAATCCACCCCCGCCACCAAATCCGCCGCGTGAGGGGCGGCTCTCCTTGGGCCTGGCTTCATTGACCGTCAACGGGCGTCCAGAGATCTCATACCCGTTGAACGCCTGAATTGCGGCCTCTGCCGCCTCCTGTGATTCCATCTCCACGAATCCAAACCCGCGCGAACGGCCCGTGTCGCGATCGGTAACGACATTGGCCGATTCCACCTGACCCGACTCGCTGAACAGCTCCTCGAGATCCTGTTCTGTGATGCTGAATGGCAGATTCCCTACATAGAGTCGCACTGACATGTTCTCTTTATCCTCGAATGGGTAGGAAGCAGGAAAGCTGGCTGCGGAAACGGTCTCCGGCTTTGCAATCGTTCAAGACAACGACAACACAACGAACAAATCTGCTTCTGGGGTTACTGATTCTCCCACTCTCTAACTATCGATCGCGCAAGCCCGGTCTTACTCTGACGGCGCATCACCGTTGACGCTAGTGAGAAGGCGCAGGTGGAAAGACCCTGTCCCACGACCATCAGGGGAGTGGCTGATCCGATTCTGCTGAAGGGATGCCTCCTTGAAAGGCATCAACAGTAAAATCGACACGTATCTCTCCAAGATTGGGTTTTTCCAGGAAGGCACTATATAGGAGGTTTTCGCAAATCGCAATCGCCCGATTTCGACCGGGAAAGATTCTTTTCTGTCTGGATTGGGGAAAGGGGATCAAGGAGGAACCCCTCAGAGCCGAAACCGACCCGTGACGGACCGAGTCGCTGGCGGAGGGCGTCGAGGAGGAGATCCGGGACGGGAGAGGAGAGCCAGTCTGGGTAGCCAAGAGAGGCGAGTTTGGCAGGCAGGCCGAGTTGGCGGCTGCGGCGGCCCTCGGCACCGTCTCCAGAGACGAGGGTGTCGACGACGACGCGGCGAACGCGAGGGGCGATGAGATCGGCGAAGGGGAGGGGATCGCAGGGGAGCACGGGACTGATCGCGACCTGGGTGGTCAGTCCGGCAGCGGTGAGTCGTTCCAGGGTGAGGAGGCGACGGGCGACGCTTGGGGAGGTGGGGGTCAGCTGGCGTCGGATCTCGTCGCGATTGGTCTCGAGGGTCAGACTGACGACGACGCGATCGCCGAGCGCGACGAGCATCGGGAGGTCCCGTTCGATGAGGGGGGAGCGGGTCTGGACCATGAGCTTGCCAAAGGGGCCGCTCGCGGCGAAGATCTCGAGGAGTTGGCGGGTCAGTCCGAGTCTTGCCTCCGCGCCCTGATACGGATCGGTCGCACTGCTCATAAAGATCCGCAGGGAGCCAAAGCGGCCGTTGCGGCGCAATGTCTCCAGCTCCCGCGAGAGCCGCTCGGGCGCGTTGATCTTCGCCCGGACCCAGTCTCCCCACGGCGCGCTGGCAAACCGCTGGATGGGCATGGCGCGAACATAACAGTACGGGCAGGAGTCCTTGCCGAAGGCGCATCCCTGGTATGGATTGAGCGAGTGGGTGTAGCCGGTGAGGTAGCCGCGGGTTGGGGTCAGCAGGGTTGTGGTCTCGACCGGCTCGAACATTGGGCACCCTGGGGGAAGGCGGACAGAGAGAGAGGGCGGCACGGGCCGGAACGATTTCTTGCCCAATGCCGATTGGCAGTGTACCATCCGGTCTCATCGAGAAAACAGAGCCAAAAACAGGAGAGAAGAACCAAGTCCGACCACGACGGAACAAGTCGTTGTCGTCTCGGTGGGGGCGTGGGAAGTGTTGGCAGGGAATGTGCAATTGGCAGGGAATGTGCAATTGGATCTGAAGAGGCAAGGAGGAATCGTCAAGATGAAGAGGCGGCAAGGGCAGGGAAGGTGGGTGGCCGTGTGGACAGCCGCCATTCTGGTGCTTCTGGTGGGGGCAGGGGGCAAGGCCGCAGCGGCACCGCGGCTCGACTACCGATTGCGGGTTACCGATGCGGGGAACCACCTCTTTCATGTGACCATTGAGGCGACCCAACTCGATGGGCCGACGCTGCAGGTCGCACTGCCGGCGTGGACGCCGGGTTGGTACACCATCCGGCCGTATGCGTCGAATGTCATGCGGTTGCAGGCGCACGTTGCGGGGCAGCGTCTGCCGCTGCGTTCGCTCGACAAGCAGACGTGGCAGATCGAGTCTGGTGGGCGGTCGGCGCTGACGATCGAGTATGACTACTATGCCAATAATCTTGCCGTCAATGGAGCCGAGCTGACCGCCCGACGTGCCTTTTTTCTGGGGACAAACCTCTTCCTCTTCGTCCCAGGTCAGACGACTGGCATCCCGACCACCCTGACGTTGGAGATGCCGGAGGGCTGGCAAGTGGCGACGGGGCTGCGCCCCGCGGAGCGCCGTCACGTCTATCTCGCACGGGATTACGATCAGTTGGTCGACGCTCCGACCATCCTTGGTGCCTTTGACAGCTACCAGACACGGGCACTCGGCAAGCCGATCCGCGTCATCCTCGAGCCGCAGGGGCTGCTCAGCCCCGAGAAGGCCACCCAGCTCACGGAGGATCTTCGCCAGATGATCGAGTCGCAGGGACGGATGTTCGGCGGGCTCCCCTACGAGGACTATACGATTCTCTATGTCGTCGGAGGGCAGGGGGGCGGGGCACTCGAGCACGAGAACTCGACCAATGTCATGCTCCGGGCGATGCCGGCGGACCCGCGGGCGCTGCTCGGGGTGACCTCCCACGAACACTTCCACGTCTGGAACGTCAAGCGCCTGCGCCCGGCGGCCCTCCTCCCCTATGAGTATCGACGCGAGCAGTATGTGCGGGAGTTATGGATGGCCGAGGGGATCACCAGTTACTACGGTGACCTGCATCTCCGCCGCGCGGGACTCCTCCCGAAGGAGGACTACCTGCGTGGACTGGCAGGGCAGATGCAAGCCCTCCAGCGCAATGAGGCGCGCCACTGGATCCCCCTGACCGACGCCAGCACTGTGACGTGGCTGACCTATGGCGGGGGGAGCGCATTCGGTCGATTCACGGTCAACTATTATGGCAAGGGCGAGCTGGTCGGGCTGCTGCTCGATCTGGAGATTCGCGGAGTGACCGGAAATCGCCAGAGCCTCGATGACGTGATGCGGACGCTCCTCGCCGAGTTTGCCGAGCGGGGGCGCGGCTACACCACGGAAGATGTCGAAGCGGTGGTCTCGCGATTGACAGGCCGCTCCTTCGATTCTTTCTTTGCGAAGTATGTTACAGGAACGGCGGAGCTGGACTATGACGCAGCGTTGGCCCACGCGGGACTGCGCCTCGTCGACGGGGAGCTGGTCGATCTCGGGACGGTGACGGCGGCGCAGCGCGCGCTACGCCGGAGCTGGCTGGGTGAGTAGGCGGCCACAGATCCCGGGAAATTGAGAGGCGATCTGGAAACCAGGGGCGAGGGACGAGGGGTGAGGGATGAGGGGTGAGGGATGAGGGATGAGGGGTGAGGCTCACGCGGAGGCGCGGAGGTTTTTCAAGAAGCGGATCGCCTACACGCTTCTATTCTTCCTCTCGCCCCTCGCCCCTGCTCCCTCGCCCCTGTTCCCTCGCCCCTGTTCCCTCGCCCCTCACTCCCCCCTCCGGCGCGAGACAAAAAACCGGGCCTTTGATTGAGGGAGGAGATCATGACAAGAGCAGAGACGAGGCGGGCCTTTCTGCGCGGAGCTGCGCGCGGGCTCGGAGGTGGGTTGATCGCAGCGGAGTTTCACGAATCCGGGATGGCGCGTGCTCTTGACGCCGTGCCCTATCTTCGCGATCGGACACCCGATGACGTGGCACCCGACGAGGACTTTTGGCGGGAGATTCAGCAGGCCTTTACCGTCGACCGTACCCTCATCAATCTCAACAACGGAGGGGTCTCCCCCTCCCCGAGGGTCGTGCAGGAGGCGATGCGCCGCTACCTGGAGTTTGCCAACCAGGCACCCGTCTACACCATGTGGCGCATTCAGGATCCACAGATCGAGAGCGTCCGTCGGCGGCTCGCCCGGTTCTTCGGCTGCTCCGCGGAAGAGGTCGCGATTACCCGCAACGCCAGCGAGTCCCTCGAGATCTGCCAACTCGGGCTCGATCTCCGTCCGGGCGATGAGGTTCTGACCACCAATCAGGACTATCCGCGGATGCTGACCGCCTGGAAGCAGCGGGTCCGTCGCGACGGCATCGTTCTGCGCCCCATCTCCATCCCGCTCCGCCACGAGGATCCCGCAGCGATTGTCGACCACTTCGCGCGGGCGATCACGCCACGCACCCGGGTCATGCACTTCTGCCACATCACCAACCTCAGCGGGCAGATCTACCCCGTGCGCCAGCTCTGTCAGTTGGCCCGTTCACGAGGGATCGAGGCGATTGTCGATGGCGCGCACGCCTTCGCCCACTTCCCCTTTCAGCACGCCGATCTCGATTGCGATTACTATGGGACGAGTCTCCATAAATGGCTGACGGCTCCCTTTGGGACGGGGATGCTTTATGTCCGCCGGGAGAAGATCCCTGGGCTCTGGGCGCTGATGGCCTCCGAGGAGCAGAACGATGCCAAGATCCAGAAGTTTGAGGAGATCGGGACGCACCCCTCTGCCAATGCCCTCGCCATTAACGAGGCACTCGATTTCCACGAGGCGATCGGGATCGAGCGGAAAGCGGCCCGGCTCCGCTATCTCTTCCATCGCTGGGCGCGCCGGCTCGAAAGCCATCCGCGCGTCCGCATCCACACCAGCTTCGACCCACGCCAATCCTGCGGTTTGACACTCTTTCAGATCGAAGGGGTCGACTCGGGCCGCCTCTCCGGCCACCTCATGGAGCACTACCGGATCATCACGACCGCCATCAAACATCCAGAGTTTGAGGGGGTCCGGGTGACCCCCAACGTCTACACCACAGTGCGCGAGATCGATCTCTTCGCCGAAGCGGTCGAGCAGTTTTTGGCCAAAGAGGCCTGAGGGGAAGGGGCATGATTCTACTGAAGGTCTCTTATCGATTGCGGGCCCATCACGTCTCGCGTTATGAGGATCTCTTTGCCACACGGACCTTGCCGCTGATTCGGGAGCACGGTCTGGGCTTCCTCGGGATTTGGCGGACCATCGTCGGTGAGGCTCAGGAGTATCTCGAACTCTTCGCCTTCGATTCACTCTCCCAGTTCGATCTGCAGTGGCGAGGATTGATGGCCGATCCCCGCCTCGTCACCCTCTTCGAGGAGACGGGCCCGCTCGTCGAGGAGGAGCGGCTTGCCCTCTTCGAGCCGCTCCGCGGAATCGAGACCGCGATCGAGCCTCACCGCCGCGGCATCCGATAGCCGGGACGGGTTCGCGCGGTGAGCCCTGGCTGGTTGACTTCGACCCGCAGGGAGCGCCACGCGCCATCCCGGCGCTCATTTCGAGGGTAGTAGGCCAGGGTATAGACCGTCCGCAGCTCCTCGGCAATCTGTCGATAGGCGTCGGCCAACTCCAGCAGAGGCTCCGTTCCCCCGCTCGAACCGGCCAGCCCCGCTGGGAGCACCCGCCCCCCTGTCTGCTTGGTCAGCTCCCGCAGCTCTCTTCGCGCCATTCGGTAGAGCTGGCGATTGATCGTCACCCGCTCGGCATCCGTCAACCGGCAGTGTGGTGTCTCGGCGGAGAAGGCGGCCGGCTTCTCTCCCGCACGGCTCTTCTTCTCTTCTGACAGATACTTGCGCAGCTGCTTCCCCGAGAACTCGAAATGGGAAGGGGCGCGGCAATCCCGCCGCATCCCTGCCTCGGTAAAGCGTTCTGTCTCCACTTCGAGCGCATAGACGGTGACCCCTCCCCGCTCCAGGGTCGGAAGGACGTCTTGATACTCCAGGAGGCCATAGGAGTCGACTCCATCGGTCAAGGCGAGAATCGCCTTGCGGCCTTTGACGGGCCCAAGGATCTCCTCGGTCGCCAGTTGCAGTGCGTCGTAGAAGGAGGTGCCCGATCCAGGGCGCAGCAATTGCAGCCCCGCTTGCAACCGGTTGCGATCGGGCGTCAGATCCCGCAACAGCTCCACCTCGCGCTGGAACTGGACCAGGGCCAATCGATCCTGCGGCCGCAACAGGGCAAAGAACTGCCCTGCCGCTCTCCGCAGCGTCGTCAGCTCCTCGCGTGCGCTCCCGGAGGTGTCGATCAGCAACGTGAGGTGGAGTGGGGCGTCACTCCCCTCGAAGCTGACAATCTTTTGTCGCACTCCATCCTCGAAGACGGCGAAGTCCTCCACCGTCAGCCCCTCTTGGGTCAGACCGCTGCGCTCCTCGGCGACCCGGACGTCGATTGAGACCAAGTCTGTCTCGACCCGCACGACTGGCTCCTGCCCCCACGCCGCACCTGCCCAGACGAGCACTCCCGCCATCCCGAGGGCCAGCCCTTCTCTCACCTGCCTCTTCTCACGTGCCATCTCTCCTCGTCCTCCTTTCCCCCTTGCAGTATAGCCTTGCCCAGCGTCACCCGGCGATGCTGGACGCTTGTCCCGTGGCGCGGAGAAGGGAACCGCGCCGCAGACTGGCCGAGGGCCCCCCCTCCCTCCTCTCGAGTCGGGCAGGATATTTTGAGCGGTGCTTGACAATCGTTCTTTGACAGTCGTATATTCCCCCTTCTGCTTGAGCAGAGGAGCCTCTCTTGAGAGAACGTTCTTTTGATAATCCTGCTATACGTTTTCTGCCAGTTCTGGGTTGATGATCCCGAAAGGTGCGGGAATTGTCCTTGGTAATCAGTATTTGGCAGGAGATGACTTTCCGGGGATGGACTGCACGGGTGCGTACCAGAGCCTACTGCTCCGTACAGGCACGTACAGTCAATGGTAGACGACCACCCTTACAAGGTGGGGGTTGTGGGTTCGAGTCCCACCGTGCCTATCAGAACGTGTTGAAAGTTGTCAGACATTTCCTTGCTCATCATCAGTTTGCAGGCTTTCGTTTACGGGTTATTTTTCAGATTTGATCATTTGTTTTTAGATCATTTGTTTTTTGACAGAGAGATTTTAAGTTGGTCGACAATGCGGAGTCGTAGTTCAGTTGGTTAGAACGCCGGCCTGTCACGTCGGAGGTCGCGGGTTCGAGTCCCGTCGGCTCCGCCATTCTCTACCTTCCCGTTCTCTCTGGTAGAAGCTCTGATTGAAACGAAACAGTTTCATCGAATGAATCGAATAGATTTGCCCTCCGGTTGGAGGGCTTTTTCTTTTTTGGTACCAGGGTCCAGTGGGAGAGGAGGGCGTGCATGGCGGAGAAGATGGTCGGGGTGGAGGAGGCTCGATCGGTCATTCTCGGCAGCTGCGTTCCACTTGCGCAAGAGTGGGTCGAGTTGCGAGCGGCGACAGGGCGCTATCTCGCCAAGGAGGTCCGCTCGGATCTGGATCTTCCGCCATTCGATCGCGCGCGGATGGATGGGTACGCCTTCCAAGCCGCTTCGGTTGCGGGGGCAGGGCCGGACCATCCGGTTCGGCTGCGGGAGATCGGGGTCGTGGCCGCAGGAGTGGAGTATGAAGGGCACGTTGGGCCGGGCGAAGCCGTCCGGGTCATGACGGGGGCGGTGGTGCCGGTGGGGGCTGACACGGTCGAACGGATCGAGGTGATCCGGGTCGACGGGGAGAGCGTCGAGTTGGCCGAGCCGGTGCCGGTCGGACGCAACATTACGCCGCGCGGCTTGGAAGTCAAGGCCGGGGCTCGTGTCGTCGAGGCCGGGGAGCGAATCACGCCCGCCGTTGCCGCCGTGCTGGCCACCTTTGGACAATCCCGCCTTCTCACTTTCCGGAAACCCCGGGTGGCCATCTTTTCGACGGGCGATGAGCTGGTTCCGGTGGACGTCCTCCCGGGGCCTGGTCAGATCCGGGATTCCAACCGATTCGCACTGGCTGGGTACCTCGAAGAGGCCGGGGCCGAAGTGGTAGTCGAGGAGATCCTTCCTGATCAGCTCGACCAGACCCGCGACGCCATCGGGCGAGCGATGGCCGTTGCCGATGTCGTCCTGCTCTCTGGCGGAGTCTCGATGGGCGATTACGATCTGGTCAAACCGGCGTTGCACGAGTTGGGCGTCGAGGTTCTCCTTGAGAAGGTCGCCATGCACCCCGGGAAGCCGACGGTCTTTGCGCGCCACGGAGAGACGCTCTTCTTCGGCCTGCCAGGCAATCCCGTCTCGGTCGCCGTTGCCTTCTTCCTCTTTGTCCGGCCAGCCCTTCTCCGACTCCAGGGGGCGTTGGCGATCGACCTACCCCGCCTGACTGCATTCTGCACGCGGACCGTCAAGGGCGCTCCCCCCCGGCGCAGCCATCAACCGGGCACTCTGCGGATGGAGGCAGGCCGGGTCGAGGTCGAGCCGCTCTCCTGGAGCGGATCCGGCGACCTCGTCGGCTTCATGCGAGCTACCGCACTGCTGGTCGTTCCGGAAGATCAGTCGCTGGTCAAGGAAGGCGAGCTGGTCGAAGCGATTCTTCTGCCCTCCCTCCTCGCCTGACATCGCGGGAGGGGAAGCCGCGATCGAGTTCACCTGAGAGGAGAGCCCATGGAGAAGCCGATTGTCCCTGCACTGACGCACCTCGACGAGGAGGGCCGCGTCCAGATGGTTGATGTGGGAGAGAAAGCCGTCACTCAGCGGACCGCCGTCGCCCGTGGGGAGGTGAAGATGCGCCCAGAGACGATCGAGGCCATCCGCGCCCGACGCACTCCCAAAGGGGATCCCCTCGAAACGGCTCGTCTGGCCGGCATCATGGCCGCCAAGCGGACCGCCGAGCTGATCCCCCTCTGCCACTCCCTTGCGCTGACCCATGTCGAGGTGACCGCGGAACTGGCCGAGGACCGCATCCTCCTCACCGCCACGGCCTCGACGTCCGCCCAGACCGGCGTCGAGATGGAGGCGCTGACCGCCGTCACTCTCGCTGCCCTGACGATTTACGATATGTGCAAGGCCTTGGATCGCACCATGGTTCTCGGGGCGATCCGTCTGGTTCGCAAGTCCGGGGGCCGCTCGGGCCTCTGGGAGTTCGATCCCCTCGCCGGGCCGGATGTCCCTGTCGCAGACTAGCGGTTGGGCAGCTTGAGCGTCTCGAGGACGATCTCGAGGGAACGTGCGGCAATGTCGCGCGTCCGCTCACTCCAGCCCATCTGCTCCCGGTTCTGCTCATAGTCGCGGCGCACACGCTCGCGCAGCCGCTCGATGAACTCTTCCGGATTGGGTGACTTCTCGATGGCGAAGTCGAGTTCGCGATAGGCGTTGTGAAGGGTGATCAGCCAATCGGAGGCGTGGTATTCGGGGCTTCCCGGTTCAGAGGTAAATTTGGCAGTCGGCATCGGTCATTACTCCCTGGCTCTCCGCAGCAGAAGGCGCGCCATCTGCGCGTAGGTCGCCACTGCAGCGAGCAGATCAGATTTGTAGATGAATTCGTGACGGGTATGGGCGTGGTGAATCGATCCCGGTCCAAAGAGGAGCGGGGTCCCCCACGCCGTCAAGCAAGGAATGTCGGTTCCAAAGCGAACCACCTGGGTTGGCAGATGGTCCAGTTCCGGGACGATCTCGGTCGAGACAGGCGGGATCGAGAATCCTCGCTGCACGGCGACGCGGCTCCCCACTAGCGCTGAGATCTCCTCGAAGAGCAGATCGGGCGAATCGACCGTCCGGAACATCACTTCGCTGCGCGCATGGTCGGGCACGACGTTGGGTTTGCGTCCTCCGCTGAGCGTCCCGATGTTGCACGTCGTCGCCCCCAGTCGTGGATCGACCGGCCAGTCGTGGCGGCGGAGATCGGCCAAGACATCGAGCAGCTTCTCGATCGCGGACTCCCCCAGCTCGGGATAGGCCGAATGGGCCGTTCGCCCCTCGGCCTCGAGCACGATGCGCAGCGCCCCCTTGGTGGCAATCGCCTGCGCACTTTCGGTCGGCTCTCCGTTGATCAGATAGCGATTCCGGTTGGGGAGCCGGTTGGCTTGGCGCGCCCCATCACTCCCGTCCTCTTCCCCGACGACGAAGAGAAGCCCAATGTCGCGGACACCCTCCGCCTGTAACTGTCGCGCAGCGAAGACCTGGGCGGCGATGATCCCTTTCGCATCGCAGGCTCCCCGCCCATAGATCTTCTCCTCGTCTTCCCGGAAGGGAAGGTACGGCGGGACCGTGTCGTAATGAGAAGAGAAGGTGACGAGAGGGTCTCCCAGGCGGGCGAAGATGTTGATCCGATCTTCTGTGACTGGCTGGGTCTCCACCGTGAAGCCAGCGTCCGAGAGATAGTCGCGCAGCCAGCGGCCCGCCGCCCCTTCCTGCCAAGTGGTCGAATCGATCTCCATCAATTGGCGCGTGAAGTCGAAGATCTCCATCTGTTCGGTTCGCTTCTCTCCCATCAAACGATCTCGTAAAAGGGGGGTAAAAACAAAGATTGATTATACGTCTCGACCGAAGGCCCGGCAAATCGCCGACCGGGAAGGCGACGTTCTCAGCGAAGGAACTCTTCCAGTTGGACCGAAGCGTCCGTCTTCTCATCACGGTATTTGACGATGATTGGAGCATAGATCGAGAGGCCCATCTCACGGCCAGGGCTGGAGCTGATCTGTCGGCTCCCTGGGACGACGACGGCCCCAGACGGCACCTCCAGGGGCCGTCTCTCCTCGCGACGGTAGACAGTCCCACGGACTGCGTCATAGATCGGCGTCGCCCCGGTGAGGGTCACCCCGGCGGCGATGACCGCCCGCTCGCGGACGATCGTCCCCTCGTAGACCCCGCAATTTCCGCCGATGAGCACGTCGTCCTCGATGATCACCGGCAAGGCCCCCACCGGCTCGAGCACGCCTCCAATCTGGGCTGCCGCGCTGATGTGGCAGCGCTTTCCAACTTGGGCGCACGATCCAATCAGCGCGTGCGAGTCGATCATCGTTCCTTCTCCGACAAAGCTCCCCGTGTTCAAAAACGCAGGTGGCATGATCGTGACACCCCGCTCGACGCAGACGCCATCCCGGATCGAAGTCCCCCCAGGGACGACCCGTACTCCATCGGCCAGCGTCAGGGAGCGTGTCGGGTAGGTCTCTTTGTCAAAGTAGCGAAACCGCTCACTGAGCGAGCAGTCGACGACCTCTCCCAAGCGGAATCCCAGAAGGATTCCCCGCTTGACCCAAGAGTGGACTTCCCAATCCCCGTTCTCTCCCCGCGTTGCCGCCCGGATCCGGCCCGTGTTCAATTCGGCTTTGAAGGACGAGAAGAGTTCGCGAGCCTGTCGTCGCTCTGACTCCGACAGTGCCTCTCCACCCATCAACCTTGTCCAGACCTTCTCGATCTGGACATTCAATTCGGAGACTTGCACTCCCGTTCGTTCCCCTGGCACTCCACTCACACCTGCTCCTCCTCATCCCGGATCGATTCTCCCCAGCCAGCGATGGAGATGCGAGGGCTCCCTCCTCTCTTCGCTCAGCAAGTAGTAGAGGAGTACACTTCTCCGCTTCTTTCGTCAACTCAGTCGCTCCTCTCCCATCTTCCCTTGACAGGCAAGCGGTAGATTCCCATAATCCCGGATAGCCAACATTGAAAAGGTCCGATCTGTTCTGAGTTTTTGATCCCTCACTGGTGAGGTTGACTGTGAAGGGGAGTGTCGGGGCAATGGCTCGCCCGGAGAAGCGGTATCCGTATCCTTTCTCCTTTCAGGGCGAATCGCCACCAGGCAGGAACAGAGAGTCCCAAAAATGCGCAGATCCAACCCCATTGGATCGAAGCTCCTCGCGCGAAGATAGTCGTATAGTTGGCATCTAGCTGGGAAGAAATAATTCAGGGTACTAGGTCACCTGCCGAACTCTTAAGATGGCGGGCTCATTGCCTGTCTATTCTAAGGGAGGTGCCGGAGGGTGTTCCGGTATTTCCCAGGGTTGATGCAGTATGCGACGGGCCCCTTCTCTAAAATAAAGCCTATCGCCAAACTTCACATCTACCAGGCATTCAGAATCGAATGCCGTTGAGGAAGGTCAAAATCTATGATGAGAAAGCAGATGTTTCTGCTTGCGCACCGGGCGACCTGGGGCATGTTAGCATTGATGATGCTGGCATTCTCCATTCCCGCGATGGCGCAATCGGACAATTCGCAGATCTCCGGATTCGTCCGGGATCAGGCCGGAGCCGTCGTGGCTGGTGCCAAAGTGACGGTTCGCAGTGAAACCAAGGTCATCGAGCGGTCGGCGGTCACCAACGCCGATGGCTACTTCATTGTTGCCAACCTTCCCCCCGACATCTACTCGGTGACGGTGGAGCAGGCCGGATTCCGCCAGTTCAAGGAGACGGGGCGCAAGCTCGATCCGAACATCCCAGCGAGCCTCGAAGTGAGCCTCCAGACCGGAGAGATCTCCGAGACCGTTTCGGTGGTCGCGTCAGCGAGTGCGGTGCAGAGTGAGTCCTCGACCGTCGGTCGGCTCATCGAAGGAAAGCAGATCGAGGCGCTTCAGCTCAATGGTCGCAACCCGCTCTTCCTCGCGCTGCTCAAGCCCGGGGTCAGCGGCGGCGCGCTCGGCGGCTTCAGCTTCGGTCTCTCCTCGGGCGGCTTCAACATCAACGGATCCCGTTCGCAGGACAACCTGATCACCTTCGACGGCGCGGTTGGAATCCGGACCCGCTCAAACGGAACGAGCATCGGCGTCGCCGACCTCGACTCGACCCAGGAGATCCAGGTCCTGACGGCCAACTACAACGCCGAGTACGGCCGCTCGTCGGGCGGACAGATCCGCATCGTCACCCGCAGCGGAGGCCAGCAGTTCCACGGCACCTTCTACGAGTACCTGCGCAACTCAGCCCTCAACGCCAACAGCTGGGGGCGGAATGCCGCCACGCCGGCCAACCAGCCCTGTACCGATGACCGCTTCAGGGCGGCCAACCACTGCCGTCCGGAGCCCTTCCGGTACAACCAGTTCGGCTACAACCTCAGCGGGCCAGTGATTGTTCCTGGCACCAACTTCAACAAGGACCGCAACAAGCTCTTCTGGTTGTTCGGTCAGGAGTGGGTCAAGTTCCGCCGCGAGCAGACGACGATTATTCGCGTTCCAACGCTCCGGATGCGCCAGGGGGACTTCAGCGAACTCTTCCCGGGCGGCCCGAACTATCTGGCACAGCTTCAGGTCCCGATGTTCATGCGCGATCCGCTCAAGACCGGGGCGTGTAACTCTACCGATCAGTCGGCGTGCTTCAACGATGGCGGCGTCGTCAACAGGATTCCGGCCAACCGCCTCAGCCGCAACGGGCTGGCGCTGATGCGTGCCCTTCCCGAGCCGATTCCCGGCTTCTTCGGTCCCGGTGGACAGAACTACTTCCAGTCCCGGCCAGCTCCGCAGGATCAGTTGAAGAGCACCATCTCGGTCGACTTCTATCCTAAGGAGAATCACCAGTTCCGCTTCCGCATCAACCTCTATGAGGGAACCTTCGCGGACGCGTTCCGCGGTGGGACGGACCGTGCCCCGGCGACGCTCGATCGTCCGAACCAGACGGCGAGCATCAACTGGGTCTGGACCCTCTCCCCGACCTGGGTGGCGGAGACGCTCATCGCCGGCAGTCGCGATCAGGTCTTCATCGTCGTCCAGACGGAAGGTGATCGCTATCGCCGGAGCAACTACGGGATCAACTATCCCTACATCTTCCAGGAGAAGGAGATCTTCGACAAGATCCCGACCGTCCAGTGGGATGCCTTCAATGGCCTTGACGGCGGTCCCTATCCAGCCCAGTCGACTGGTCCGATCTACCAGATCAACCAGAACTGGACCAACATCCGCGGTGCCCACACAATCAAGTTCGGTGGATACTTCGAGCGTTCAGGCCAGAACGACTTCGACCAGATCAACGTCGCGGGCGTCCCCGGCGGCACCAACAACCAGAATGGTCGATTCGTCTTCGCGAATTCGACTCCCAATGGAACGGGCTTCGCGATCGGTAACGCCGCAATCGGTCTCTTCGATACCTACGCCGAGCTGGGCAGCCGCTCCTTCACCCCCTATCGTGGGCACATGATCGAGTGGTTCGTGCAGGACTCCTGGAAGGCGACGCGCAAGCTGCGCCTTGAGGCGGGGGTTCGCCACAGCATCATCCAGCCCTACTACAGCCTCTGGCGCAACATGGTGGTCTTCGATCCGAAGTACTACGATCGGAACCTCCCGTTGCAACAGGATCCGCGGACGGGGAACATCACTGGCGGCAGCCTCGCGGCGCGCTTCAACGGGCTGGTCATCCCGGGAGATGGTTGGCCGTCATCGGCAGGGGGGCGCATTCCGATCGCCTCCAGCGGCGAATATAACTTCATGTTCCGAGGGGAGCCGAAGGAGTACTCGACGATCCACGTCGGGAAGACCTTCCAGCCCCGCTTCGGATTCGCCTACGGCATCAACGACAAGACGGTCATCCGTGGCGGCGCGGGCCGTTTCCTGACCCGCCTTGGAGTGAGCGACTCGGTCTTCCTCGGTGGAAATCCGCCGCTCCAGCCCTCGGTTTCGGTGAGCTTCGGCAACGTCGACAACCCGGGCGGCGCCACGGGAGTCAACTTCCCGCTGACGATCACCACCCAGGACCGCAACTTCCGCGCACCGGAAGCCTGGACCTGGAACCTCACCTTTGAGCGTGAGATCGGGTTCAATACCACGGTCGAGCTCTCGTATGTCGGTCGCCGCGGCCTCTTTGGTCAGCGCGAGGCCAACATCAACCAGCTGCAGGTCGGGGAGCGTTTCCGGACGCAGAACGCCGGGATCAACGTCGACGCCCTCCGTCCGTATCGGGGCTTCGCGGTGATCCGGTCGACCGGCAACGAAGCCAACTCGATGTACAACAGCTTCCAGGCGAGCGTCAATCGCCGCTTCGCGCAGGGGCTGAGCTTCGGGATGGCCTACACCCTCTCGAAGGTCTACGACGACGGCTCAGGGCAGCGCGATGTCGTCCCGAACGCCTACGACACCCGGAACCTCTGGGCGCCGGCGGGCTATGATCGTCGCCACGTTGTGGTGCTCAACGCGATCTATGAGCTGCCGATCTTCCGTGATCGGAACAAGCTGACCGGGAAGATCCTC
>JBMOHS010000047.1:0-22489 GCA_049317725.1 Blastocatellia bacterium
AGGTTGCCAAGACAAGGTTGCCAAGACAAGGTTGCCAAGACAAGGTTGCCAAGACTGCCCAGCGGCAGAAACAGGACAGGCTCCGGTGACTGCCGCGGCACATCTGAACCACACTACCGTTGCTACCTTCCGGTCCTGGCGGGGTTCATGGGTTCGGGATTGCACGGAGGCCGGAGCCTGAAACAAATGGAGGAGGGGAGTGATCCCTTCCTCCATTTCAACTGGCGGAGAGAGCGGGACTCGAACCCGCACAGGCCTTTCGGCCCGCCGCGCTTCCAACGCGGTGCCATACCATTAGGCGACCTCTCCGGATGGCAAACCTGACAATCGATCATCATACGCAAAATTCGATTGTCTTCAATGATTGCGTTTGAATCTTTTCTCCATCACGCTCCCCACCCGTGTGCGTCAGCCGCGATAGATGCCGCTGACAGGCCGAGTTGTCCTGAAAGAGGATTCAGAACCGCTCGAACTTATGCTCAAGGGTGAGAAAGGCGATGGCGGAGAGGGTGGGATTCGAACCCACGGTACCCTTCCGGGTACAACGGTTTTCGAGACCGCCCGATTCAGCCACTCTCGCACCTCTCCGTGGTAGGGAAGCGACCATTCAGGCCACTCCCCTTGACCGTTCTCTTGGTGATCAAGATCTTCTCGATTGGTGTCTTATCGACAGGCAATCTGTTCAAGAGGCAATCTGTTCAACCAAGACGATCCATCAACTGACAAAGAGCTGACTTGTATTCACAGGGCCACGGGACCTGTCTCTCCAACCTGCAGTGGAGCCGATCTCAGCCGGCGTTCCTGAAAGAACCGTTGGATCAGGGATCGGCATTCATCCTCAAGGACTCCGCTGGTCACTTCGACCCGGTGGTTCAACGCCCGCTCGGTGACGATCTGGAAGTGCGTCTCAACTGCGCCAGCGCGCGGGTCCGGAGCACCGTAGACCAGCCGGGAGATCCGGGCGTGGACGAGTGAGCCGGCGCACATCGCGCAAGGCTCCACTGTCACATAGAGCGTCGTTCCGGGCAGCCGATAGTTTCCTAGACGGTTGGCAGCTTCGCGCAACGCAAGGATCTCGGCGTGGGCAGTTGGATCGACCAGTCCGATCGGGCGGTTGTGGCCAGCACCGATGATCCGGCGATCCTTGACCAGAATTGCTCCGACTGGGACTTCCCCCTCATCTTTTGCTTTTCGGGCCTCCGCGATCGCCAATTGCATGAAGAAACGATCGTAAGACTCCGAAAGAACAGGCAGTGGAGGACTCATCAAGGCACGCTCCAGCGAGAAAAACGATCGAACCAAGTCCTGCTTCTACTGCTTCGAAAAAAGGCTGAACCGTGACATCCAACAACTACTCCAGATACCCACAAAACAAACCAAGATAGTAATGGGCGCGTTCCCGGCTGTCAAGCTCGAAGAATCGCCCCAAGATCGGATGGAACGACCATTCCCAGAATGGAGATCAACGGATAGCGGTGCCAGTCATGGGGCGCATGAGCCGCTCGATCTCGGCGATCTCCTTGGGCACACCAGCCGTGAGGACTTCGCAGCCGGTCTCGGTGACGACGACATCGTCTTCGATCCGGACGCCGATATTGGCGTACTCTGGGAGCAGCCCCTCTGTCCCGGGAGAGAAATAGAGACCAGGTTCGACTGTAAAGACCATGCCCGGCTCGAGGAGACGCCAGGAGTCCCGGGTGCGATAGGCGCCGACGTCGTGGACATCCATTCCCAGCCAATGGCCAGTCCGGTGCATGAAGAAGCGGCGGTAGGTCCCTTGTTCGATCGCTTCCCGGCGATCCCCCGCGAGGAGTCCCAGGGAGAGGAGGGCATCGGTGAGCACTTCGACGGCACGCTCGTGGAGAGCTGTCCAACTGACGCCTGGTCGAATCAGGTGGATGACCTCCTGGTTGGCATGGAGCACCGCCTCGTAGATAGCCTGTTGCGGGCGGGAGAACTGGCCATTGGCGGGAAAGGTTCGGGTGATATCGCCACAAAAGCCTTGGTACTCGGCTCCGGCATCGATGAGGACGAGGTCACCCTCGTTGATCCGTTGTCGGTTGGTGTTGTAATGAAGAATGGTTGTGTTGAAGCCTGCCCCGACGATCGACGGATAGGCCGTTCCGGTCGCGCCACGTTCGCGAAAAGTGCCTTCGACGATGGCTTCCAGTTGGTACTCGTACATTCCGGGTCGGCACCGTTCCATCGCCGCGACGTGCCCAGCGGCCGAGATCGCCGCGGCCTGCCGGAGGAGGGCGATCTCGGCAGGGCTTTTGCGAAGCCGCATCTCGTGAAGCAGTACCGACGGGTCGTGGATCGCTGACGGACCGGTCACACCGCTCCGAACCATCTCCCGAAGGGAGCGGAGCATTCCGATGAGTCGGTGGTCGAAGGTTTCGTGGAGACCGAGTCGGTAGTAGAGGGTCTCCGCCTCGGCGAGATAGGTCGGGAGGACCTCTTCGAGGCTGCCGATGGCATATGCCGCGTCCGCGCCGAATTCCCGCACCGCGCCGTCAACGCCGATGCGAATACCTGTCCAGATCTCTTGCTCCTGCTGGCGGGGGCGAACAAAGAGAATATAGCGGTGCTTCGGGTGCGAAGGGGCGAGGACGGCGACGCAGTCGGGTTCATCGATGCCTGTCAGAAAGAAGAAGTCAGAGTCCTGCCGAAACTCGTAGTCGGTGTCGCCATTCCGGCGGATCTCCCTCGCTCCCGGGATGATCGCGACACTGTTGGGTGCCATCTGCTGCATGAACTCATTCAACCGTACCGGCCTCATTGCTCTCGCCTCCAATTGCGGTTCCTGTATTGGTCATTCCCGGCGACGCTGTCTCCCGCTCACTCGGGGCGACAGGGCTGCCCGTGAATCAATTCCTGCCATCACACCTGCAGAGGGTAACGAAAAATAACCGACCCGGCAAAGCAAAATTGCACCACGCGCGAAGAGGCGGGTCGACAGGCGATGGGAGACCCGGATTGAGAAATTGGGGAGCCTCTTCTACAATGCAGTTGTTCCGCTCCACCCCGGGCCGAAATGGCCTCTGGCGGAGAAGGTCAAGATCCCGCTCCGAGCGGACGGAACGGGAGAGGTCTTCAGCGCGAAGAGACTGTACGAGTCCGCGGCGACGATGACCTGGAACCTGTGACTCCTCCGCAGCGCACGACAAGAGAACGGTGGACGCAAGCCATGACGATGATGACCACGCCCCCTTCGACAATTCCGACAACGAAGACCCCCGCCATCTCGACGCCCAGTTGGCAGTCCTTGCTCGATCGAGTCGGAGACGGCGAACATTTGACGCACGATGAGTGGAAGATCGTCATCACCGAGGCGGAGACAGAACCTCTGCGCCATCTGGCGAACGAACGTCGTCGACAACTCCACCCCGACCAAGTGGTGACCTATGTCGTTGACCGCAACATCAACTACACCAATGTCTGCTTCTCTGTCTGTAACTTCTGCGCCTTCTACCGCAAACCAGGAGATCCCGATGGGTACGTTCTGACTTACGAGGAGATCTTTCAGAAGGTCGAAGAGATGCTCGCCGTCGGAGGAAGTGGGGTTCTCATGCAGGGGGGACTCCATCCGGACCTGCCCCTCAGCTACTACACGACCCTGCTGCGCGAACTGAAACAGCGCTACGGCATCCACCTCCATTGCTTCTCCCCGACAGAGATTTACGGGATGGCCAAGACCTTCGGTATGGACTACACCTCTGTCCTGCAGGAGCTGCGTGCGGCCGGGCTCGACTCCATCCCCGGCGGCGGCGGCGAGATTCTCGTCGACGAGATCCGCCGGAAGCGACGGACCGAGTGCAGCGGGCAGGAGTGGTTGGACGCGATGGAGGCCGCGCACCGGCTCGGCATCCCGACCACGGCGACGATGATGATCGGGTATGGCGAGACGATCGACCATCGCCTGACCCACCTCTCCTTGCTTCGCCAACTTCAGGAGCGAACCCTCTCTGCTGGCTTGCCCGGTTTTGTCTCCTTCATCCCCTGGACCTTCCAGCCCGACAATACCCCGATCGGAAAGATCATTCCCGACCGCTTGCCGGCCGAAGAGTACCTGCGTTGGCTCGCCCTCTCTCGTCTCTTCCTTGGGAATATCCCCAACCTCCAAGTCTCCTGGCTGACCGTCGGTCTGCGGGAAGGTCGACGCGGTCTCCACTTTGGTGCCAACGACATCGGGTCGACCATGATCGAGGAGAACGTCATCTCCAAAGCGGGCGCCAATCACCAAGCGACGGAACAGATGCTCGTTCAAGTGATCATTGAGGAAGGTTTCACCCCCGTCAAACGCAAGGCCGACTATACCCGTCTCGCCCCCTTCGTGGCTCCCGCCCCACTGGCGGTTTGACCAGCGCTTGGTGCAAGGTGCCGGCTCAAGTTTTTTAATTGGACAAACCAAGTAAAGATGTGTACTCTTTCACGAAGTCTGGGGCCCGCTCTACAAATGAGGACCACAAGAGAAAGAACCTGAAAGTGAGAGGTTCTTTCCGACAGGCCCATGGTAGGGTGGCCGCCAGAGCAAACAGAAAGAGCAAACAGAAAGAGTAAATGGACGGTAGAGAGATCGAATCTACCAGTTGGTCAGGCCTGATGGGCTGATCCGGTCGAGACAAGCGCGATGCAGATGCGGGAGCAATTGATCAATCCGGTGATAGAGAGGGAAGGGACCAAGTCCAATTCCAGTTGGATGGGGACCCCCTCCGGGGTGTCCGGTGGTGCCCACCCGCCGTCGCTGGGGCGTGTGCTCTCCTCTTCCCACGATCTTGGTGGAGGAATGCGGAAACGCTTGGCTCGCGGGGTTGGCTAGTCGCAGGAGTGAGCGGTGAGAACCCGAGGACCCTGGCGAGACGAAATCAAGAGAAGCGCCAGGGCCTTTTCATTTATATTTCATTCATTCTGAAATCGACAGGCGAAGCCTGATCTTCATAGAAGGCATTATGACATTACTGGAAATGATAGGGGTCGAGCAGGAGCGGGATGCCTGCGCGATTGTGGCGAGTGTCAAGAGGAATGGGGAGCCCTCGCACGGCAACGTCAAACGAACGCTCGAAGCGCTGACCAAGATGGGGCATCGTACGGGCGAGATCGCCGGAGAGGGGGACGGCGCAGGGATCCAGACGGACATCCCGCGCGAGGTCTGGAAACGACGGTTGGAGACAGCCGGGTTGATTGGCGACACGGTGCATCACCCCTACTTCACGGTGGCGCATCTGCTCTTGCCGGCAACGGAAGTCGCACGGCATACGGCGATGAAGCAGCGCGTGCAAGCGATCTTTAGTGAGCGGGGGATGGATGTGGTCTTCGAGGGGAACGCACAGACGCGTCCGGAGGCCCTCGGCCCCCTCGCTCATGTCAACGAGCCGGTCTATTGGCAGGTGGTCGCCTTGCCGCGGGGCGCACGTCGAATTGGGAGTCGCGAGACGTTTCAACTCCACCTGCAGATCGAGCGCGAGCTGCCGATCCACGTTGCTTCGCTGAGCCATACCAGCGCAGTGTACAAAGTACGCGGAGACGCGGAGGCGCTGCGCCGGTACTTCCCGGAACTCTCCCGTCCCGAATTCAAATCGGCAATCACCCTCGGGCACGGTCGGTACTCGACCAACACCACCTCCGCAGCCGAGAAGGCCCAGATGTTTTCGACGCTTGGCCACAATGGCGAGATCAACTCGATCGACCGGCTGACCCGCGAAGCGGCGGCGTTGGGCATCCAACTCCCGGCGCAGGCGAGCGATTCACAGATTCTCGACCGGACACTGGAAGGGATGATGTCGTTGCATGGGCTCTCCCTGATGGAGGCCATCGAGATCCTCTTTCCCCCTGTCTGGAGTGAGACGGAGAAGTTCGAGACTCCAATGCGGTCCTTTCACCGCTATTTTCGGCGAACGTTTGGTTCGTTGGCGCAGGGGCCAGCGGCAATCATTGCCCGGGAAGGTGACGAGATCGTCTTCAGTTGCGACGCGCTGGGGCTGCGGCCACTCTGGTTCGGGGTCACCGAGAAGGAGTACTTTGCCTCTTCGGAGAAGGGGGTCGTTCCGCTGGAGCACATGATTCAGGATCCGCGGCCGCTCGCACCGGGGGAGAAGATGGGGTTGCTGGTCCGTCGTGTCCAGGGAGATGTCGAGGTCTTCGAGCATCAGGAGATGCAGCAGCGGATCTTCGCGCTGGCCTCGCGCCGTTACGACTTCGCGCGGCTCAACGGGTTGGTGGTCAAGGCCGGCACATTCGGGAGCGCCCTGCCGGGAAGCGAGACGAAGGAGCCAGAGATGCTTCGCGAACCGCTGGTGACGGAGTCTCCTGAGGACGCGGTCGGCTTGGTCGAGGAGCAGAAGGAGCGGGCGATCCGCATCGAGCGGACTCTGGCGGCGACCGACGCGCTGGCGGCGATGGGTTGGACCAAGGAAGAGGTCGATAACCTCATGACCATGGTCACCGGGAAGGATCCCTTGAGCGGTCTGGGATACGATGGCCCGCTGGCGGCCTTCTCGCAAGTACGACGCAACCTCTCCGACTACTTTCAGGAGCGGGTGGCGGTGGTGACCAATCCGGCGATCGACAGGGTTCGGGAGGGGGATCACTTCTCCGTGCGGGTCTTTCTCGGCCGGCGACCGACCCTCGCCGGCGGGGGAACGGTCACGCAGCAGATCGAGCTCAAATCGCCGCTTCTGCTGGGTGGCGTAGCCACCTATGATCCAGGTTTCGTCGCGGCCCACCGCGCCGTGGCGCGTGAGTTCGGCACAGCCCTGGTCGATGACTTGGTGCGGGAGTTCAGCCCCTCCATCGGGATCGATCCGTCCCCCTTCTCGGCAGAACAGCGGCTCAAGCAGCTGCTCGCTTCGCGCCCGGGTGGGAGCGGTACAGAGCTGGGAGAGATCGGCGATCTGCCCATCGGGCTCCGCGCGACCACGCTGGAGCTGGTCTATGCCGAGGAAGAGACCCTCGCGGAGGCCCTCGCCAGGCTGGCGCGGCAAGCGGTCGAGGCCGTCGAAGCGGGAACGACATTGCTCATCCTCGACGACACGGCGGGCTATCACGAACCGTCCCTCTTTATCGACGCCCATCTTGCCCTGGCCGCCGTCGATCAGGCGCTGAGCCACTCCCTCTCGCTGAGCATTTCCGGATGCGCCGTGACCTTCGACTTGACCAGCGGAGCCGGTACTCCTGCCGACACGCCAACGGAGGAGGAGAGTCTGCGTCGCCGCTGCGGGATCGTTCTGCAATCCGGGCAGCTCCGCAATCTTCACGACATCTGCTTTGCCATTGGATGTGGGGCCGACGCCGTCGCGCCTTACGCCATGTACGAGGTCGCGTTGCGCGACGCAGTCGATGAAGAGTCGGCCCGCAAGGCGCTGCGGAACCTCTTTGTCATGCAGCACACCGGCATCGAGAAGGTGATGTCGACGATGGGGATCCACGAGGTCGATGGCTACGGTCGGCTCTTTGCCTCGATCGGCCTTGCACCGGATGTTGCCGATCTCTTCGGGATCAAGAACTACTGCGGGTCGGAACAGGCGGGGCTCTCGATTCTGAAGATCGATGAGGAGACGCGAGCCCGACTCGCCGCGCGACGGGCCAAAGCGGCCAAGGGCGGGACGACCAAGCTTTCGGGAACCACCGGACTGCTTCGTGAGTATCGACGCCAACCCTACGTTTGGGGAGCTGCCGGCAAGGTCGCCCGCAAGGAGGAGCGGTATGAGAACTTCATCCAGAAGTTGAGTCAGATCGAGTCGGCCAACCCGGTCGCCCTGCGCCATCTGCTCGATCTGCAGGAGCGGTCGATCGTCACGCGGAACACGGCCGACACCCGCATTGGCAACCACAGCGCACCTGTCTTCATCGCCGCGATGTCGTTCGGCTCCCAGGGGGAGACAACCTTTCGCGCCTATGCCGAAGGAGCGAAGCGGCTCAAGATCATCGCCATGAACGGGGAAGGTGGTGAGATTCCCGACATGCTCGGCAAGTACAAGGAGTACAGGGGGCAGCAGGTCGCATCCGGACGCTTTGGCGTCAATATCCACCTGCTCAACTCCGCCGATTTTCTTGAGATCAAGATCGGGCAGGGGGCCAAGCCGGGGGAGGGCGGCCATCTGCCCGGGTTCAAAGTGACAGAGTTGATCGCACAGACGCGCCACACACCGCGAGGGATCGATCTTCTCTCCCCATCGAATAACCACGACATCTACTCGATCGAGGATCTGGCGCAGGTGATCGCGGAGCTGAAGACGGCCAATCCGCACGCTCGTGTCTCGGTCAAGATTCCTGCTGTCCCCTTCATTGGACCGATTGCCACGGGGATTGCCAAGGCTCACGCCGACATCATCGCCATCAGTGGCTACGATGGGGGTACGGGCGCGGCGCGCAAACACGCCCTCCGCCACGTCGGCATGCCGGTCGAGATCGGGGTCAAAGAGGCCCATCGCGCGCTCACCAAGGCCGGCCTCCGCAACCGGGTCGAGATTTGGGCTGATGGTGGCATCAAGTCCGGCGCTGACGTCATCAAGCTCATGCTGCTCGGCGCGAACCGGGTCGGTTTTGGGACCATGGCCATGGCTGCCGTTGGCTGTACCAGTTGCCGGGAGTGCAACACCGGAACCTGCCACGTCGGGATCACCGCCCACTTCCCGACTGTCGAAGAGGCCATGGCCGGCGGTGCCAAGAAGTATGTTCCGCGCGAGTACGACAAGTCGGTCGATGGCTTGACCACCTTCTTCGGTCACGTCATTAACGAGATCGGTCTCTGGACCATGCGGCTGGGCTTCCAGCGGACCCAGGACCTGGTCGGGCGGTCTGATCTGCTCAAGCAGACCCGTGGTCAGGAGATGATCGATCTCTCCTACCTGCTTTCCGGAGTCGAGGTCAGCGAGGGCTATGAACCAGAGAAGCTGCGTGAGGATCACATCGGTCGCTCCCACCGCCCGCGGACGTCGCTGACCCGTCTGGTCACCGATGAGATCTGGGCGCTCATCGAGCGCGGCAAATCGGTCTCGATCTACGAGGACGACAAGGTCTCGTCGGTCGATCGCTCCCTCGGGACCCACCTCGCCGGCCAACTTGCCCGGGCGCGGACCCGCCAGGAACTCCCGGCCCATTTCAAGCGCGCGCTCCTCTTCTTCAACGAAGGGGCGATCACTGGCAATGGCCTCGGCGCCTACAATATCGAAGGGGTCGACATTCTCGTCGAGGGCGGAGTGCAGGACAGTGCCGCCAAGAGCAGTTGTGGCGGCACGATTGCGATTCTCAAGGGGATGAACCACGACGGACTCCGTGTCGACGGGGCGGTCGGCAAGTGCTTCGGCTACGGAGCCCAGGGTGGTACGCTCATCGTCCAGGGAGATGCCGATTCGCGTGCTGGAATCCGCCTCTCGGGTGCCGATCTGATCATCGCCGGCAAACTGCGGGAGCCTCTCCGCGACGATCTTGGCTGTATCGCCTCTCGCGCCAACATCAAGGGCTTTGCCTTCGAGTATATGACCAGTGGACGCGGACTCGTCTTCGGTGATCCCGGTCCTTGGCTCTGCTCCGGGATGACCGGCGGTGTTGTCTACCTCAAGCTCGAGGAGGCGATGGGACTCGATGAACAGGCTCTCCAGCGTCGCCTTGCTAAGGGCGCTGAGGTCGTTCTTCGTCCGGTCGACGACGCCGATCAGCTCAATCTGCAAGAGCTGCTCACGGCCTACATCACCCAACTCGAAACCAATGAACAGCAGGAAGAGATCGAGACCACGCGCCGTTTGTTGCGCGACTGGCGCGGTTCCTTTCTGAAAGTCGTCCCCAAAAAATGAGGACGTCGATCGAGGGGATGATGGAGCGAAGACCACTTGGGCGAACCGGCTGGAGCGTGTCGCCAATCAGTTTCGGAGCGTGGGCAATCGGAGGCAGTTGGGGCGAGGTCTCTGATCGCCAATCCCTCGACGCGCTGCATCGCGCGGTCGACCTTGGCGTCAACTTCTTCGATACTGCCGATGTCTACGGTGATGGCCGCAGCGAGCGCCTCTTGGCCCAGCTCCGGCGTCAGCGCTCCGCAGAGATCCTCGTTGCTACCAAGGCTGGCCGGCGGCTCGATCCCCACGTCGCCGCCGGCTATACTCTCGGGAACCTGACCTCCTTTGTCGAACGCAGTCTCCGTCTCCTTGAGACTGAGGCGCTCGACCTCCTCCAACTGCACTGCCCTCCGACAGATGTCTACTACCACCCGGAGGTCTTCGACGCCCTTGATCGTCTCGTCGCTGCGGGAAAGATCCGCTTCTACGGCGTCAGCGTCGAACGCGTCGAGGAGGCACTCAAGGCGATCGAGTATCCGGCTGTTCAGTCTGTCCAGATCATCTACAACCTCTTCCGACAGCGCCCGGCCGAGCGATTCTTCCCTGAGGCCCGGCAGAGGCAAGTGGCCATTCTGGCGCGTCTCCCCCTCTCCTCCGGGATGTTGACGGGAAAGCTGACTGCCACGAGCCACTTTGCCCCCGATGACCATCGCACCTTCAATCGCGACGGCGCCGCCTTCGATCAGGGCGAAACCTTCTCCGGAATCGACTATGCTACGCAACTCGCCGCCGTCGACGCTCTGCGCTCGTTCCTCGCCGATGGCCCGCCCGGAATGACCCTCGCCCAACTCGCTCTTCGCTGGATCCTCCAACAACCAGCGGTCACCTGCGCCATTCCTGGCGCCCGTACTCCAGCCCAAGTCGAAGAGAACGTCGCCGCCACCCACCTCCTTCCTCTCCCCGATCCACTCCTTCGTCAGATCGACTCCCTCTACCAACAACAGATCCGCCCTCTCGTCCATCACCGCTGGTAATTCTCTCTGGGCGCTGTCCACGTCAGTAAGCCAAAATTGTGGCTTTGGAAAGTCGTCCCGACAAAAATGTTGGGTGAGTTGGGCGTGGCTCCGAGCTTGACTCCCCGATCCATCTCAATAGTCGACTGGATCTGGAAAAGATTCGACCTCCAACGGGAATGTTTGGAGAGATTCGTCGCGTCCCGCTCCAATTCCTTTGGTTCTCCTCCCGCTGGTCTTCCAAGATCAAGCCAGCGCTGGTCAGCTCTCTTCTGATGTCACGATATTGTATTGGCAGGGATAAAAAAATACAAAAATGTTAAAAAAGTGATTGAGGGGGCAATTGAAAAAAAGGGGGAGAAAGAAGACTGTAACCTTCTTAAAAGTCTAACAGTTAAAGGGGGCAATTGGACGCTCTCAGCAAGTCCGGAACCGCTCTGGCATCGGGCTTGCAATATGGGATATCGAAACACGCGCACAGTTGCTCAAGGTTGTCCGAGTCAAGGCCGCTGGAGCGGGGGAGGATAGTCTCTCCAAGCGAGCCGAACGAGAGAGAAGAGAATGCGGAGCGAGGCGTTGCCAAAGGAGCGAAGGGGAGAAGGGGCGGCGGCCGTTGGGCCAGCGCGACAAGTGCCCCCCTCGGAGATTGTGCGCCAACGACTGGCGACCGAGGAAGAGCGGCTGGCCGAGCGGCATCGGCAGGGAGAGGATGGCTGGGATGTGGTAACGGAACGCAGCCGGGTCGCCGACCGAGTGATTGCAGAGGCGGCAGAGGCGGCGTGGCGGAGAGAGTTGGGTGGGTTCGATCTGGGAGGCGTCGATCGGATCGCCCTGGTCGCTCTCGGTGGGTATGGTCGAGGGGAGCTCTCTCCTGGATCGGACATCGACTTGCTGATCCTCTACCGAGGGACGAGCGACTTCCCCGTGGCAAGTCGACTCAACGAGATCTTGCTCTATCAGCTCTGGGATGGGGGATTTCGCGTCGGGCACAGTCTGCGATCGCTGGATGACTGTGTCAAGGCGGCGCGAGAGGATGTGGTGACGCGCCACGCGCTCTTGGACGCCCGTCCAGTGTGGGGGGCTGCGTGGTTGGTCAAAGTCTTGGCGCAGCGGCTGGACGAGGAGGTCCTGGCGCGGGATCCAGGCGGATGTCTCGATGATTTGAAGAAGGACAGGGAGTCGCAGTATCGGGGAGCAGGCCCAGTCGTCTGTCTGCAAGAGCCGAACGTCAAGGAGTCGGCAGGTGGGTTGCGTGATCTGCATGCGCTCTGCTGGGCGATCCGGATTGTCCTTGGATCAGGGGGAGAAGAGGGAGTAGCCCTCGGGAGCGCGCTGATCCGGCACAGGCTTCAAGCGGGTGGGGTTCGACATCAAGAGAGCGAGGAGATGATGCGCGCCTACACCTTCACGCTCCGGATTCGCCACGAGATGCACCAGCAGACGGGACGCCCCAGCGATCTGCTGACGCTGGGGGTCCAGCAACAGATTGCGGAGAGTTTGGGGTATCGCGACACGGAGCAACAGCAGGCGACCGAGCTGCTCATGCGGGACTACTACCTCGGAGCGCGCCGTCTCCACTTCTTGACCACCTCCTGCGTGGAGCGCTTGCGCCATCGTCACCTTAAGCGAAGGTGGTACCAGCGGGCGAGGGTTGCCCCGGCCATGGGGGGCTTCCTCATTCGCGATGGCTTGTTGGAGTGGAACAGTGCGACAGAGGAGGGACGGCTCGATCTGCCGCGGATGATGCTCGCCTTCGGGTATGCGCAGGCGACCGGCTCGGGGATTGGTCCGACGCTGCAAGAGTCGATGGAGGCGGCACGCCAGCAATTGGGGGAGGGGGACCGGACATCCCCGGAGGTCCGGGAGTCCTTTCTGCGGATGGTTGCGACGACCGGGCGTGTCGCGGGAACCCTGCGACGAATGCACGCTCTCGACCTCCTCGGAGCGGTTCTTCCCGAATTTGGCCGCTTGACCTGTCTGGTGCAGCACGATCTGTTCCACCGCTACACGGTCGATGAGCACACATTGCGTGCCCTCGAGGTGTTGGATGAACTGCACACTTCGCGGGGGAAGGCGCTCGAACGATACCGCACGCTCTATCAGCAGGTTGCGGATCCACTGGCGCTCCACTTGGGGATGCTCTTTCACGATATTGGCAAAGGGCTCGGCGGGGGGCATACGGAGAAGGGGATCGAGATCACGCGTCGGATCTGTGACGAGTGGGCGATTCAAGCGGAGCGGGCCGAGGTGATCCTCTTTCTGGTGCGTGAGCATCTGGTGATGTCACAGATCTCCCAGCGACGGGATCTCACCGACGAGAAGGTGATTCGCGATTTCGCCGCCCGAGTGGGAACGGTCGAGCGGCTGACCCTGCTGACCCTGCTGACCTACGCCGATGTCAATGCGGTCGGTCCCGGAGTGTGGAACGAGTGGAAAGACTCGCTCCTCTGGGAGCTCTATCAGCGCACCCACGCGGTGTTGGCCCCGCTCGAAGAGAACGAACAGGTCCATCAATCCCTGATCGAGTCGTTGATCAAGTCGCTCGCCAGCGAGGTGAGTGAGGAGGAGGTGCGGAGCCATCTTGCGCTCTTGCCCCGGGAGTACGCGTGCTTTACCCCGGCAACGACGATCGCCGAGCATCTGCGGCTGGCCACACGGCAACTCTCACAGCCAGTTCGGACGAGTTGGAAACTGGACTTGACGACGCGATCGACAGACCTTCACCTCAGTACACACGATCGGAGAGGACTCCTGGCAAGCGTCAGCGGCGCCTTGGCGGCACACGGCGTGAGCATTCTCAGTCTTCAGCTCAATACGCGGGCGGATGGGCTGGTCGTCGACTCCTTCAAGGTGGTCGATGCGGCAGGGGAACCGATCGTCGATCCGGGCCGCTGGCAACAATTGGATGTGACCATTCAGCGATCGCTTCGGGGAGAGTTCGATGTCGCCGCGGCCGTCACGCGTCGTCTTCGTGCGCAAGGATCGGCGCGGCTGCGCAGGCGCAACCTCCGGCAGGCATTGCCGACGCAGTTTGGTTGGGACCAGCAGACGTCGGAGAAGAGCACTATTCTCGAAGTCCGTGCGGGGGATCGGCTGGGATTGGCCTACCGCATCGCCAGCACCCTCACCGGTCTTGGGCTCGACATTGTCTTTGCCAAGGTGGCGACGGAGATGCACTTGGCACTCGACATCTTCTACGTGGTCGACGCCGCGGGAGGAAAACTCCCGGACGCTTCGCTCCCCGCGATTGAAGGGGTTCTCCACGAAGCATTGCGCGATCTCCCATAAACGTTTCTCTCAGTTTGGTAGTCGGTTGGTAATCACAATACTTACAGAGGAAGAAGAGGAACCCTTCGATGACTAGACAGACATTTGTAAGAATCACGTGGCGTCTACTGCCCATTCTGATTGTGTCATACAGCAGTGCCCTGGCGCAGACAGTCGAAGAACGATTGGCCAGCGCCGAAGCGGCGGTGGCCAACGCGCAGAGCGCCGGGGACAACGCCTGGATGCTGGTCTGTGCGGCACTCGTTCTGATGATGACCGGTCCCGGACTGGCACTCTTTTATGGTGGACTGGTGCGTCGCAAGAATGTCTTGGCGACGATGATGCAGAGCTTTGTATTAATGGCGGTCATGTCCGTGCTCTGGGTGCTCTTTGGCTACAGCTTGGCCTTTGCCAAGGGCAACGCCTTGGTCGGTGGTCTTGACTATGTCTTTCTGCGTGGAGTTGGAGCGGAGCCCTCCGGCTATGCCGCGACGATCCCACACCAGACTTTCATGGTCTTCCAATTGATGTTCGCGATCATTACCCCGGCGCTGATCACGGGTGCCTTTGCTGAGCGAATGAAGTTCTCGGCGATGTTGCTCTTCTGCTCCTTCTGGGCCCTGATCGTCTACTTCCCCCTGGCTCATATGGTTTGGGGAGACGGTGGGTTGCTCAACGCCTTTCTGGGAGGCGCCATCCCGGCACTCGATTTTGCGGGTGGTACGGTGGTGCACATCTCGTCGGGTTTTTCGGCCTTGGTCTGCGCACTCTATCTCGGTAAGCGGCTGGGCTACCCCAAGACGCAGATGATGCCGCACAACTTGGTGATCAGTGTCATCGGTGCCTGCCTGTTGTGGGTCGGGTGGTTTGGATTCAACGCGGGGAGCGCACTCGCCGCGGGTGGCCTTGCCACGAACGCCTTTGTCACGACCCATCTGGGAGCGGCCGCAGCGACGATTGGCTGGCTCCTCGTCGAGTGGGTCCGCCTGGGCAAGCCGACCGTGCTCGGAGGGATTTCCGGCGCCGTTGCGGGGCTCGTTGGAATCACGCCCGCGGCCGGATTCGTCACTCCGATGGCCGCGCTGGCGATCGGGTTTCTCGCTGGTGTCATCTGTTTCCTCGGCGTGACAGAGTTGAAGAAGCGGCTGGGCTATGACGACACGCTCGACGCGTTCGGTGTCCACGGGATTGGCGGCTTGACCGGGGCTCTTCTGACAGGGGTCTTCGCCAACAGTGCGGTCAATACCGTCTTCAAGGACAGCGCCGGGAATGCCCTTCCGAGTGGCTTGCTCGAGGGGAACGCGATGCAGGTGGTCAATCAGTTGATCGCTGCGCTGATCGCGATCGGGCTCGGCATGATTGCCTCCTGGGTCATCCTCAAGGTGATCGATCTGGCCATTGGAGTGCGCGTCAGTGGCGAGCACGAAACGCTCGGGCTCGATGTGACCCAGCACGGCGAGGAGGGGTATAACTTGGACCTCGATCTCGCTGCCTCCGGAGTCTTCAGTTCAGGAGAGAATCGGCTGGGATTCAGCGGCGCCGCCAATATTGTCCACGAGTAGAACGGGTGCATGACCGATGGGCCGTATGGGTCCGAAAGGAGAGGCAAGCAATGAAGAAGATCGAAGCAATTATCCGCCCGCATCTGCTCGAAGGGGTCAAAGACTCTCTCCAGGCACTTGGGGTACAAGGGATGACCATCAGCGAAGTCAAGGGGTTTGGTCGCCAGAAGGGCCATACCGAAGTCTATCGCGGCAGTGAGTACAAGGTCGAGTTTGTCCCCAAGATCAAGGTTGAGGTCGTCGTCGACGACGAGATCTGTGACGGAGTCGTCGATGCCATCGTGCTGGCTGCCCGGACGGGCAAGTTTGGGGACGGGAAGATCTTTGTGTTTCCGGTCGAAGAGGCGGTACGCATCCGGACGGGGGAACACGGCCTCAACGCAGTCTGAGGCTCCACCGAGGCTCCCGGCTCTCTCTCCAGTGCGGAGAGGAGTGCCAGTGGGAGGCCGGTTCCCGGGGTGACGAAGAGACGAGAAGCGATCGTTCATCGATCAAGAAGAGAGAGGGGAGTGGACTGAACCAGCGATGCGGACACATCGCTGAGCCCGCTCCCCTCGTGCGAACCACGCATAGCAACTGGACATCACCTGCGTGGATCTGGAGCAAGTGTAAACGCCCCGTTCGTATGGGACAAGCGTTGGCACTCCCTTCCAGTCCATCAGGTCTCTCGACTGGAGGCAAAGTCAATGCAGTTTTCAACCATAGACCGCCGGATCGGCGCTATTTTCGATAGAACAAAGAACGGAAATCGAGGTGGAAGAACAACCGAGATCAAAGGAGAGACAGGCCGATCCTCGTGGCGCCCCATCGCGACGGGTGCGATGGGATCGATGATGATTCTGCTGACGATCAGCCTGCTGGCGCTCGAGGGGCGGGCACAGTTGGCCTCCGCGGCAATCTCTGCGGCCAACGATCCCCGCATTGGGCCCCGCATTGGGCCCGTTATTCCAACCCGGACGGTTCGGCCCAACGATCACGAGATGGTTCGCTTGATCACCGAGCTGGAATCGAGGATTCAACAGTTGGAGCAGCGCTTGGCAACGCTCTCGGACAGTGCCAATGAGCCGACCCATATCATCCGGGTTGAGCAGGCAACGGCCACCGCACCCAGCCAAGCACCGTCCCAGACCGAGAAGATCGAGAAAGAGGTGGCCGACCTCAAAGAGGAGGCCAAGCAGAACGGTCAGTTCCTCAAGTTTCTCAAGGATGTGCAGGTCACTGGCGTCGTCGATGGGTACTACAGTTACAACACCAACCAAGTCGATATGTTCACTCAGGGGCGCGCCTTTGATGTTCGCCACAACTCTTTCAGCCTGCAGATGGCGCGGCTGGGGTTGACCAAGGCCAACTCCCTCGAGAGCCCGCTTGGATTTCAGTTCGACATCGGCCTGGGCGAGACGGTCGACCGGATCATCTCGGTGAGTGACGCCCAGCGGAACGAGGCAACCAAGCATATCCTGCAGGCCTATGTCAGCTATGTCGCCCCGGTTGGCAAGGGCTTGACGCTCGATTTCGGGAAGATGTACACCCCGGTCGGCGCCGAAGTGATCGATACGGCGAACAACTTCAACTACTCACGCGGCTGGCTCTTCGCCTTCGGCCCGTACTATCACATGGGCTTGCGTGCCAAATATGCCGTCAACGACAAGGTGGCCGTCTCCGGATTTCTCTTCGATGGCTGGGACAATATGTTCGAGAACAATCAGGCGCGCGTGGCTGGCAAGACGGCGGGCATTCAACTGAGCCTCAACCCGACCAAGCGGTTCGCGCTGACTCAGACCTACCTGGCCGGACCCGAGGCACCGCTTGCCAATGTTCCTGACGTTTCCAGCCGCGACAACTGGCGACACATCGCCGATACCGTCGCCACCTATCTGGTCAACGACAAACTTTCGCTGATGGGCAACTTTGTTACGGGGTCGGATGGAGACAATGCTGGCAACCGGGGATCCTGGACCGGTGCTGCCGGATATCTGCGCTACGCCTTCAACGACCGGTTCGCTTTCTCCCCCCGATTCGAGATCTTTCACGACGACAAGGGGCTGCGCACGGGCACGGCCCAGACCGTTAAAGGCCTGACATTGACGCAGGAGATGAAGCTGGCCAGTCAACTGGTCACCAGGTTCGAGTATCGACGGGATATCTCGAATCGCGACTTCTTCACCAATGCCGCAGGAAACACCCTGCGCCATCAGAACACATTCATCGTTGGATTGAGCTACTCCTTCTCCAGTCGCGAGTAAGGAGCAGCCT
Organism: Blastocatellia bacterium; assembly: GCA_049317725.1. Lineage (GTDB taxonomy): Bacteria > Acidobacteriota > Blastocatellia > RBC074 > RBC074 > CAIOZW01. The sequence goes on from JBMOHS010000047.1 coordinate 17,866, forward strand.
CCACGAACAACAAGTTACTTCCGTAGCTGGTGCTTAGTTGATGGACTCTTGTGGCGGTGGGTCGAAAGGCCCACCGCATTTTTGTGGTGTGCCCCGCAGGAGGTGCTTTCCGGGAACGGCAAGTCAGCCTTGAGCCCTCGCCTCTCTCTCTCTTCTGCCCCCCTCATTTCGTCTGGATCTTCCTGGCGTTTGTCTCGGCCCAATCTTCTCGCTGGCCAAGACAACTAAGCCTCTCGTTCACTCGATTCATGACTCCGGAAGGAGTACCGGGAATGGCCAAAATAGCTCAACCCGACGCCGAGGATCAGGACGATCCCCTGTGCCAGATACGGCGCTCCCTTCCTGATGCTGGTCAGGCTGGTCAGCCCCAGGACCAGGGGCGGCAGACAGAGCAGGCCAATGACGATATTTCCACTGTAGACGATCAGGCAACGAACCCACTCCCGAAAGTAGTTCCCCTTGGTTTTGAAGACGAAATGCTTGTACCCAAGAAAAGAGAAGGTAATACTGATCAGCGAGGAGAGTGGGCTGGCGAGAAGGTAAGCGTGCGTCAGATGGTCCGTCAGGGCCCACTGGAGAAACGCGAAACAGCCATAGCCAAAGAGGGTATTGACGACCCCTACGGCAAGATATTGCAGCCTGTGGCGAGATAGCATAGGATCCAATTTTTCATCAGCAGGGTCATTTCATCTGGTGCCTGGAGGAGATCTCACGGTGTGAGCGGAGCCATCTCTTCCTCGGATGTGAGATCATAGGGGAGTGTTGCGAGTCACGCAAGGATGGAATTTCCCCCGAGAGGAGAGAGTTGTGGATCAGAGAGAGATGGCGCGTCGTCGATTTATTCAGCAGGTCGGGGCCACGCTGGCCGTAGGAGGGCTTGATCGAGGAATCTCCGCAGCTCGACCAGGGCAGGGTCGTCGCTTGATCATCGATTCTCACCAGCATTTCAGTCCAGCTCCGGACTATCTTGAACGGCTGGTACGAATCTACCGTCCCCGCCGCGCGATGGCCTGTGTTCTGACCCGTGCCGCCCACCTCGAGACGGTTCGCCGGGCCGCCGCCGAACACCCAGACGTCATCATCCCCTACGGACAGATCAACGTCGACGACACTTCGGCGATCCGGGAGATCCGCCAATTTGCCGCCGCCGGGTTTCGCGGCATCAAGATGCATACGCCGAAACATAACTGGGACGACTTTGGTTACTTTTCCATCTACGAGGTGCTGCAGTCGCTCAACCTGATCGCGCTCTTCCACACCGGGATCGTCTCTGGATCGAGTGATGAGCCGGAGCCCTCTTCGATGGCACGAATGCGGCCCTCGTACCTCCATACCATCGCTCGTGCCTTCCCTCGGCTCATCATTCAAGGCGCGCATCTCGGCAATCCCTGGTATGAAGAGGCGGCCGAGGCTGCCCGCTGGGAGAAGAACCTCTACTTCGATCTGACAGGGTCGTCGCTGCTCAAGAAGGCAAGGAATTTGGCGGTCTTCCGTGACTACCTCTGGTGGGATGGCCCGAGCTTGCACAGCTCCAGCGAAGCTGTCTACGCCTTCGAGAAGATCGTCTTTGGGACGGACGAGGCACCGGAGAATCTCGACTCGGTGATGCGCCAGTTCGATGCCATGCTCGATGCTTGTCAGGTTCCCGAACCCAGTCGCGAGAAGATCTATGGGGGCACCATGGCCCGCCTGCTCAGGATTCCTGTAAAGTAAGCTCTCTGACGGGTGAGACGAGGAGGAACAGATGCGACGACATTCATTTCAGCCATTGAAGAAGCGGGTGGCCGTGACCATTTGGGGGATCCTTCTCTTGTGGGGGATCGGGCAGGCTGTTTGGGACGTGCCCCTCATCGATGAGATCGGTGTGGGGATCGCCAGCGGACAGTCGGGCCCGACCTTCAACAAAGAGGTCGTTCGCATTTTCCAGCGGAGTTGTCAAACGTGCCACCATCCGGGGGATATCGCTCCCTTCTCCCTCATGACCTACCAGGAGACGCGACCCTGGGCAGTGGCCATCCGGGAGCAGGTGCTGCGGCGGCAGATGCCCCCTTGGAAGCCAGTCACCGGGTGTGGCGATTTTCAGGATGTCCAGTCACTCAGTGAGGCAGAGATCCAGACGATCGTCGCTTGGGCCGACAGTGGAGCCCCGGAGGGGCAACCTGTCGACTTGCCGGCCCCCCTCGAGTTTCCGGACGGTTGGTCCCTCGGGGCTCCAGATCTGGTGCTCACCCCGGAAGAGCCCTACACGCCCCCTCCCGGTCGGGACCTCTACCGTTGCTTTACCGTTCCCGTCGGGGATCTCCGCGGGGATCGCTGGGTCAGCGCGCTCAGTGTCAAGCCGGGCAATCCTGCGATTGTTCATCACGTCATCGCCTATGCCGACCCGGCTGGGGAGTCTGCCCAGCTCGATGCCGCCGAGCCTGGCCCCGGTTACACCTGCTTCGGCGGCCCCCGTACCCGGACGACGGAGATGCTCGGCGGATGGGCCCCCGGCTCCCGTGGCTACTTCGCACCGGAAGGGACGGGGATCCGCTTGGCCAACAACTCCCGCGTCGTGATCCAGGTGCACTACTCGCCAACGGAAGAGCCGGAGAGTGACCGGACGCCAGTCGGGCTCTATTTTGCCAAGCGGCCGGTCAGACATGCCCTGCAAGTACTCCCACTGGTCAATACGCAGTTCGTCATTCCAGCCGGCAGTCGCCAGCACGAGGTCAATGCCACGTTCAACATCCCCCTCTTCCTGGCAGGAAAGATGTGGGCGGTCACTCCCCACATGCACCTGCTGGGACGGCGCATTAAAGTTGAGTTGCAGCGTCCAGGAACGACTCGGCCGGACTGTCTGATCGATATTCCGGATTGGGACTTCAACTGGCAGGGAACCTATCTCTACCGTCAGCCTGTCACCCTGACGGGAGGATCGACCCTCAAGCTGACGACGATCTTTGATAACTCCGCCAGCAATCCACGCAACCCCAGCTCCCCACCCAAAGAGGTACGTTGGGGAGAGGAGACAACCGATGAGATGAGCCTCGCCTTCATTGGGTTCACGGTCGATGGGCTCGAGTTGCCCCTCTCAGCCCCGGTTCTGCAATCGGTAACCTTGGATGCCCAGGGCGCCCTGATAGTGGAAGGGACAGGATTTCTTCCTGGTGCTGAGATCGAGATCGAAGGGCGCAGTCTGCGCGACACCCGGACGACCGCTGTCGAAGCCGCGCGCCGACTCCACTCCGCGGCTCTCTGGAGAGTCGCGGCACCTCCTGGCGAGGAGGTTGCCTTACGGGTACTCAACCCGGATGGGGTTCGAACGGCAGCGAAAGCCTTTGTACGACCGGGGACGGCGTCTCCTCTGGCGACGGTCTCGGCTGCCAGCTACTCTCCCTTCTCCCTGGCACCCTCTTCGATTGTGGTGGCCTTCGGGAGTGGCTTGGCGAGTACGGCTGTCGCGGCCACCTCCCTGCCGCTTCCTGCCAATCTCGATGGAACATCGGTCCGCCTCAATGGGCAGGCCGCTCCGCTCTTCTTCGTCTCCCCTGGCCAGGTCAATTTCCTGATCCCCGACGGTGTTCAGACCGGAACCGCCGTTATCGAGCTGACCACGTCCAGTGGGGCGGTCTCTCGCCAAACGGTCAGCCTCGCACCAGCCGCCCCCGCCCTCTTTACCAGCAATGCCCAGGGCACCGGGGCCCCTGCCGCTCTGGTGACACGCGATGGCGTCTCTTTTCAGGAGGTCGGAAACCTTGATGGTACGCCCAATCCGGTCCGCGTTGGCGACTACCTCGTTCTTTTTGGGACAGGGTTCCGCCATGCTCCCCGCCGCTCCGTCGAGGTCACCCTCGGCGGCCAACCGGTCCCTCTGCTCTATGTTGGCCCACAGGGAACTTATGCGGGGCTGGATCAGCTCAACCTTCAAATACCTGCCGGACCGAAAGGATTGACTGACTCGGTCCTTTCCGTCAACGGGAGATCGGCGCCACCGGTCAGAGTTCGTGTTGAGTGACTCCATGATTGGTGATCAGGGGGAAGGGGGGGCTGAATTCGAGTTGACTGATTCTGGATAACGACTCACGGAGAGGAAGATCAGAAAGTGGACTGGGTCAACCAGAGACCAACGTCAAAACTGAAGAGATGATTGCGCCACCGAGCCACGGAGATCGCCGAGAAGAAGATTGGGTCCCTTGAAATTCATCGATGCCGTGAGTCGTTCCGATTCTGGAGATGTCGCAAATCAGCAACGATCCTCAATTCAGTTCCGCTGGGAATCATTCGGGATTCCTTCTCCCCCTGGACTTGGTGGAAGCAATGTATTCGAGCGGGGGCTAACCCGCATTTCTCATCAGTGTTTGGAAAAAGGCTGTTGTTGAGGAGATAACAACTTTGTGCACAATCACTTATATGAAGAAACAGGAGCATTCTTATGAGGACAGAGTGTAAGAGAGAGAAACTCGAAGTACAACCTTGTGGAGCCTGACAAGTGATGGAGGAACGCAGGGTATGGGGGGGAGCATACCCGGAGTGTTGCTCCGGGACTGGACTTTGGACATTTCGTGCCAAAAAGGGGGCATTTCCACCAGCGCCCCAACGGGGCGCCGCATACCAGCCCAGGGTGCAACTTGTGGAATGGAGA
>JBMOHS010000048.1:0-22399 GCA_049317725.1 Blastocatellia bacterium
GGCTGCCTGATCCGGTTCCGCAAAGATCCGGCGGGAGCGCTGGCCGCCGGCCCGCAATCGATGATGCCGTCGAGCGGAGAGGCCTCCGCCGAGGCGATCTACACCTGCCCGATGGATCCGGAGGTCGAACAGCAAGGCCCGGGGAGCTGTCCGATCTGCGGGATGGCCTTGGAACCAAAGGTCTTCTCTCGTGACTCGGCGCTCGCGGTCAACCCGGAACTGGAAGAGATGACACGGCGCTTCCGCGTGGCGCTGCTGCTGACCCTTCCCGTCTTCGGGTTGGCCATGGCGGAGATGATCCCGGCACTGGCGTCGAATCGCTGGCTCTCCGCCCCGGCGGGACGATGGGGGCAGATGCTGCTGGCGACACCTGTCGTCCTCTGGGCCGGTGCGCCCTTCTTCGTGCGGGCCTGGACCTCGCTCGTCAATCGTGCGCCGAACATGTTCACGCTGGTCGGGATCGGGACCGGTGCCGCCTGGAGTTACAGTGTGGTGGCCACCCTGCTGCCCGGGCTCTTCCCCGAGGCCTTTCGTGGAGAGGATGGATCCCTCGCTGTCTATTTTGAAGCAGCCGCAGTGATCACCACGCTGGTTCTCCTCGGCCAAGTCCTCGAGCTGCGGGCGCGGGGAGAGACGGCGGGAGCGATCCGGCTGCTGTTCGAGTTGACCCCGGCCACGGCCCGCCGGATCGAACGGGTCAAGGCAGACGTGGGCAGGGAGATCGAGATCGAGACGCCGATCGGGGAGGTCCTTCCGGGAGACTTGCTGCGGGTCCGTCCGGGGGAGAAGATCCCCGTCGACGGAACCATCCTTGAAGGAAGCGGAACGGTCGACGAATCGATGTTGACAGGCGAGCCGCTCCCGGTCGCGAAAGGAGTCGACGAAGCCGTCCTGGGAGGGACGATCACCCATACCGGGAGCTTCGTCATGCGGGCGGATCGGGTTGGAGATGAGACGATGGTCGCGCGGATCATCCAGATGGTCGGAGAGGCGCAGCGAAGCCGGGCACCGATCCAACGCCTCGCCGACCAGGTGGCGGGATGGTTCGTGCCGGCGGTCGTCCTCGTCGCCTTGCTGACCTTTCTTGGCTGGAGTCTGCTCGGTCCGCCCCCCAGCCTCGCCTTCGGGCTGGTCAACGCGATTGCCGTTCTGATCATTGCCTGCCCCTGCGCACTCGGGCTGGCTACGCCGATGTCGGTGATGGTCGGGACTGGACGAGGCGCCCTGGCGGGCGTGCTGGTTCGCGACGCGGAAGCACTCGAAACGCTCTCGCGGGTCGACACGCTCCTCCTCGACAAGACCGGGACCTTGACCCTCGGGCGCCCCACCGTCGTCTCGGTCGACGCGGTCATTCCTGGCGAAGAGGCGACCCTCCTGGCGATCGCCGCCGGCCTCGAAGAGAGAAGCGAACATCCACTGGCCGGGGCCATCCTCGCCGCGGCCCGCGAACGAGGGATCGACGGGATGCCGATCACCAACTGGCAGGTCCACCCAGGACTCGGCCTTGAGGGGACGGACCCGGACGGTCGACTCGTCGCGCTGGGAAACCTGGCCTTGATCGTCGACGCCCTGCGCCTCGAGATCCCTGCCTCTCTCCAGGCCCGCGCCGAGGAGCGGCGTCGGACAGGAGAGACGCTGGTCTACCTCGCTCGCGACCGGCAGGTGATCGGCACCCTTGGCATCACCGATCCGCTCAAACCGGACGCCGCCGAGGCTCTCGCTGCCTTGCGAAGAGAGGGGCTGCGACTGATCATGCTGACCGGTGACCACCAGACCACCGCCGAGACCCTCGGCCGTCAGCTCGCGCTCGACGAGGTCATCGCCGATGTTCGCCCCGCCGGCAAACAAGCGGTCGTCCAGTCGCTGCTGGCAGCAGGCCAGACGGTGGCCATGGCGGGCGACGGGATCAACGACGCCCCAGCCCTCGCCGCCGCATCGGTCGGGATTGCCCTCGGAAACGGGACCGACATCGCCAAGGAGAGCGCTGGCATCGTCCTCGTTCGCGGTGATGTGCAGGGTCTCGTCCGGGCTCGCCACTTGAGCCGCGCGACGATGCGCAACATCCGCCAGAACCTCTTCTTCGCCTTCGCCTACAACGCAATTGGGATTCCCCTGGCCGCCGGGGTCCTCTACCCTTTCCTTGGACTGCTGCTCAGTCCGATGATCGCCAGCGCCGCCATGACCTTCAGCTCCGTCTCGGTCATTGCCAATGCGCTCCGTCTGCGTCGGATTCGTCTTTGAGGAGGTGATCCCCTCCCCCTCTCAATCTGCAATCGCAGGAGGGAAAACCGGACGGATCGAAGGAGAAGAACCACTTGTCAACCACTCACGCCAGCACTCCCTGCCAAGAATGCCAGCGACCGGCGGCGCGGCGTTACCAGGACTATGCGATCGTGCCGGTAGCGACACCCGGTCGTTTCGACCTGGAGGTGGTCGAGGAGGGATGGCGCTGCCCGCGGTGCGCACGGGCCGCGCGTCGCGCCCTCCCCTCCCCGGGTGCCTCTTCTCCACAAGTGGCAGGACCGCTCCTCTCCCGCCGCGAATTGATCGATCGGCTCGACGCCTTCTTCGCCGAATCCGGCGTCCACGAGATCTGCGCACGCTGCCATCGGCAGGGGACCGGCTGCTGCCCTCCGAGCTGCCGGGTCATGGGGAGCGCAGGCTGTGACCCAACCCACCCCACCGGCAAGACCGTCTTCTGCGCGACATTCCTCTGCAGCGCGCTCCTCAACGCGATCAGCGAGCTTGACCCCGCGCTGGGGCGCAGCCTCCAACAGTCCAAGAAAGTGCTCGGCACCCCCGAATTCCATCTCTACCAGTTGATCACGCGCGTCCCTCGCGCGGAGAGGGAGACCGAGATCCCGCTCCGTCTACCTGAACGCTACCCATTGCCAGAAGGGCTCGACCGCGGACCAGCCCTCCGCCCTTCCCTGATCGCCCTGGCCGAGGAGGTCCTGGCGATCCGCCGCCTCTGGCAGAAGGAGGAGCGAGAGGAGATCTCTCGCCTTGCATTTGAAATGGAAAGATGAAACGGAAAGGTGCCCTGATGCCTCGATACCGATCTCTGCTGACCCTTCCCCTGCTCAGTCTTCTCTTCATCTGGCTGCCGGCCTCGCTTCGCCAGTCTCCGGCCCCCCCTCCCCCTGAGAGAGAAGAGGCTGCCGTTCGCCAGCTCGTCGACGATTACGTAGCCGCCCGCGAAAAGATCGATCCGATCGCGACCGCCGACCTCTTCACCCCCGACGCCGACCAACTCGTCTCCTCCGGAGAGTGGCGCCTCGGACGCGAGGCCGTCGTCGCTGGCACCGTGGCCAGCTCGCGTCAAAACAGTGGCTCCCGGACGATCACCATCACCCAGATCCGCTTTCTCTCCCCCGACATCGCCCTCGTCGATGGGCGCTACACTCTCACCCCACGCGACGGCGCTGCCCCCCGCCAAATGTGGACCAGCCTGCTCGTCCAGAAGACCGAGGCCCGCTGGCGGATCGCCGCCATTCGCAACATGCTGCCGGCCTCCCCGTAAGCCGAGCCCCCTTCCCGAAGGGGGCATCCATCGAGCACTGTCGCCGCAGACAAGCGGGACCGCTCCTCCTGGAACCGGTCGCCCTTGGACAACCCCACCCGGCGCCCCAGCAAAACACGAGCTAAGTTATTCATTTTCCTATACTTTCCCCCTCCACTTCCTGCCGAAAATAATTTTTGACAGGCCCCGGTCAATCTGGTATTGTCCATCATTACTTTGACAGCCGGGAGGTTCTCCCCCGTCACGTCCGCGCCGCCCAGTCTGCCTCTTCGTCGCGCCTGATGGCGAGTGGTGGTTATGCTGGACAGGCATCCTGTGGCTTTCCCCCTGGAAGCACTCTCTGTGGACGGCTCCAAGAGCAGGTTCCCCAACAATCAATCAACCGGTAGACATAACGGACAAGTCATCCGATGGAGGTAATTGAACAGACAAAGATGAAGTCAGCCATTGCTGAGGTTGCGCAAACATACGGCATCGAGAATTGGGGCGCCGGATATTTTTCCATCAATTCGCAGGGACATCTCATCGCGCGGCCCGCCGATGGAGATCCCCGCTTTGTCGACATCAAGAAACTGGTCGACGACCTGCTCGCCAAACGCGTCAAGCTTCCCCTGCTGCTCCGCTTTCCCCAAATCTTTGCCAGTCAGGTTCGGAAGATGAACCACTCCTTTCAGCAAGCAATGAAGGAGTTCGACTACCACGGCAATCACCTGGCGGTCTTCCCGATGAAGGTCAACCAGCGACGGCAAGTGATTGAGGCCTATCTCGAAGAGGCCACCAAGTATCACTATGGCTTGGAGGCGGGCAGCAAGCCAGAACTCTACGCTGCCATCGCCATGGAGCAGTCCCCCGAATCCCTGCTGGTCTGCAATGGATTCAAAGACGACAGCTTCATCGACTTGGCCTTTCTTGGCAAGAAGGTCGGCAAGAATGTGGTGATCGTCATCGAGAAGCTCAACGAACTCGGGAAGGTCATCGAGAAGACACGTGCCACCGGGATTCGACCGATGATTGGGCTTCGAGTTCGCCTCTACACGCGCGGCTCGGGCCGCTGGGAGAAGTCTGGGGGAGAACAGTCGAAGTTCGGCCTGACGACCTCGGAGCTGCTGCAGGCCGTCAAGCTGTTGCGCGACGCCGGCATGATCGACATGCTCCGGGTGCTACACTTCCACATCGGCTCGCAGATCACCCAGATCAAGCGCGTCAAATCGGGTGTCAAGGAGTCGGCACGAGTCTACGCCAAGATCCGCAAGATGGGGATCGATGTTGACCATCTCAACGTCGGCGGCGGAGTCGGAGTCGATTACGACGGCAGCAAGACGAGCTTCGAATCGTCGGCCAACTACACCCTGCAAGAGTTCGCCAACGATGTGATCTATACCATCAAGAGCGTCTGTCGGGAGGAGAATGTCCCCGAGCCGAACGTCATCACCGAATCGGGCCGCGTGCTGGTCGCCTATCACGCGATGTTGATCACCAACATCGTCGATGAGATCGAGACAGTTCAGGGGATCCACAACCTGCCCGTCTCCGAAGACAAGGCTCCGGTGATCAAGGAGCTGCACGACCTCTATCGGAACTTGAACTCGAAGAACTTCCTTGAGTACTACCACGACGCGCTGGAGCAGAAGGAGGAGCTCTTCACCCTCTTCGATCTCGGGTTCATCAGTCTGGAGGAACGGGCGAAAGGCGAGGTCCTCTTCTGGGAGATCTGCGACAAGGCGAACAACTTTGCGCGCCACTCCCAGTTGAAGTCGGAGGAGTTTGACGACCTGCGCAAGCTCCTCTCGGCGAAGTATCTCTGCAACTTCTCCGTCTTCCGGTCAGTCCCGGACCACTGGGCCATCGACCAGCTCTTTCCCATCATCCCGATCGATCGGCTCAACGAGATTCCGACCGACACGGCGACCCTCGTCGACATCACCTGTGACTCGGACGGCGTCGTCGACCGCTTTGTCGATCTGCACGATGTCAAGGAGGTTCTCGAGGTCCACGATCTCAAGGACAATCGCCCGTACTACCTCGCCCTGATGCTGGTCGGGGCCTACCAAGAGGTCATGGGAAATTTCCATAACCTCTTCGGGACGACCAACGAGGCGCACGTCATCATCGCCGAGCACGGGGATTACCATATCAGTCGACTGGTCCCAGGATCACAGGTCGGGGATATGCTCTCCTTCGCCGAGTATCGCAAGGAGTTTTTGCAGGAGAGCTTTGCGACCCTGCTGCAACGACAGATCCGAAAAGGACAACTGACCGAAGCGGAGGCCAGCGGAATTACCGCGGCGTACGAAAGCAACTACTCCGGATATACCTATCTCGAACCAAACGAGCGGCGCTAACCCACCAGGCCGGGGAGGCGGACCAATCCGCTCCCCGCGTGGCGGCCTTCTTCTTTTTTTCGCATTTTTACCTCCCCCGGGTGGAGCATCGTTATATGATCCGACGAATGAAAGGTGCAAAGTACCTAACCAAACCGACACAACCATTGCAGATCGATCGGGACCGCAGCGTTCCGGGTCTGCTCGACAAGATGGAGCACATCTCGTTCCAGGGGAGGAACCTCGCGGTTGCCCACCAGATCTGGCTGCAGATGCTGCAGGAGAACGCCGTGGTGATGATGGGGCTCGGTGGGGCACTCGTTCCGGCGGGGATGCGACGGCTGGTGGCCTATCTCATCAAGAATCGCTGCATCGATGTGCTCGTCGCCACCGGGGCCAATCTTTTTCACGATCTTCACGAAACACTCGGTCGGCACCATTACATCGGCGACCCGCGGGTCAATGACAACGACCTGCTCGAGGAGAAGGTCGATCGGATCTACGATACCTTTGCCTCAGAAGAAGAGTTCCGGGAGGCGAACGAGTGGATCGGCGGCTTTGCCGGGCAGCTTGATCACAGCCACCCCCATTCAACGAGAGAGTTTCTTCACCTGCTTGGCCGAGAGTTGAGTGAGATCGCGACCGAGGACGGGATTCTGACCTCGGCCTACAAAGCACGAGTTCCGATCTTCTGCCCGGCGATCACCGACAGTGCCTTCGGTGTGGCCATTGGGGTCAGTCGGATCGAGAAGAAGAATCCATTTCAGTTCGATGTCATTCAAGATGTCGTCGAGATGGCGCAGATCGTCTCCAAGTCGCGCTCGACCGGGGTGATCTACTTTGGGGGCGGAACCGCCAAGACCTTCCTGCAACAGAGTGAATCCGCGGCCGCGTTGCTTCACAATACGATGCGTGGGCACAAGTATGCTGTCCAGATTGTCACGGAGACGCCTGAATTCGGGGGATACTCCGGGGCAGACTTCGACCAAGCCCAGGCGTTCGGGCGCTTGGCGAAGAATGCCCGCTCGGTAACGGTCCGCTGCGACGCGACCATCGCCATGCCCATGCTGGTCACGGCGCTGTCTCAAACCGCCTCGAAAGCCATGCGGGCCAGGAAACGGGTGCAGTTCGCCTTCGGGCGGGAGCTGACGATCACCCTTCCCTGAGATGACTGGACAAGAGAAGAGGAAGAATAGGTCCCGGATCGGGGTTTCCCCGCCGGGACTTATTCTTTGGCGGGAAGGGCCCGCAGATGCCAGCGATCAGATTCCTGGATGATCGACATAGATTGAGTAGGGCCAGTGGACGGAGGCACGCCGCCAGCCGGTCTCGCTCGAGAAGATGAAGAGGGGGAGGTAGAGCGGCTTCGAGTAGGTCAGGCGGACAAGGAGGCGGCGCCCTTGTCGGACGACCTGAAGGTCATAGTCCGAGGGGAGCCCGTGTTCGCGGGCCCGTTGCTGGATCTGTGCCTTGACATCGACCAGTTCGAGCGACTGAAGGGCCCCGCGATCAACGATCTCCTCGGTGGCGGAGCGCATCTGTTGAAAAGACAGGTAGTCGGGGAGCCAGACGACCATGACATAGAAGACGGCTGCACTGAAGGCGAGGAGGAGGAGGAAAGGGAGGCGGCTGATGCCGCGCGTGCGGCGAAGCATGGCAGAACTGGATCCCAGATCGTTCATAGAGACAACCAACTCCAAGGGGTCGAGCCATCTGGCGGGGTAGAGTTCACGTGCCACCCCGGTGAGCCAGAGGCAGGAAAAGAGCGGCAATCACTGCCGCGGGTGTGCGCGGGCAGTTCGACGAGTACGCCAAGGACTGATCAAAGATTGGACCCTCTGGCGGACAACGCGGGAAGGGACATCGTCGCGAATGACGACCTCGCCAATCCGGGTCGGGAGGATGAAGGAGAGGCGACCGGCGACGACCTTCTTGTCACGGGTCATGGCATCGAGGATCCCGGAAACGTCGAGGTCGTCCATCCGGGGTCGGGGGCCGACGGCATCGATCAAGGCGTCGATGCGGTCTTTCTGCTCCGAGGCGAGCAGGTCCAGGGCTACGGCAATGGCGGCTGCGCATTTCATGCCTTCGCCAACGGCTTCGCCGTGGCGAAAGCGGCGATAGTCAGTCACGGCCTCGAGGGCGTGTCCAACCGTGTGTCCATAATTGAGAATGCGACGCAACCCACCCTCGCGCTCATCCGCGGTGACCACCTCGGCCTTGATCTGGCAGCAACGGGCGATCAGGGGGACGAGAACGGCCGGGTCGAGCGCCAGCAGACGGTCGAGCCCGGTCTCGATCGAATGGGCAAGTGCCGAGTCGCGGATGACACCATATTTGACCGCCTCATAGAGCCCTGCCTGGAACTCGCGGCGAGGGAGGGTCGTCAAGACGACCGGGTCGATCAATACCGCTGACGGTTGATGGAAGGCGCCAATCAAGTTCTTGCCAAGCGGGTGGTTGACGGCCGTCTTCCCGCCCACGGAGCTGTCGATCTGGGCAAGGAGGGTCGTTGGAAGCTGCACGACAGGGATTCCGCGCTGGTAGGTCGCGGCGACAAACCCCGCCAAATCACCGACAACCCCGCCCCCGAGAGCGACGATCCCTTCGCCCCGCTCAAATCGTTCCGCGATCAGCGTGCTCCAGATCCGCTCGGCAGTGCGCAGCGTCTTGGCTCGCTCCCCGGGGGCAATCAGGCAGGGCAGCGGTTCGAGACCCGCTTGCCGCAACGCCCGCTCGACCGTATTGCCATGGAGGCGATGAACCGTGCGATCGGAGACGAGCGCGACGCGCCGCGCTCGCGGCCCAAAAGCCCGTCGCGCAACCTCTCCCGTCCGTTGCAACGCCCCCTCGGCAATGGTGATGTCGTAGGATCTCTCTCCCAAGGGAACGAGAAGGGTCCTCTTGGGAATTCCTGACTCATCAATTGGTTCGGCGATCTCCTCTGCCGCGTTGGCCATCCGCTCCCCCTGCCTCCTTCTCAGCCCCTCTACTCAGTTTCTTTGGTCATCCCGCCGCAACCAGTTCGTGCAGGTCGCGGGACAGTTCATCAAACGCCCAGGCGAGATCGATCGTTCCCAATCCGATCAGCGAGGCCATCTCCTCGATCGAGTAACGCTGCCCGGTGTTCCAGAGGTCAATCAGAAGATCACCCGCGCGACGGGAGGTCCACCAACGGAAGCCGTACGCCGAGCGCAGCCGATCGCGCAGGGAGGCCTCAAAGGCCGCTGCCCGGAGCAGATCGGCCGGGACGAGGGTGAGGCTGACTTCGCGGAGGCAGCCCGGTCGGGGCTGGTCCACCGAGAAGGCACGGCCCGTCGCTTCGAGATATGCGTCCAGTTCACGCCCTGGGGAACGCCCCACCAATGCAGCGTAGCTGAAGAGAAACCATGCTGCCGCGAAGCGCAACCGGAGCAGACGCTGCTTGAAGAGGGAACGGCGAAGGGCGCAGGAATCGACGACACGGCCCATCTCAGTCAGCCAGTGTCGGTCGCGGACCAGCGACTCGAAGAGACCCGCCCACGCCAACTCAAGCGCACGGTCCCCCCACGGGGTCACGTGCTGAAACTCCAGGGCAAGTTGAGGAGAGGTCCAGGCATAGGACTGAGCGACGCCAACCGAGCGCCAGAAGAGTTGCTCTCGGGTTGCCCCGTCCTCTTCTGGCAGCTCGACCCGGATCTCCTCTGGTACGCGGATCGGGTAGCAGTCGATCTTCTCTTCCCACCTCTCCTGCTTCGCGGCCAACTGTGGCGTGAAGGTCAGGCCGGGTTGCTGCCAAGTCCTGACGCCAATCCCAGACATCACATCGCGGTATCGCTCCAGGCGACCCCACCCGCGGAGAAGGGGCCCCTCCATTGGCGCCAAGTGTTGACCCGACTCCCACCAACCCTTTTCGGGCAGGTCACGCAAGATTCGGTGGAGAGATTCGAGCAATCGCTCGGCGGCGGGGGCGATCGTTGGGTAATCAATCCCGCGAAGAGTCTGGCGAAGGTCGGCATAATCGGTGCTCCCCTCGGCGCGGGCCATCTCTGTCAGGCGCACCAGCCGCTCTCGAGCCAGATCCTCGCCCTCTCCCGACCCGGCGGCGAAGGCTCGTTCCAGCTCCTGGGTCAGGTCGACTTGTCGGTGCCAGATGCGCCCTTCGGTTGAGAAGGCACGCAATCTCGCCAAGCGCTGTCGCTCGGTTGTCTGACTTTGAGGGGTTTCTTCGTGGAGGAGACGGATCTCTTCGCTAGCGGCTCTGGTGAAGAGATCGCTGTACTCCCGAAAGATCCATTCGTCGCCCCCCCCTTTGCCTTGGGAGGCCCGCCATCGATCTTCCCAGACCGCCGTCTGATACTGGCTCCACCGCTCCCGATAATCGCTGATCATGCCTTGCAGAATCTCTCCAGGTCGACCTGGACATCAGAAAACGGCGCGGGAAGAGGAGGGAGCGGTGAGCCATCACCCGACGAAGGGAGAGTCTGGTCGGCGCATCCCCGCGTTTTACGGTGCATCCCCCACCGCAATCCAGCGTTGGACCGCGATTATGCGCCGACCACACCCACCATCCGCTTAGGTTCACCCACCCTCACTGGTCTACCGGCGCCTTCCCAGGTCAGAATCCCAGGTATGACCAGAATTCCGACCCCATTCTCTCCAAGGGGTTCCGCAAGGGTCTCCCGCACAAGACCTGACTGTTCCTCCTCTTCCATCTCTGTTCCCCCAACTCAAATTGGAGGAACCATTTCCGGGCTCTTGAGCGTCGCTGCTCGCAGGTTCGCTAAAGCGGATTCTCGGAGGAGCCCCGATTCATTGAAGCGTACTCTATTTCGTTTGTCCAGTTCCGACAAGGGCAGAGGATAACAGAAAGGGGGCTCCTCCGAAAAAGTGCGGCCAAGCGACCACTCGAAAGCACCTTCCCTTCCCCCCAACCGAAGAGATGCCACGCGGAAGGATCTTGCCTTGCCCTGGAGCCGCTGCTATTGTTACCAATGTTGAGAAAGGGAATGAAGATGAACTGAGTGCATTTGAATATCTGTTCAATCTATTTTGAATAACTATTCAATGTATTTGGAAGGTTGCGTGGTCCCTCCGCTGGCCATTCGTGAGGAGGGGAGTTGGTGCCCCGTGGTCAGGGAGGTGTTGCAGGACCGGCACGGAATGGAGATGGTCGACGAACCGTCCCAGAAGACACGGAGAAGAACGATGGCACAGGCAGCGAAGTGGGAGAGAGGAGTACGCGAAGTCGGCAGAGCCGCTCGCCAATGGGCAGGGGCCAGCTTGCTCTTGGCAATCTTCGCAACGGGGACGGAAGGAGTCTGGGCCCAACTTCAGCTCAGCCGACCGAAGGCCGAGGCCGCACTGGAGAACCCTTATCCGATCGGCGTCCCCCGGGAGAAGATCATTGAGACGGTTCGAGGTGTCCTCCAGGAATGTAAGATCGAACTCAATGAAGAGCGGACGCGTCTTTCCGAAGGGAAGTTGACCACCAAGCCCATCGTCTTCAGCCGCGGGGGAACGACGCGTAACAACCTCGAATACTTTGCAGCCATGCCGGCAAGCGATGTCCGCAGCTGGACCCAAGGGCGCTATTTCCTGGAGATTACTGCCCTGCCACTCGATCAAAATCGATCACAGATCTTCATTGCCGCCCATATCGAAGGCCGCTATGCCGACGCTAGCACCGGTTCCCAATGGACGGAGGGGCAGTCGAACGGCCGCCTGGAGGATGAGGTGCTGCGTGGCCTCGCTGGCAAGATCCTCGGGATCGATCTGAGCCGCAAATCAGCAACGACGGAACGACGCCTGCTGACCTGTATCTACTGACCCGGGACGGGTGAGTTCTCTCCTGTCCGGACTCTCCATTCCCTTGGGAATGGAGAGTCGTGCGGGTCTTCCCGGAGGTGCCAGATGCGCATCGGCCTCATCCTGCTTCCGCTCGTCCTCCTCTGCGCAGTGACCATCCTCCATGCACAGACCAAGGTGAGCGATCCGCTGGCCCTGCCGGAAGGGCTCGAACAGAGCGAAGCGCTGCGTGAGACGTTGAAGCGGATGCAGATCCAGCGCGAAGAGGAGGAGTTCACCAGGATGGTCGAACGGGGCAGGCAGCTTCGGGAGAAGGTTGACGAGCTCGCCCAGTCGTTGGCCGATGACTCCTTGATCGAGGCATCGACGAGGCCCCTCCGTCTTCCCTCCGAAAGGCCCTCCCGCGCCCGGCTCCCACAGCAGACCGATAAGCTGCTCCGCGAGATGGAGAAGCTGGCCCGACAGATCCGGTCAGATTCAGGTGGCTCCAGCCAAGAGGAGAGCCTGTCAATCCCAGCAACGGTCGCGGAGGCGATCGACCAGCTCATCCAAGCGAGTACCCGTCTCAACGAGGCGCTGGCCAAGACCTCCCGTCGGGTCGTCTCGGTCAAGGTCATCGAGGCTGCGACCAAGGTGATCGAGCTGACTCGCCACCTGCGCGGACAACTCGCCTGAGCCATTCTGGAGTCTCTGCCATGCCTACTGATTTCCAGAAAGGTAACTACTCACGGTGAGGAAGAGAGGATTGAACCATAGAGGCACAGAGGTCACCGAGAAGAGAATGTTGGGGTGGCTTTCTCTGTGTTCTCTGTGCCTCGGTGGTGATTTCCCTGCCTCACCAAAGAGGCACAGAGATCACCGGGAAGGAGACAGGATCCCTTGAAGTTCATCGATGCTGTGAGTAGTTACCCAGGAAGAGCCGTTCTCGGAGGATTGCTGCTGATCGCTCCGCTGACGGGCCTGGGGCAGACCCCGACGCGCCCTCCCGTCCGGGAAGCGGAGGAGGCCATCTCGGTCGAGACCAACCTGGTCGTCGTGCCGGTCACGGTCCGCGACGCGAAACAGCGCTTCGTTCCCGGGCTGACCCTCCAGCACTTCCGCTTGACAGAGGACCGGACTCCCCAACAGATTCTCAGCTTCCGTGCCACCGAGCACCCATTTGCCGCATCGATCCTGCTCGACACCAGCGGAAGCATGGAGCGCAAGCTCTCCCTCGTACGGGCTGCTTGTGCCAACTTTGTCGAGGGGCTGCGCCCAGGGGATCGATTCAGCCTCTTCAGTTTTGGAAATGGCCGGGTGCGTCAACTGCAGGGCTTTACCGAGGGACAAGAGATCGCCGATGCCTTGTGGGACCTCGAAGCCCGGGGGCAGACGCCCCTCTACGACGCGATCCTGCAAGCCACCGAGGCCCTCTCGCAGCAGCCAGAGGAGCGGCGCGTTCTGCTGATCGTCTCGGACGGTGCCGACACGGAGAGCCGTGCCAACTTCGATGAGGTGCTGCGACGCAGCTTGGAGGCCCACCTCGTCGTCTATGCGGTCGATCTCAGCGACCAGGCGGTCTTCGGAAGAAGCCCAGGCCCGGACTCGACCAGCGGGCTCCGGGAACTGGCCACCCGATCGGGGGGGCAGTTCTTTCGGACTCCCGGCGGCGCCCTTCTCCGCGACGCCTTCGCCGCGACCATCGAGGAGCTGCACCACCAATACACCCTGACCTACCAACCCCACGAAGAGCGGCTCGATGGACGCTGGCGCCGCATCGAGGTCGTCGTCGACCGTCCCGGCTTGCAAGTGCGCAGTCGACAGGGCTACTGGGCACGCAAGCGGCCCCGCTAACCCCTTGGCACGCCCATCTTGACTCGCTCCAGCCTCTCCCCTATAGTGCAAAATTGTTTTGTATAAGGAAGAGAGAGGCGAGTGTACCCTCTCTCCGCCGCCGACCAGGATGAACTCCCCTCTGGCATAGGCCAAGGTGAGGGGGAGCCCTTATAACAAACTGGTCAAAGAGGAAGCCATCTGAAAGAGGTGAAGAAGATGGGACTCGGAATGCCCGAAGTGATCTTGATACTGGTGATTGCCCTGATCGTCTTCGGTCCTCGTAAGCTCCCCGAATTGGGACGCTCGATGGGACAGGCCATGGCCCAGTTCCGCCGCGCCTCGGATGACTTCAAACGGACCTGGGAGCAAGAGGTCGAACTGGAGAAAGTGACCCCCTCATCGACCGCCATTGGAGCGGGTGCCGCCTCCCACAACACGAGCAGCCACTACTCGCAGTATGGTTCCGAGTACAGTCCAGAGTATGCGTCCAACGGCTACTCTTATGGCTATGAACCGGAGGTCAACGGTCAGGATCCGCACAACGCTCCGGCCAGCGCTGGCGCGACACCGAGCGGGGCCGCCGATGGAACGCCCGACACCAATCCGGAGGTGACCCCGGGTTCTTCCGCTGCCCCCCCCGTCCCGACCGAGGCAAAAAAGAGTTTGGCGGATGAGCGCCACTGGATCTGACAGTCAGTATGTCTGAGGCAACCCCGGAACAAGATGGAGTCCAGATGTCCTTCCTGGACCACCTCGACGAGCTGCGACAACGGCTCATCTATAGTGTCGTCGCGATCGTCGTCGCCTTCGCGGTCTGCTTCACTTTCGCCGAGCCGATCTACAAGTTCCTCTCTGTCCCCGTCATTCGCCAACTCCAGAAAGAGCGGCGCTCCCTGCAGGAGAGGTATGGGTCGATCAATCTCAGCGAAGTCAAGGTTGGCGAGACCCTCCAGTACACCTTCACCCGCGAGACCTCGGTCAATGGAGTCAAAGTTCCTCTCGGAACCACCATCACTGTCCGCAAAGTCGAGACCGACGGGAAAGCGCGGCTGGTCTTGGCGGAGCGCTGGTCGGTCGCGACGACGATCCTCCCGGCCGATACCCCAATCGATCAGATCCATCAGGAGGGTGACTCCAAGCTCTTCTTCGACGACGAGAGCAACCAGCTGGTCCTGCGGGGAGTGACCAGCCCCTTCATGGTCTATCTGCGAGTGGCCCTCTACGCGGGAATCGCCTTCGCCGTTCCCTTCCTCTTCTTCCAGATCTGGGCCTTCATCTCCCCTGGCCTCTACCAGCATGAAAAACGCTACATCGTTCCCGTCCTCTTCATGTCGACCTTCTTCTTCGTCGCCGGGGTCAGCTTCGCCTACACCATCGCCTTCCCGGCCGTCTGCGACTACATGCTCGGGCTGGCGATGAAGGGGGGATTCCGGACGCTGCTCGATGCCGAGGACTATCTCGACCTGATCATCATGATCATGCTCGGCCTCGGGGTCGTCTTCCAAATCCCGACGATCTCGTTCATCCTCGGTCGCATCGGACTCCTCACCGCTCGGATGATGATCAAATCCTGGCGCTACGCCATTGTCGGCATCGCCATTCTCGCCGCGGTCCTCACCCCGACTCCGGATGCCTTCAACATGATGATGTTTGCCCTGCCGATGCTCGCCCTCTATTTTCTGAGCATTCTCATCGTCTGGCTCTTCGGAAAACCCCGCCAGAGCGATCGCGAATACGAGGCTGCCGCTCGCTGATCCCTCCTCCCCTTTTCCTCTCTTGGCTTGTAAATCTTGCTGGCATGTCTTCTCTTGTCGTGGTATTCTCCGCGGCGTTTCCCTGATTTGTAGATCCAATTTGATTGATCCAATTTGATTGACCCGGTCTGACTGACCAAGTCGTACTGATTCGTACCTGATCCCGATCATCTGTTTTCACTGCCTTTCTGTGTGCAGCACGGGGCGGCCCAGTTTGAAGTGGGCCAGTCTCTTCCCGGTGGAATATCCCTCTGGTTTACCGATAAACAGAGCGCATCAAAAATCCGTTTTCTTCTGATTTACCGTTGTGGAAGGGGGGGAGAGGCGATCAAGGATCGGCTCTCCGGGGAATAACAATCTTCGAGGAGGTATAAGATGCGCAGGGCAATGGCGGGAATAGGCCTGATCCTCTGTCTCTTGGCGGGGACGGGGGCTATCTGGGCACAGGCCGTCTACGGAAACATCGTCGGGACAGTCGTCGACCCAGCAGGGGCGGCGGTGGCCAACGCGCGGGTGGTGATTACCGACACGCAGCGACAGACGAGTGTGACGACGACGACGAACGAGGACGGGAACTTCACGCAACGCGGGTTGATCGCGGGGACGTACCAGGTGCGGGTCGAATCGAGTGGATTCAAGGCCGCGGTGGTGAATGTCTCGGTCTCGGTCGACCAGTTTTCGCGAGCGGACCTGAAATTGGAGGTAGGCGAGGTCTCGCAAGTGGTCGAGATCAGCGCGGAAGCTCCCTTGTTGAAGACGGAGCGGGCGGATGTAGCGGTGACCTTCACGGAGAAGACGGTGACCAACCTGCCCCTGATCAACCGGCGGTTCACGCAGTTTGAGTTGTTGACGCCGGGGGTGCAGGCGACGACCTCGCAGACGGCCTCATCGGAGGATCCGCAGGGGTCGTACCGCAAAGTGGTCAATGGGCAGAGCTTCGCGGGGACGACCCATCTGCTCGACGGGACGGACAACCGCGACGCCCTGCTCAGCCTGATCGTCATCAATCCGACGTTGGAGTCCCTCTCGGAGGCCAAGCTGACGACGGCCTCCTATGACGCCGAGTTTGGGGCGACGGCGGGGGTGGTAAGCGTCCAGACCAAGTCGGGAACGAACGAGTTTCACGGGGTGGGATTCAACTACCTGCGGAACAATGTCTTCAATGCGCGGAATCCGTTCACGCAGTTTCAGAAGATTCGCGGATCGGACCGGTTCATTCCGGTGACGCAGCTCAACCAATTTGGGGGAGCGGCGAGTGGAAGGATCATTCCAGACAAGTTCTTCTGGTTTGCAGACTACCAGGGGACAAGGCGGAACACGGGAGGATCGGCCCTGCTGCGAGTCCCGACGGCGGCAGAGCGTGCCGGCGACCTGAGTGGACTGCAACTGGACATCTTCGATCCAGCGACTGGCGACACGCCGGGGACGAGGTCCCAGTTTGCGGGCAACCGGATTCCGACCGCACGGATCTCCCCGCAGGCCTTGCGGCTGCTCAATTTCATTCCCTTGCCGAACATCTCGGGGGCGCTGCGCGACGCGCCGAACTACGTCGGTTCGGGAGTGATCAACTTTGATGAGGACTTGGCCAACACGCGATGGGACTATTTCCACAGCTCGGCCCTGCAGTTCTTCGGGCGGTACAGCTTTGCTGACTACCGGCTCGACTCACCCGGAATCTTTGGATACGAAGGCGGGGGACGTGGGTTTGACGAATCGGCCCCCTTTGCGGGCATTTCGCGCACCCGCAATCAGAGCTTGGCGACGGGTTTCAACTACACGGTCAACAATAACCTTTTGACGGACTTCCGGTTTGGGTGGTTCCGCTACCGGGTCAATGTCGATCCAGGCGCAGGGGACACGACCCCGGCCAAGGATGCCGGGATTCCCGGGTTGAACAACGACTCGTTCACGGGGGGAATGCCTGCCTTCCTGCTCAACGGATATGGTCCGGGAGGAAACTCCGGGAACCAGTTCAACTTTGGGTATGCCCTGCAGTTTGCAAGGTGCAACTGCCCATTGCGGCAGAACGAGCGGGCCTTCCAGCTGGTCAACAACTGGACCTTCCTGCAAGGGAACCATTCGTGGCGGTTTGGGATTGACTATCGCTACGCGATGAACCTGCGGATCCCCTCGGATCGCCACCGCTCCGGGGAGTTGCAGTTCAATGCGGCGCGGACGCAGGGTCCGACGGGCGGGGGATCGGCGCTCGCCTCCTTCCTCCTCGGCGATGTCAGCGTCTTCGAGCGCTACGTCAGCACGATCACCGACGCAGAAGAGCGGCAGCACCGGTTCTTCATGTTTCTGCAAGACAACTGGCGCGTCAGCCGGAATCTGACGATCAACTATGGACTGCGCTACGAGAACTACCGTCCGCAGACCGTCACTGGGCCCGGGAAGGGTGGCTTCGTCGACATCAAGACCGGTGAGGTGAAGATCGCTGGATCGGAGGGGGTCGGGCTCGACCTCGGACTCCAGCCGGCCAACAACCTCTTCGCCCCGCGGCTGGGGATCGCCTACAAGTTGAGGGAGAAGACGGTCCTGCGCATGGGCTATGGCCGTGGGTTTGACATTGGGGTCTTCGGGTCCGTCTTCGGCCACAACGTGACGCAGAACCTTCCCGTGCTGGGAATTCAGTCGATGCAGCCAGCACGGAACTTCGACTCCGTCTTCAATCTGACGCAGGGGCCACCCGCCCTCGATCCGCGGAGCATTCTCGATCGTCAGCCGAAAGGACCGAACGGACGACCGCTGCTGCCAAATGGGGTGACAGCGTTCATCCTGCCAGACCGGCTGCGGATGCCGACGGTCGACTCCTGGAATGTGACGCTGCAACAGCAGTTGGTGGGCGATATCGCCGTCGAGGCGGGGTACGTCGGAACCAAGGGAACGCACGTCTTCGCCGGCTTCGGTGGGGACTACGACTTCAACCAAGCGACCCTGGTCGGCTATCCGAACTTGACCACCAACCAGCGCAGGCCTTTCTTCAACCGGTTTGGGTGGTCGCAGAACTTCCGCTACTACGGTTCGGATGCGAGCAACAACTTCCACTCGATGCAGTTGAAGGCGGAGAAGCGGTTCTCCGGTGGCTACTCGCTCTTGACCCATTACGTCTGGTCGCGGGCGTTCAACTACACCAATACCTACTACAACATCGACGCCCGGGAGGCCTACGGTCCCAACGACAATCATCGCAGCCACGTCTACACGTTGGCGGGGGTCTACGAGTTGCCGTTTGGGAAGGGGCGCAAGTTCCTGAGCAGTGCAGGGAAGGTGGCCGAGACGGTCCTGGGGGGCTGGCAATTGACGACGATCTACTCGTGGCAGAGCGGACTGCCCTTCACCCCGAGCTACCGGGACTGCAACGCCGACCGGGATACGGGGTGGTGCCGTCCGGATCTGGTCGGGGATTGGAGGCCCGCCCAGCCGACCGTGGGGCAGTGGTTTGTCACGACCCCCTTGGCGGCCAATGGACAGGTGACGCCGATGACGACCAATGGGCAGACGCTCGGACCGTGGCGACGTCCACAACGGGGAACGTTTGGGAACATTGGGCGAAACCGGATGCTCGGACCGAGCTTCCAGCAGTTCGACATGTCGCTCGCGAAGACGTTCAACATTACCGAGCGGGTCAAGGCCCAGTTCCGCGCCGAGGCCTTCAACGTGCCGAACAGGGTCAACCTGGCCAATCCGAATGCCTGTGTTGACTGCCCTGGAACGGCTGGACGGATTACCAACATCTTCCAGTTGGCGACGATGCGGCAATGGCAGTTCGGGCTGCGGTTGTCCTACTGAGACACTGGCTGATCCCAATTCGAACCGCGGGGGAAGGTTTTCTTTCCCCGCGGTTCTCGTTTATGCTCAACTCTTGGCGTAAAAAATGCGGTGAGAAGCCACTTTCGAGTGGAGAGAGGAGGAGGAGTGGGAAAGAGGTGGTGGCAGAACGGAGGGCACTGGGGGGTGGTGCTGGTGCTGTGCGTCGGCGCCAGGTTTGCCTTGTCGGACGGCCCAGCCCTCCCACGGATCGCCTTTCAAAATGTCGCGGCGATGGCCGGACTGACGCACAAGACGATCTACGGCGGAGAAGCGACCAACCGCTACCTGCTGGAGACAACCGGCTGCGGAGTCGCCTGGATCGATTATGACCGGGATGGCTGGCTCGACCTCTTCTTTGTCAATGGAACGCGCCTCGAGGGGATGACGAGGGAGAATGCACCAACCTCGCGCCTCTACCGCAATCAACAGAATGGCACCTTCGCGGATGTCACGGCACGCGCGGGGGTCGGTGGAACCGGCTGGGGTCAGGCGGTCTGCGTCGGAGACTACGACAACGATGGCCACGAAGACCTCTTCGTGACCTACTACGGGAAGAATGTCCTTTGGCACAACAACGGCGATGGAACCTTCACCGATCGTGCCACCCCCGCCGGGGTGGCCGGGGCCGAAGCAGTCGGCAAGAGGCCCGGGGCGAGCCGACGGGTCGTCAAAGAAGAGAGACCACCGCGCTGGGGATCCGGCGCGGCCTTTCTCGACTACGACCGGGACGGCCGGCTGGATCTGATCGTTGCCAACTACATCGACCTCGACCTGAAGCGGGCACCGACGCCGGAGAGCGGGCCCTGCCTCTACAAGGGCTTGATGGTGGCGTGTGGGCCTCCAGGTCTGCAAGGGGCAAAAAACATCCTCTACCACAACGAGGGGGGAGGGCGGTTCGTCGACGTTTCGGAGAAGGCAGGAATCTTGGCGACGAGTGGGACCTACGGACTGGGTGTCCTCACCTCCGACTTCGACAATGATGGCTGGACAGACATCTATGTCGCCAACGACTCCGCCCCGGCGACGCTCTACCGCAACAACCAGAATGGAACCTTCACCGACATCGCCGCCGAGGCAGGAGCGGCCTACAGTGGGGATGGCAAGCCACAGGCGGGGATGGGGGTCGCCGCCGCCGACTTCGACGGGGATGGTTGGCTCGACATCTTCAAGACCAATTTTTCGGGAGACACGTCGACGCTCTACCGCAACCTCGGTACCCAACTGGGCGGACTCGTCTTCGATGACGTGACGTTCGCCAGCGGGATTGGGCTCAACACCCGCTGGCTCGGCTGGGGATGTGGCTTCCCCGACATCGACAACGATGGCTGGCGGGATATCCTGCTGGTCAACGGCCACGTCTATCCCGAAGTCAACAAGTTGAACAACGAAGCGGGCTACGCGCAACGCAAAGTCCTCTACCAGAACTTGCGCAACGGGACCTTCCGGGACATCACCGAGCAGATCGGCGGCGCGTTGCTCGAGCCGACCGCAGCACGGGGAGCGGCCTTTGGCGACTATGACAATGACGGCGACCTCGATGTCGTCATCAACCCGGTCAATGGCCTCCCGGTGCTGATGCGCAACGATGCCGCCTCGGGCCATCGCTGGCTCTCGGTGCGCCTGATCGGAACCCAATCGAACCGCTCTGGGCTGGGAGCGCGGGTACGACTGATCGCTGGCGGACAGACGCAGATCGACGACGCGCGCAGCGGCGGAAGCTACTACTCGCAGAACGATCCGCGGCTCCATTTTGGAATTGGGGCGAGCGAGAAGGTGTCGAGCCTGGAGGTGACTTGGCCGAGCGGCGTCGTCGACCGGCTGGCCAACCTGCCTGCCAACCAGGTCATCGAGATCCGGGAAGGGATGACCCAAACAACAGGAGTGAAAAAGTGAGGAGGCGGGGGTGGGCCTTGGTCGTGATCGCGATGCTCCTCGCCCATTCCGGAGGAGCCGCCCAATCCCGATCCCGCCCCTCTGCGGCAGCAGAGAAGGCCTAT
The DNA here is from genome assembly GCA_049317725.1 of Blastocatellia bacterium. GTDB lineage: Bacteria > Acidobacteriota > Blastocatellia > RBC074 > RBC074 > CAIOZW01. The sequence goes on from JBMOHS010000048.1 coordinate 21,011, forward strand.
CAAGAAGGGTTGGCGCGACAACAACGGCAGGAGGACACCGAGGCGATCGCGGCCTTCCGCGAAGCGCTGCGGGAGAGCCCGGACTTCGCCGCGGCCCAGAGCGGGCTGGGGTACTCCCTCGGTCGACAGAACGATCTGGCGGGCGCAATTGCCGCCTTCGAGACCGCGGCGAGACTGCTCCCGACCCTGCACGAAGCCCACTTCCGCCTCGGCGTCACGCACTGGCTGCGGAAAGCCTATCGGGAGGCGATCGGTCCGCTGCAGACCGCCGTGCGCCTGCAACCCCGCCATCTCGAATCACGGTTCTACCTGGGTCAATGTTGGAAAGAGCTGGGGGAGCGGCAGAAGGCGATCGCGGAGTTGCGGGAGGCGGCACGGCTGGGCCCACAGGTCGCCGAGGTCCAGCGCGTCTTAGGCCTGGCTCTCGCCGCGGAGGAGTCGTTCGAGGAGGCGGCCGGGGCCCTGCGCAAGGCGATTCAGCTTCGGCCTGACCTGCTCGAGGCGCGCAACCAGTTAGGGCTGGTCCTTTTGCAACAGCGCAAAGCCGACGCGGCGATCGCGGAACTCGAACAGGCCCGCCAGCTCGCCCCACAAGATCTGGCAACGCTCCACAACCTCGGGCTTGCGCTCATGCAGAAGGCCGACTATCGAGCCGCGATCGCCAGGTACGAAGAGCTCTTGCGCCTCTCCCCAGAGGACGCCGAAGCCTGGTACAACCTTGGACTGGCACACAAGTACCAGGACGACTTCACCGCGGCGGTGAAGGCCTTCCGTCAAAGCATTGCCCTCCAGGCCACGTTGCCCGAGGCCCACTATTCGCTCGGGGTGACGCTCCTCCAGCAGAGCCAGCTCGAAGAGGCGGCCAAGGCCTTTCGCGGAGCGATTGCGGCCCGTCCGGACTATGCCGACGCCTTCTATCTGCTCGGCACGACGCTCCAACAGCAGGGGGCACTCGGAGAGGCGGTCGGCTTCCTGCGCGAGGCGATTCGCCTCTCCCCGCAGAGCCCGCAGTACTTCAACACCCTCGGGAATACTCTCCGACAGCAGGGCGATCTGGCCGCTGCCCGGACGGCCTTCGCCGAAGCGACCCGGCTCAATCAGCGACGCACAGATCTCCAGGCCGCCCTCTTCGCGACCAACCTCGGCGTGCAACGCTTGCAGGAGGGGCGGTTGGGAGAGGCCGTCGAACAGTTGACGCGGGCGACGCAGCTCGACCCGGAGAACCGACGAGCCCACTATCACCTCGGGCAGGCCCTCCAACGCCAAGGGAAGCGAACCGCCGCTGCCGCCAGCTTCAAGCGGGCCCGTCAACTCGAAGAGGCGGAAAAGGGTCCCCTTCCGCCGAGCCCTTGACCTCCTCGACAGATGAATCGGCGACAGAGGGCGGTC
>JBMOHS010000049.1:0-22260 GCA_049317725.1 Blastocatellia bacterium
CCCAGGGCGTTGCCCTGGGCTGGTATGCGGTGTCCCTTCGGGACACGGGGAATGTACAAAGTTCAACCAGAGACAAAACTCGCGATTCGAGCCCGGGCTTGATTAGTATTTGACGGGACGAAGTGATAGTTGACGAAGTGGTAGTCGACGCTGAGTGGCTGCCAAGTAACACAAAGATCACTGAAAAAATCGATCATCGAGACCGCAACAATCTGATTTTTTGTCCAAAGTCCAGGGAGCCTCATCTCTGAGGCTCGTGGAAGGGAGACGGCATGAGCCAGTCGGAAACCAGAATCAGAGTCCTCCTGGCCAAGCCAGGGTTGGATGGGCACGACCGGGGGGTCAAAGTGATCGCCCGCGCCTTGCGCGACGCCGGGATGGAGGTCATCTACACGGGCCTTCGCCAAACCCCTGAGCAGATCGCCAACGCGGCCCTCCAGGAAGACGTACAGATCGTCGGACTGTCGATCCTCTCGGGAGCCCACCTGACGATCTTTCCGCGGGTGTTGACGCTCATGCGGGAGCGAGGGCTGGAGGATGTGCTCCTCTTTGGCGGTGGGATCATCCCCGAGGAGGATATTCCGACCTTGAAAGAGATGGGAGTCAACGAGATCTTTCTTCCGGGAACCTCGACCGAGACCATCATCGACTACATTCGTACGCACGTCCGACCCCGCCCTGCGCTTTGACGTGCGGGCTGGGAGGATGGATTCAGGGTAGGCGAGGAGCTGTTGGATCCTACCTACTCACGACATCAATAAACTTCCCGGAGTCATATCTTCCTCTCGGTGATCTCTATGTGGTGTGATCATCTCTTCCATTCTGACGTTGGTCGCTGGTTGACACGGCTCACACCCCAATCTTCTTCTCGGTGATCTCTGTGCCTCTGTAGTGCAATCATCTCTTCCTCACCGTGAGTAGTTACATTGAATCATCGTCGGGGTCATCCTCACCCTAACTGCATCTGCCACCCCTGCCACCCCTGCCACCCCGCCACCCCTGCACCAGTTTCATTTGAGCGAAAAGGAGGCAGGAGGATGGAGAAACCTTGGGGAGGAAAGATGGGGGAGGGCGCGAGAAAGTGGGCGGAGCAGGTCAGCAGGAGGTGGGGATGGATCTGGGACTTTGGACTGGGGGTTCTCTATCCGGAGGAGTGTCGGGTCTGCGGAGGGCGGGTGGAGGAGTGGGCAGGCGGGGTGGCGTGTCGAGCCTGCTGGCAACGGATGGACGAGCGGAGAGCGCGCCTGCGTTGCTGTCAGCGCTGCGGGGGATGGCTGACGAAAGAGGACACACGTACCTGCCCGAACTGCCCGTTAGAGGGGGAAGGGGGACTGGTCGCGGCCCGTTCGGCGGGGCCTCACGAAGGGGCGCTGCGGGAGAGTGTCCTCTGGTTGAAGCGGCATCCGCGGATGGCGAGGCGAGTCCGGGAGTCACTCGGCACAGCGTGGCAGTTGCTGCCCGGGCGGGAGGGCGTCGAGGTGTTGATCCCGGTGCCGCTGCACCCAACTCGGGAGCAGGAGCGGGGGTTCAATCAGGCCGAGGTGATGGCTCGTTGGCTGGGGCAGGAGACAGGGCTGCCGGTCGAGACGACCAGTCTGATTCGGCGTCGTCCGACGGAGCGCCATCGCCTCGGGATGGGGCGGAGGGAACGGAGCCGTTCCCTCGAGGGTGCTTTTGTGGTTCGGGCGCCCCGACTGGTCGAGGGGCGATCGTTGCTCCTCGTCGACGATGTCATGACGACTGGCACAACGGCCCTGGCGATTGGCGAAACACTGCGCCAGGCAGGCGCCACGGCCGTTCGGCTGGTGACGCTCACTCGCGCATCGAGCGACCCGGCTCGTTGACCGCCTCGCTGCGCCGGGCACGCCAATACTCGATCACAGCCGGCAGAATCGAGAGCACGATGATCGCCAGGATCACCAGGGTAAAGTTGCGCTTGACGATCGGGATATTCCCAAACCAGAATCCTGCCGCCACAAAGAGAACGATCCAAATCACTCCACCGACGACGTTGTAGAGCAGAAACCGGCCATAACTCATCCGTCCAATCCCCGCAACGAACGGGGCAAAGGTGCGAATGATCGGCATGAAACGAGCGAGGATGATCGTCTTTCCGCCATACTTTTCGTAGAAGCGGTGGGTACGTTCGAGGTGTTCGCGATTGAGCCACCGGGACTGGTTACTGGTAAAGATCCGCGGCCCGATCGAATGCCCAATCCAGTAGTTGACCGTATCACCGAGGATCGCGGCGATGATCAGGAGGATCGAGATCCAGTAGACGTCGAGGGCCCCGGTCGAGGTGAGAGCGCCGATGGCAAAGAGCAGGGAGTCGCCGGGCAGGAAAGGCATCAGAACCAAGCCTGTCTCGCAGAAGATGATCAGGAAGAGAATGGCGTACGTCCAACCACCAAATTTCGTGACGAGATCGACGAGATAGCGGTCGAGGTGCAGGATCAGATCGATGAGTTGAGTCAGAAGTTCCATAGAGACCTTGAGGGGGACTATTTCTCCCAGGCAAATTTGCCGATCAGTCGGACGAATTGGCAAGGGCCGAAGTCGGTAGTATCGAACCCTTCCGCAGTGCGGGTGACCCGAAGCAAACGTTGTGGTCCATCCTGTCCAGTGGGGCTGGTCAGAGCGACGGGAATGACGAGCTGGCCGCCGATCTCGAGTTGGTCGAGGAGCGGTTGCGGGATGCGAGGAGCCCCGGCGGTCACGAGGATCGCCTGAAAGGGGGCAAAGGCTGACCAGCCGAGCGTGCCGTCAAAGCAGCGGACCGTGGCATTGGCGATGGCGAGGGCGCGGAGGCGGCGGTCCGCTTCGCGGGCCAGCTCGGGAATCCGCTCCAGCGAGAAGACCTGTGCGGCGAGCGCAGCCAGCACGGCTGTCTGATAGCCCGATCCAGCGCCAACTTCGAGGACCCGATCACCCGGCTTAAGGCCGAGCAGCTCGGTCTGGCGCGCGACCATGGCGGGTTGGGAGATCGTCTGGTCAGCGGCGAGCGGCAGGGCGTGATCCCCGTAGGCCAGCCCCTGAAGGGCTTCTGGGACGAAGAGGTGTCGCGGCACGGTTGCCATCGCCGCGAGGACCCGCTCGTCCCGGATCTGATGATGGGCCCGGAGGTGGTCGACCATGGTGGCGCGCTCGCGAAGCCACCGGGGGCTTTCCCGCACCGGATCAGGAGGCATGGGCGGAGATCCCCGGCAGAGCCCCTTCGGATCGTTGCAGGCGCTCCAGCAATTGGTAGTCGGTCATGTCCAAGCGGAGGGGAGTGATCGAGACCTGCCCCTGGGCGATCGCCTCGAAGTCGCAGCCCGGGTCCTGTTTCCAGGAGACAATCTGCTCGCCGATCCAATAGTAGCCCTTCCCGCGAGGATCGACGCCTTCCTGAATTCGGACTTCGGCCATCTTGATCCCCTGGTGGGTGAAGCGTGCGCCCTGAATCTCGCCAACCGGCACGTTGACATTGAGGATCGTCCCGAGGGGGAGTCCCTCGCGCAGGACCTTCTCGGTCAGTTGCGCGGCAAAGCGGGCAGCGGGCCGAAAATCTCCTTCGCGAGCGGTGAGGCTGACGGCGATGCCGGGCAAGCGAAAGACAGCGGCTTCGAGAGCTCCGGCGACGGTGCCGGAGTAGGTGACATCGTCGCCGAGATTGGCTCCGTGGTTGATGCCCGAGACGACGATGTCGGGCCGTTCCGGCAAGATCTTGGTGAGGGCCAGCGTGATACAGTCGGTCGGAGTTCCATCGACTGTGTAGCGCCGATCGTCGATCTGCCGAACGCGCAGCGGTCGTGTCAAGGTGAGGCTGTGGGCCGTGGCGCTCTGCTCCGAGGCCGGGGCAACCACGACAATCTCCCCCACTTCACTGAGCGCTTCCGTCAGCGCGGCAATCCCCTCGGAAAAGTAGCCATCGTCATTGGTGATCAGGATCTTGGGCAAAACTGTCCTCACTTTTGTCAGATACGAAGGTTGGCTCCCGCTCAGTGGACTTTCCGGCAACGCGTGAGCACCAGATTGGCGGGCCCGACGGGGAGCGGACTACAGAAGAGCAAGCTTTTACATTACCCATTCGGCCGCGCCGCCGCAAGAGCCAGCCTGAGATCGCCTTCGCGTCAAAGTGGAAGGGGAGCAAAAGGGCGGCATGTGGATCGATGGGGGGGCGAGTAGGCAAGGAGGGGGGAATCCTTTATGATTCGACCGGGCATTGGAGATACCGTGGGGGGGATATGGTCTTTCGTGAAGCCTGGAAAATCCGAGCCATCACTTGGCAGGTCACCATCACCGTGGCAGGAATGGCGGTGGCCATCTGGCTGGTCTATGCCCTGCGGTTGATCCTGCTGCTCCTGGCCTTGACGGTTCTCTTCACCTATCTGCTTCGGCCCCTGGTCGACGGTCTGGAAGTACCAGGCAGGCGCTGGGGCGCGAGGCGGCGAATCCCCCGATCATTGGCGATTCTACTGGTCTACGCCGGATTGCTGATCGGGCTGGGAGCGATCGTCGAGCAGGTCCTGCCGGTAGTCGCGGATCAGATCAGCAGTGTTGTCGACAATCTCCCGGGCTATGCACGAGACTTGGACCGGGCCTTGAAACAGCTTGCTTCCCTGCCGGCCCGCTACCGGCTTCCCCTGGCTTGGCGGCAATGGCTGGCTGGATTGATCAACGAGCTTCCCCAGCAGTTCTTCTCCTCGTTGCAACTCGTCGCGACCCGAACGTTGGAGCTGAGCCTCTACCTGCCTTGGCTGGTGCTGATTCCAGTGATCGGCTTCTTCCTGTTGCGGGATGGGAGACGACTCCAGCACTTCGTTCTGGCGTCCTTTCCAGAGGCTGACCGGCGACATCGGTGGGGTCTGTTCCTCGAAGACATCAGCCACACACTGGCCTCGTACGTGCGGGCGCAGGTGCTGGCCTCTCTGCTGGTGGGAACGATCTCGGGGGTTGGGCTCTGGCTGCTCGGGCTCTCTTATCCCCTGCTCTTGGGAATTCTCGCGGGTCTCTTCGAGTGGGTCCCAGTCCTCGGACCAGCCCTGCTGCTCGGCCTCGCCGTCACGGCGGCGAGCTTCAGCTCATGGGAACTCGCCGCGTTGGTCGCGGGGTTTTTGTTGCTCTTTCGGGTGGTCCACGACTATCTGATCTATCCCCGACTGGTCAGCGAAGGATTGAAGATGCATCCCTTGCTGGTCATCCTCGCGATCGTTTGTGGAGCAGAGCTGGGAGGAGCGATCGGAATCTTCCTCTCGATCCCGCTGGCGGCCCTTCTCCTGGTAGGATGGGAACACTGGCGCGACCTCCGCGCTGCGCCAATTCGGACCGAAGACGAAGACGAGGAGGTGCCATGACACAGGTGGAAGAGGGGGGGGAGATCTGGCCAACGGATCGGGAATCGCTCGAGCAGGCGTGCGAATTGACGTTCTTTGTCGCCGGTGGTCCGGGGGGACAACACCGGAATCGGGTCGAGACCGGAGTCCGCCTGACGCATCGACCGACGGGGCTGGTGGTCACGGCTACCGAAAGACGATCGCAGTCGGCCAATCGCGAGGTCGCCTTCGAACGTCTGGCACGCAAACTCGAAGCGCGACAGCAGATCCGCAAACCCCGTCGGCCAACGCGCCCCACCGGAGCGTCAAAAGCGCGACGACGGTTGGCGAAGACGATTCAGGGAGAGCGCAAAAAAGGCCGTCGAACTCCAATCCAAGACGAATGACCCGACCATTGGTCGAGCATTCCTCCCGGCTTCGCGATTTCGCATCGACTCCCCTGTTGGGCTATCATACCAAACCATGATGATGTTGCTAGGAAAGACCCAGTCCGAACTGGTGGAATGGATGGAGAGCCTGGGAGAGGCCCCCTACCGGGGACGCCAACTCTACCGCGCCATCTACGACCGTCGCGTCGTCGACCTTGGGCTGGTGACAGAGTTTGCACGCCCCCTGCGAGATCGGCTGATCCGGGAAGCGGTCATCTGTGAGACGACGATTGCGCGTTCGTTCCACGCCGCGGATGGCACTCGCCGCTACCTGCTGCGGCTTGGGGATGGACGCGAGGCCGAGGCCGTCTTTATGCCAGAAGAGCGACGGGACACGATCTGTCTCAGCTGCCAAGTTGGCTGTGCCGTCGGCTGCACCTTCTGCATGACCGCTCAGCTCGGCATCCGGCGCAACATGACCGCCGGGGAGATTCTCTCCCAGGTAACCCTCGTGCTCAACGAAGTGTATGGAAGCGGCGAGCCCCTGCCTCACGGGACCAACCTCGTCTTCATGGGCATGGGCGAGAGCTTCCTCAACTACGACGAGGTGCTCAAGGCCATTCGCCTGCTGGCCGACCCGCAAGGGTTGGCGATCAGCCCGAAGCGGGTGACCGTCTCGACGTCGGGAATCGTGCCGCGGATCTACGATTTTGCCCAGGAGCCGATCCGGCCAAGACTGGCGATCTCGCTCTCGGGAACGACGGATGAGCAGCGTGGGTCGTTGATGCCGATCAACCGAAAATACCCCTTGGCGATGTTGCTTCAGGCGTGTCGGGACTACCCCTTACAGGACCGGGAGCGATTGACCTTCGAGTATGTGCTGCTCGAGGGCATCAACGACAGCGACGCGGACGCGAGGCGGCTGGTCGGGCTTCTCCAGGGAATCCGGGCGAAGGTCAACCTGATTCCCCACAACCCGGCCCCGGAGCTGCCCTACTGCGCCTCGTCGATGGAGCGGACCTTGGCATTCCAGCAGATCCTCGTCGGGAGTGGGCTGTCAGCCTTTTTGCGGCGCCCAAGGGGACAAGAGATCTCGGCGGCTTGTGGCCAGCTCGCCGCACGGCAGGAGGCCGGAGCGGGAGCTGCCGCGCGGGAGGGTGCAAGCGAATGAGAGAGCCAGCGAGGAATGGGCTTGGGGCGTTCACTGACTACCTCGTCATCGGGAGCGGGGTAGCGGGATTGCGGGCGGCGATCGCCTTGGCCGAGGCCGGGCAAGTAACGGTCTTGACGAAGGATCGGCTGGACGAATCGAACACGGAGTATGCTCAGGGAGGGGTCGCCGTCGCCCTCTCCGATGACGACGAGATCGACCTGCATATCGAGGATACACTCGGAGCCGGAGCCGGTCTCTGCGAGGAGCGGGCGGTTCGAGTCCTGGTCGAGGAGGGGCCCCGGTATATCCGTCAACTGATCGAGTGGGGGGCCCAGTTCGATCGCGAAGATGGAGCGCTCGCCTTCACCCAGGAGGCGGCCCATTCCCGGCGACGAATCCTCCACGCACGCGGCGACTCGACCGGGAGCGAGATCGTTCGCGCCCTTCTCGCCCAGGCGAGAGCGTGCGACTCGATCACCTTTGTCCCCCACGGGGCGACACTCGGGTTGCTGGTGACAGACGGGCGCTGCGCGGGAGTCCAGTTGATCGATCCTCAGGAGCACCTCCTGCGCGAGATGCGGGCCCGCGCAGTGGTTCTGGCCACCGGGGGGGCCGGACAGATCTATTCCCAGACAACCAATCCGGAGATTGCCACGGGAGACGGAATCGCCATGGCCTATGCCGCCAGCGCAGAGGTGTGCGACCTCGAGTTCGTGCAATTCCACCCGACGGCCCTTGCCGCGCCGGGTGCCCCCCGCTTCCTCCTCTCTGAGGCCCTGCGCGGAGAGGGAGGACTGCTGCGCAACGTGGACGGAGAGCGATTGATGGAGCGCTACGACCCGCGGCTGGAACTGGCCCCCCGCGACGTGGTCTCCCGGTCGATCTGGGCGGAGATGCAGCGCACGGGCCGGCAGTGGGTCTACCTCGATCTGACGCACCTCGATGCAGACTTTGTGCGGGGGCGCTTCCCGAAGATCCATTTGACGTGTTTGCGGTACGGGCTCGATATGACACGGGTCCCGATCCCGGTCAGCCCGGCGGCCCACTACCTGATGGGGGGAATCCGCACCGACGTCCACGGAAGGACGACCCTGCCCGGACTTTATGCCGCTGGAGAAGCAACCTGCACGGGCGTCCACGGGGCCAATCGGCTGGCCAGCAACTCGCTGCTTGAAGGGCTTGTCTTTGGGGCTCGCGCAGGAGAAGCGGCCCGGCAAGAAGCGGCGCACCTGCCCCATCACGAACAGACCGCCTCTCCTCCGATCGAGATGGCACCTGGAGACTGGCTCGTCGATCCGCGGATCCGCCATCGCGTCCAGGAGATCATGTGGAGCAAGGTGGGGTTGATCCGGACAGGAGATCTCCTCACCGAGGCGGTTGCCGAGATTGCAAGCCTCTCCGATGAGGCCCCAAACAACCGGACCCGCCACTTCGTGACCCTCGCCCACCTCATCGCCACTGCCGCGCAGTGGCGGGAGGAGAGCCGCGGGGGCCATTACCGAGCCGACTATCCGGAACGCGACGACCACTGCTGGCAGGTCCACTCCAGCCAACGGTTCGGACACCCGATCTGTGCCCTTCCTCACATCGGATTCTGAGCCATTGGATCGGGGCTCAGTGGCCCCCCGGATTGTACTGGGCCGTCGCCAGGAAGTGGGGGCCAAGGTTTGGGAGGTGTGCCTGGAGAAAGGCGTGCACCTCGCGCGGTGTCGTCAGCGTCAGCAGTTCCCCAACAATCCGCCGGGCCTCTTCGAGCCGGATCGAGCGCACCAATCGCCGGATGGCGGGGATGGCGCTCGGCGTCATGCTCAGATCGGTCAACCCCAATCCCAGAAGAACGACAACCTGCGCTGGATTGGAAGCCATCTCGCCACAGACGTTGATGGGAATCCCCAACCGCTGCGCCGCCTCTGCGACCGTCTGGATCGCACGCAAGACCGCCGGATGGAGCGGATCGAAGAGGGCGTTGACATTCTCGTTACCCCGATCGACTGCCAGCATCGCCTGGGTCAAATCGTTCGTGCCCAGGCTGAAGAAGTCGGCTTCCCGCCCAAGTGACTCCGCCATCAGCACGGCCGCCGGAACCTCAATCATCACCCCAATCTCGACATCCTCGGCGTGAGCGACCCCCTCCTTGCGGAGTTCCTGCTCGACCTCGGCGATGATCTGCTTGGCCTGTCGCACCTCATCGAGATTGGAGACAAAGGGGAGAAGAATCCGCAATCGTGGGTATCCGTCGGCGTGATCCGCGGCGCGAAGGATGGCGCGGATTTGTGTCCGGAAGATCGTCGGAGCCGCCAGAGAGAGCCGAATCGCGCGGAGCCCGAGTGCAGGGTTCCGCTCTGGCTGGTATCCTTCAAGGTGCAACTTGTCTCCCCCAAGGTCAAAGGTGCGGACCACGGCACCGTCGCGCCCACTCATCGCCGCGAGGAACCGATAGGCTTCGTACTGATCCTCTTCGGTCGGCAGGCCCTGCATCGCCTGGGAATAGAGAAACTCAGAGCGGTAGAGGCCAACCCCTGACGCGTTGTAGCGGCGAAATTGCTCGATCTCCTCGACCAATTCGATATTGGCCCGCAAGCGGATGGCAACCCCATCAAGCGTCACAGCCGGAAGCTCGCGCTCCTCGATGTCGAACTGCTGTTGCTGTTGCTGGCGCTCCCGTTGTTCGGAGTAGAAGAGCAGCGTCTCCGGAGAGGGCCGCAGAATCACCGTTCCGGTAGTACCGTCGATGATGACCGTCTCGCCGGTGCGGATCGATGAAGTAATCTGGCGAAGGCCGACCACCGCCGGCAGGTTGAGGCTGCGCGCCATGATGGCCGTGTGGGAAGCCCAGCCACCGGCGTTGGTGACGAATCCAAGCACCCGCTGCGGATCCAAATCTGCGGCCACCGAAGGGAGCAGGTCGTCAGCGACGATGATCGCTCCCTCGGCGATCTGGTTGAGATCGTGGGTCTTCGTTCCGGAAAGAATCTGGATCAGACGCTGCGCAACATCGGCAATGTCGCTGCCCCGTTCCCGCAGATAGTCGTCCGTGATCTGGGCATAGAGGGTCAACAGTTCCGTCGTCACATCCCGGACGGCCCACTCGGCGTTGGCGTGGTTCTCCCGGATGAAGGACTCGATCTGCCGGGTAATTCCTTGATCCTGCAGCAGGAGGAGGTGGGCTTCCAGAATGTAGGCGCGGTCGACTCCCAGCGCCCCCCGCATCCGCTGGATTGCTCCCTCAACCTGCTGCTGGGCAACCTGGAGTGCTTGGTGAAAGCGCTCGATCTCGCCATCGAGCAGTTCGCGGGGCAGAAAGGCTCGGATGATCCGCCCGCGGGGATCGTCGACCAGGAACGCCCGGCCGATCGAGACCCCCTGGCAGACGCCAATCCCCTCGAAGCGGTGCTCGCCCAGTTTGTGGCGCAGATCACGCATCCATGGCTTCTTTCCGGGCTTCTTTCCGGGCTTCTTTCCGGGATCCGTCTTTGCCAAGCTCCCCGAGTCTTGACCCAGTCCGACGAGGGAGCGCCTATTCTTCGCCAAACTTCTCTTCGATCAACCGGCTGATGGCGGCGAGTGCGTCGACCTCGTCTTCGCCATCAACCATCACCTCCAGTTGGGTTCCCTGGGAAGCCGCCAGGAGGAGGACGCCAAAGATGCTTTTGGCGTCGGCAGGCTGGGAGAGTCGGTCACTTCGCGCCAACCAGATCGTCGAGCGGTATTGATTGCAAAGTCGCACCAGCCGTGCCGCGGCGCGGGCGTGCAGTCCCAATCGATTGAGGATGAGCAGAGTACGCTGCTGCATGACCACTCGCGGCTCTTCAGGTCACCTTTCCCGGCAGGAGGACCTCACTGGCGAGGTAGATATTCTTCTGGCCCTGATCGCGGACCCGCCGGGCAATGACCGATAACGTCTCGTCCGGTTGTTGTTCTGCCAGCTTGATGATCATCGGCAGATTGACCCCGGTCACCACCTCGATCGGGGCCGTTCCCAGAAAGGTGCAGGCAATGTTGGTGGGCGTTCCGCCGAACATGTCGGTCAGGACGAGAACCCCGGCACCCTGATCCACCCGCTCGATCGCTTGGCTGATCTGCTCTCGCGCCTCCTCCAAGGTGTCATGCCATCCGATGGTGACAGCGGTGATGTGGGTCACCTCGCGAACGATCATCTCGGCCGCGTTGACCAACTCTGCCGCCAGATTGCCGTGTGTGACGACGACGCCTCCCACCAAGGGCATCTCTCTTCCTCCTCTCTTCTGTTCTGTTCTTCCGCGATCGACCTTCGAAGGCTCAACCACGGCCTCAGCGCTTGACGTCTCGATGGACAGCACGGGCCTGAAAGCCCCCTTCCTCGAGATGGCGGGCGATCGCGTTGGCGAGGGCCACCGAGCGATGTTTGCCGCCGGTACATCCGATCCCCACGGTGACGTAGCTCTTCCCCTCGCGCTGGTAGAGGGGCATCAGATAATCGAGCAGACCATTGAAGCGGTCGATCGTCTCGCGAACTTCATCGCTCCGCTCCAGAAATTCGACGACCGCGGGGTCATTGCCCGTCGAGGCCCGCAACTCCGGAACGAAATGGGGATTGGGCAGGTAGCGAACATCAAAGAGCAGATCGGCATCGAGTGGAATTCCGTACTTGAAGCCGAAGCTGAGGAGGGTGATCTCCATCCGCGGGGCGAGGTTCTCCGGAGCAAACCGGGCCCGCAGCGCCGCCCGCAGCGAGTGAACGGTGTGGTCCGTGGTGTCGAGGACCAGATCGGCAAGGGAACGAACCGGGGCAAGCCGACTCCGTTCCTCCTGGATCGATTCGAGTACTCGCCCCTCCCCGAGCGGATGCGGGCGTCGCGTCTCGCTGTAGCGGCGTTGCAGGACCGCATCGCTCGCCTCGAGAAAGATGAGGGTCGTCTCCAGCCCCTTCCGTTGGCGCAACTCCGCTTCCAGCCGGGGAAAGTCGCGCTGGAACTCGGGGTCGCGCAGGTTGACGCTCAACGCGGCCCGAATGATCCCAGACTCCTTCATCTCGAAAAGGTGGACAAAACTGGGAATCAACTGGACCGGAAGGTTGTCCACGCAGAAGTATCCCAGATCCTCGAAGACATTCATCGCCGAGGACATCCCGGAGCCGCTAAGGCCGGTCACGATCATCAGTTGAGCAGTCATAGCGAGTATCACGGCTCGATCAGCCCGTAATTTCCATCCTTCCGTTTATAGAGGACCCCGACGCGGCCGGAATCGGCATTGTGAAAGACGACAAACTGCTCCGCCGCCTCGTCGAGCCGCAGGATCGCCTCCTCGGCGGTCATCGGCTTGACGCTGTATCTGCGCGAGCGGATGATGCGGGGCGGCGCGGGTGCCGGCTTGACGGGTGGCTCCGGGCTTGGCGCGACTTGGCTGGTCGGCAGTGCCTGCTGCTTCCGATCGATCCGCTTGCCTTTGACCTTCATCGCTTGGCTCCGGATCTTCTCGATCGCCTGGGTGGCCGAAGCATACATGTCGGTCGTGTCCGTCTTGCTGGTCAGGGCCCGATCCATCCAGTGGACCACCACCTCGGCGACGTGCCGATGGTGCTTCTCTACGCTGAGAATGACGTGCGCCCGCACCGCTTCTCCCAGGATCGGATCGCTCTTTTTGAACTGCGCTCCAATGTGCTTCCGGATGGCGGGGGAGACGGTAAAATTGCGCCCAGTATACTCAATCTTCATGCTATTTCCTGATCGGATCTCCAGTCGATCGGTTCACGCTCAACGGTCTGGCGATCCCCAATCGGCAATCCAAAGGACGACGAGCCCCAGAAGTGAGCCTAGACGACTTGGCGGCGCTCACGAGACCCGGGAATTTTCATCAGATCACGATATTTGGCAACAGTCCGACGGGAGAGCTTCTGGCCCTCTACTGCCAGCCGATCGACGATCTGATCGTCGGTCAGGGGTTGGCGGGAATCTTCCACCTCGATCATCTTCTTGATCTTCAGTTTGATGATCCGGGTTGAGACCTCTTCGCCATCGTCGTTGGTCATTCCTTCCGTAAAGAAGCGGCGCAGCTCGATGACTCCCTGCGGAGTATGGGCAAACTTCCCATTGACCACCCGGGAGACGGTCGAGAGGTGCATCCCGATATCCTCCGAGATATCCTTGAGCATCATTGGCTTGATGTGCTCGACCCCATGGTCAAGGAAGTCACGTTGACGTTCAACAATCCGCTCGCAAACTTTGTAGATGGTCTGTTTGCGATGTTCGATGTTCTTGAGCAGGTCGACGGCGGAGCGAAACCGATCCTTGATGTAGTCGCGGGTCTCCTTGGAGGTCTCCTTGTTCTCCATCATCTGGCGATATTGACGGTTGATGCGGAGTTGGGGAAGTCCGTCGTCATTGAAACGAATGAGGTAGTCGTCATCGATCTTCTCGATGTGCACTTCCGGCTCGATGTACTGAGCTTGGCGCGAGGCATATTTGCGACCGGGATGGGGGTCGAGTGTGCGGATCACCTTCAGCTCGTCGAGAAGGAGATCGACAGGAATTCCGAGTTCCCGTGCCAGTTCGGGAAGTTTCTGGTTGGTCAGCTTGGGGAAGTAGTCGCGAATGAGACGGACAGCCAAGCGATCGCCCATCCCGTGCGCTTCGAGCTGGAGAATCAGACACTCCGGCAGGTCCCGCGCAGCGATGCCGGTGGGATCGAACTGTTGAACGATCCGCAGCGCCTCCTCGACGATGGCGTGCGGCCAGGGGCCCAGCGCGGCAACCTCGTCGAGCGTGGTTCCCAGGAGAAACCCATCGTCATTCAAATTGCCAATGATCGCCTCGGCCGCCTCGCGAACCAGTGGACGCGTCAAGGTCAGACGGAGCTGCCAGTGGAGGTAGTCGGCAAGATTCTGCTCGGAGGAGAGAAACTGCTCGAAGGAGGGAGCGTCCTTGACCTCTGTCTCGCGTGTCCTGTATCCAGGGTCGAGGTACTCCTCGAACGTGGAGCCAAAATCGATCTCCGGGAAGGGGTCACGTTCACCAATCTCCAGTTCACGATGCTCCCCTCCATCGAGTGGCTGCGCGGTGAGTGAGTCCGCGGGGGAGGTCGACTCGAGATGCGGGCGGTCCGGGGCATCGAAGGACCCATCGGAAGAAGGGAGCGCCGCTCCCGTGCCTGGCGGGTCCGCGAAGTGGTCCCTCCAATCGGCATGCAGGTCGACCGGCGCGTTCTCTCCCGCCCCGTCGAAAGCATGGAGACGGGTTTCAGTGTAGTCGATGTTGGCCAGATCGGGTGGAATCGAACTCTCCTCGGGGGTTGTCTCCTCGAGGACAGGGTTCTGATTCAACTGCTCGGCGACCAGTTCACTCAATTCCAGCTTGTTCATCTGCAGCATCTCGATCCGTTGGCGCAACTGGGGGGTTAAGACCAGGCGCTGGGCAAGATGCGTACTGAGAGTCGGTTTCATGGACATAGAACGTAACTACTCACGGCATTGACGAACTTCCAGGTATTCTGCGGTCAAATGATGACAACCCAAGCTGACCCAAGTTTGTCGTTCGTTGGCCAGTCGAGTATCTCAATCTTCTTCTCGGTGATCTCTGTCTTTCTGATGCCATTTACTCGTAGGTTGCCCCATCGCAAAAGTCGTCCTGGTCTTCTTCTCGGTGTTCTCTGTGCCTTGGTGGTGCAATCATCTCTTCCGTTCTGACGTTGATTGCTTGTTGGCCCGGCCCACTTCCCGACCTTCTTCTGCGTGAGCAATTACCATAGAACATTCAACAGATTCAAATGACCAGCCCAGATGGAAGAGCGACCTCTCCCAGACAGGATCCGGTCTAGGAAAGGGCCGTGCTCCCGCCAGAGATGAGGTTCGAGAAAGGTCGGTTCACAGGCGGAACTTCTCCCCAAGATAGACGCGCCGGACCTCTGGATCTTCGGTGAGCACCTCCGGCGTACCCGTGCGAAAGAGCTGCCCCTCGCTGATGATATAGGCACGGTCGGTAATCGCCAATGCCTCGCGAACATTGTGATCGGTGATGAGAATCCCGATTCCACGGTCTTGAAGACGGGCAATGATCTGCTGGAGATCGTCGATGGCTATGGGATCGATTCCGGCAAAGGGTTCATCCAGCAGGATATATTTTGGCTCGATGGTCAACATTCGGGCAATCTCCGTCCGGCGCCGCTCACCGCCGGAGAGCGCGTAGCCCCGGTTGCGGCGGACGTGGTGGAGGCGAAATTCGTCGATCAGTTGATCGAGCCGCTGCCGTCGATCGGCCGCCGAGAGGGGAAGGGTCTCGAGGATGGCGAGGAGGTTCTGCTCAACCGTCAACTTCCGAAAGACGGACGGCTCCTGGGGAAGATAGCTGATGCCCAGCCGGGCGCGCCGGGAGAGGGGCAGCCGGGTGATCTCGGTCTCTCCCAGCCAGACGCTTCCCTGATCGGGCTCCTCCAGACCGACCACCAGGTAGAAGGTGGTCGTCTTCCCCGCTCCGTTGGGACCGAGCAGGCCGACAATCTCGCCGGGATGGACTTCCAGGGAGACTTGATTGACGACGCATCGTCGCCGGTACGACTTGACCAACCCAGCGGCCCGCAGCGCGCCAGTCGCCATCGACTCCATCTGTTTCCCATTCGACACAGAGGTCATCAGGCAGTCTCCTCCTGATCAAAGCGGGGCAGATCGAAAGGAGATGGAAGTGCGGGTCGACAACCAATGACCGGGCGAGTCAGCAAGCGTCGGGATCGAATCATCTTTGCACTCCTCTCTGCACTTCTCAAGGGGATGGTTGGGTCAACGCGACGGTCCAGAAGGGGATGGCTGTCCAGGCGCGGGAGATTCGGTCACGGAATGCGATGAGACGTCTTGACGCGCTTTCGTTGGTCTCCGTCGTGACTGGCTTGGATCGTAGCACCGCGCATATCCAAAGTCAATTTTTCGCTCTGGGTCAGGACTTGCCGGGAGCGGTCTTCGAGAACAGCGGGGCGCCCGGTGAGAATGGCGGTCTCCTCGCGGGCCCGGTAGAGGATGCGTTCACCACGGGCGAGGCGATCGGGCTGTGAAAGGACGACGCGGTCCGCGGCAAGGATCTCGACCAGTTGGTGGTCCGCGTCGAGAAGGGCCTCGGCGGTTGCCGCTTCAAGCGAGTCGACCCCTTGGCGCAACCGCACCGACCCCTCATAGAAGGTGCGGCGCTGCTGATCGAGATAGCGGATCCGTTCGGCACTGGCAAAGACCGGGATGCGCTCCTTCCGGCCCGGCTCCACCTCGCGCTCCAGTTGATAGTAGGCCGATTGGGCCTGGCCGACGGCGAGCAGGGTCTTCTCGGTCCGGTCGATCTCCAGGCGGTCGGCACGCAGAAATTCATCTTCCTGCCAAGCGCGGGCATTGCCGAGATACTGGGCGACCCCGGCACGATGACGAATCGTCGCTTGATCGGCGGCGACGGTGATTGGGGCATTGCGCTGCCGGAAAGGAAGAGCGCCGCCGGTCGACTGGCGGTTGAAATAGGTCGTCCGCACACGACCACGCAGCAAACTCTCCTCGGCGGACAGATGCAGGTCGATCTCCTCGGCGTTGGCCTGAACGGTCGAGTCCCAGACACGGGGGCGCCCCCGGAGGAGAACGGTCTCGCGGGTAGCCGAATAGAGGGCCCGCTGGGCGGTGGCCGTGCGATCGTCTTCGGTCAGTTGGACCGCCCCCTCGGCGAGAGTCTCGGCGACCTGTTGGCTGGCCTCCTCGAGGTCGACGACCAGCCGCTGGGCCGCGAGGGTACGACGGGACCTTGTGCTTTGCGGCGCGAGCGGGTCCGCAACCGCCAGGGCCTCCCCCTGCGCCTGGAATTGGCGAATGCGATTGCCAGTTGGGGCAAACTCGACCTTCATCTGTTGGGCACGGAGCTGGGTCCGTTCGGCAGTGGGAGTCACCACCTGTGGAGTGATCGTCAGAAGGGCCTCGCCTTGGGCGGTAGCTCGGTCAAAGGTCTCGCCATCCTCACGCAGAAGGATTTCGACTTGGTTGGCGGCAAGAGTGCGCAGGCTGACCCCCGGGGAACCATTCCCCGGCCCCGGCGTCGTGGCGGATCGTTCGGGCGCTTCGAGGCGAAGGTGGACGGCTCCCGTGGCAACCATCGTCCTGGGGAGGCTGCGATCCCCCACCACGACATAGCGAAGGTCGAGCTGTTCGGCGTCCACTTGGTGAGGGTGACCTTCCGGACGGCCCGTCGCGCGGACCTGCCCCCGCGCCAACGCCCGGGTGAGCCGTTCCTCCGGATCGAGGTCGGCGTCGATCTCACGGGCGGTGAGTTCGGTGGCGCGGCCATCGACCGCTGCCGCCAGAGAGGCCCCCCCACGCAGCTCGATCCGGGTCAAGCGACGGGTTTGCGGATCCAATCGGCCGAGCAAGGATTCAGCGCGAGCCATCCGCTCCCCCTGCACGAGCTCAGCCTGCCCTTCAAAGCGGAGCTGCCAGGACTGCTCGTCGTAGAAGGCGCGTTGACTGCGAATCTCGAGGCGGGAACGCTGGGGTGAGGGCAGTCGGGCTGTCTCGACCTCTCCGGCGCGGCCCTGACTCTTGATCCAGACCGCGGAGAGCAGCTCGACCTGCCGGGTTTCGGCGAGGATTCTGGCCCCAATCGCGCTGCCATCCAACTCGCCTTGGCGGAATTGGATGGCGACCGGCGTGCTGGCAATCTGAGTCTCCTGCTCGAATTGCAGGATCTCCGTCGTGACGAGCAGCCCGTCACTGGTCGTCACGACGACTTGATCGGAGAAGGTGAGCAGGCTCCGCGATGGGTAGAACGCGGCGTGGTTGGCCTGGATTCGCGTCGTCTTCGGGCCGGTCTCGCCGGTCACAGGATTTCCCAGGACCGTGACATCGGCCTTGACCAGTTCGTGATGGCCATCCGAAAAGGAGAGCTCCTCCGCGGCGAGAATGCGAATCCCCTCGCGACCATCGCGCATCCGGACATTCCGATAGCCGAGGATCCGCGAAACCAACTCCGGCGCCATCTTCCCTTCCCGCCGGGAGGAGGAGATCGGACGAGCTTGTCGGCGTGTATGAAGGAAAGCGTAGACCACTCCGATCACCGTCGCCACCAAGACCACGCCCGCAACGACTCGGCCCACGATCTGTAATCGATCTCTCGTCATGTTTCCTTTCCCGACTTTCCGACTTGGCAAAGATGCCGACGGTCCCATTCGCAGTCCGGCCCCCTCGTTCGAGCTTCGAGCTGAAGCAGGTCAGGGGTGGGGGCGCGAGGAAGATGGCCCAGTCAGCCGAACCTCGCAACCTCGACAGTATAGCACCAGGCAAGGCGGTTGGACCGAACGGAGAGGGGCCTCTTTCACCCTCTCTTTCCTGTCTTTCGAAGGGCAAGGAAAAGCAGCAACGATGGCTGGATCGAGCGGGTCATCTTCCGAAGAGCCATGGTATAGTGGCCCCGTTCGTGAGCGCCTTTCAGGGAGCCTTGCCAGCCCCTCTCGCGCGGGACGACCTCCGGTGAGAGGGGGACGAGAGAGAATCACTCACCATTCGCTATCCCGGAGAGCGGACCGACTGCGTCGCGACAGCAGCGCGCTGATGCACGACAAAACACCGAAGAGGAGATCGTCTGATGAGCAGTTTCATCCAGCGAAAGGTGGTCCGACGGCGGACCTACGACGCCGTCATTGTCGGATCTGGCGCAACGGGAGGCTGGGCCGCGAAGGTCCTGACCGAGCGTGGCCTGCGGGTCATCGTCCTCGAAGCGGGACGGGCCACCGACCCCCAACGTGACTATCGCATGATGACGCAGCCGTATGAGCTGCCCTACCGTGGCGTTGCCCCAGGTTCGGTCTATGCCCCCCGCCAACCAATCCAGTCAAAGTGCTACGCTGCGACCGAGTATGGCCGCCACTTCTTCGTCGACGATCTCGACAATCCGTACACTACCCCGGAGAACCGTCCCTTCTGGTGGATCCGGGGGCGCCAGGTCGGCGGACGATCGCTGACCTGGGGGCGTCAGTCCTACCGACTCTCCGAATTTGATTTCAAGGCGGCGAGCCGGGATGGGTACGGACAAGACTGGCCCTTCTCCTACCAGGAGCTGGAGCCGTACTATCGGCAAGTCGAGTCGT
The DNA here is from genome assembly GCA_049317725.1 of Blastocatellia bacterium. GTDB lineage: Bacteria > Acidobacteriota > Blastocatellia > RBC074 > RBC074 > CAIOZW01. The sequence continues at coordinate 18,906 of JBMOHS010000049.1, forward strand.
TCGTCGGCATCAGCGGGGCAGTGGAGAACCTGCCCCAGCTGCCGGACAGCCTCTTCCTGCCCCCGATGGCGATGACCTGCGGCGAGCACCTGCTCAAGCGGGCGGTCGAAGGCAAATGGGCTGACCGGCGCGTGACGATCGGGCGTGCCGCCATTCTGACTCGACCACATCAGGGGCGGGCAGCATGCCATTACTGCGGCCACTGCGATCGGGGCTGCGACACGCACTCCTACTTCAGCAGCGTCGGCTCGACGCTCCCGGCGGCCGCCCAAACGGGCCGCTTGACCCTCCGACCGAACGCGATCGTCCGCGAAATCATCGTCGATCCGAACAGTGGGCGGGCGCGTGGCGTCCGCATCGTCGATCAGCGGACCCGCCAGGAGGAGGAGGTGCTGGGGCGAACGGTCGTCCTCTGTGCCTCGACCCTCGAATCGACGCGCATCCTGCTCAACTCGAAATCGCGTCAGCATCCTGCGGGTTTCGGAAACTCGTCGGGCGTCGTCGGCCACTATCTGATGGACCACATGTTCGGCTTGAGCGCCTCGGGAACGGCTCCGCAACTGCGTGGAAGCGCCTACGACTACTCGGATGGCCGGGCCAATGGCATCTACATCCCCCGGTTCCGCAATCTCGGTGCGAAAGGGCCCGACAAGGGCAGCGAATTCCTTCGCGGATATGGCCTGCAAGGCCGAGTCGGGCAGGGATACCGCTACCAACACGCCCGCCAGCAACCCGGCTTTGGGGCCGATTGGAAACGGCAAGTGCGCGAAGATCCGAACGAGGTCACCTTTTCCCTCGGGGCTTGGTGCGAGATGTTGCCGCGCTGGGAGAACCAAGTAACGATCGATCCGGAGCGGGTCGATGCCTGGGGAATTCCGGTCTTGAAGATCGACTGCACCCACGGGGAGAACGAGCGGGCCATGGCGCGGGATGCCGTTGCCTCGATCCCGGAGATGGTCGATGCCGCCGGATTCCGCCTGGAGAAGTTGAGTACGACACCGGCGCCCCCGGGCTTCTGCATCCACGAAGTGGGTACCGCCCGGATGGGGACTGACCCCAAGACCTCCGCGCTCAACCCCACCAACCAGTTGTGGGATGCGCGTAACGTCTTCCTGACCGATGGAGCCTGTTTCGTCAGTCAGGGCTGCCAGAATCCAACCTTGACGATGATGGCGATCACCGCGCGTGCCTGCGACCATCTGGTCGAGCAGTTGCGACGAGGGGAACTCTGATCAGGCGTGACCGCTGGAAGCTATCCAGCAGAGAGGAGAAGAGATGAAGAGAGCGTTGTTCCCTTCCCCGATGATCGGGCGAGCGAGGACGGTTTGGCGGGCCGCATGGGTGTGCGGGCTCTTCCTGCTCAGCCCCCTGATCAGCAGCGGCCCCGTCTCCTCCGCGCCACAGTCACCGGTGCCCCCGCCAGTTGCAGGGGTACCAGATGAGGCAGCGCTGAGCCGCCTGCTCAGCCAGGTCGAGGAGGCCCGTGGCGGACCGGGTCCATCGAGTCTGACGATGGTCGGCAAGTTCCGGCGGACGTCAGGGAGTGCCGTCGTTGAGGGAGAGATCCAGATCGAGATGCTCCTCCCCGACAAGCTCCTCAAGACGGAGAAGACCAATGCACGGCAACGGACGGTGGTCACCCTGCAGCAGGCGCTCAGTGGGGAGGTGGCCTGGGTCGATCGGCGGGTCACCCAGTCGCTGGGCGACGACGGTGCCGGGGAGACAACGCGGGGCGCGGCGGGAATGAACCGGCCTGAAGGGATTCAAACCCGCGGGATGCGCGATGTGGTCGGAGGAACCTCGGTCAATCGGATCGAGATGCCGGGCGCGACCGTCGGAACCGAGCGGACCGTCATGGGCATGCCGATCCCACAACCGGGTGGACCCGACGCCAGCCGATCTCCCGGCTCGATCCGGGACGCGGCGATCCAGACTGCCGAACCATCGAGAACGGGCCCTCCCGGGATTGAGAATCCGGAAGTGCAGGCCGCCCTGCGCGATCAACTGCTGCGGGAGTTCGCTTGCCTCACCTACGCTTGGTTCTCGCACATTCCCGCGAGCTTTCCCCTGCGGGCGAGCTACGGCGGAGTCCAAACGTCAGAGAACGGAGCTGTCGAGGCGATCGACCTGACTGGCCCAAACCAATTTGCCGCCCGGCTCTTTGTCGACCAGGCGAGCCACCGCCCACTCCTGCTCAGTTACAGGGACCTGCTACCCCGCAACGTTGGCTACCTGACAACGGCGCGGTCCGGATCCGAGCCGGCGGCCCGTCCCGCCGGAGAGGTCGAAGAGCAGACGGTGCAGCTCTTTCTGGCCGACTACAGACCTGTCGAGGGACCGATGAAGACCCGACTCCAACTGCCTTTCCAGATGGTGCGGGCCGTCAATGGCCGGCCCGTCGATGAGTGGCGCGTCGAGAAGTATCGGCTCAACCCAGGACTCAAGCCGAAGATCTTCGAGCGGAGCCCAGGGAAGAAAGCCCGCTCCTGACCTCCCCTCGAGGGTTTTATTCACTTTCGAGGGGTATCCTCGCAACATTCTTTGACATCAGAATTACGAATGCTACGTAATGAAGGCTCCCTAACCCGCACTTCTCATCAGAATTTCCCGGAGCGCCAGATGAGACAGGATTCAACTCTCAGCACCCCTGATTCAGGCTGGTGAGATCAGTTTGCCCCGAAGGGGCGCTGGCTGCAATCCCGCCTCTTCGAACACAAAATGTCCAAAGCCCAGGCCCGGAGCAACGCTCCGGGTATGCTCCCACCCCCATTCCCCGCGTTCCTCAATCACTTGTCAGGCTCCACAGGGTTGTACTTCGAGCTTCTCTCTCTTACACTCTGTCCTCATAAGAATGCTCCTGTTTCTTCATATAAGTGATTGTGCACAAAGTTGTTATCTCCTCAACAACAGCCTTTTTCCAAACACTGATGAGAGATGCGGGCTAAGGTCACTGGCAATCTTTCATAATTTTGTACATTTGGTGATTTTGTAGTATATTCACCGACGGCATGATGGAAGAGGTGCCTAATTCGATCTGCCTGCTTCAGCCTGAGCTGTTCCCTCTGCCCCCTGCCTTTGTTATTCGGGGGAACGTTCAGGAATCTAAACTTGTCATAAATGATAAAACACCCTGCTTTGGTGCTTGCTGTCACTGGAGATTAAGTCATACATCTATTGAATCGCCCCTTCCAAGAAAGACGCTGCTTCCACTTCGCTCGAAAAGCGGATCTGGAATGCCGCTGATCAGTTCCGGGCTAACTCCGGCCTCAAGGCACAGGAATATTCCAGCCCCATCCTGGATCTCATTTTCTCGCGCTTTGTCATTCAGCACACTGCAGAACTTGCCGTATGAGCA
>JBMOHS010000050.1:0-22231 GCA_049317725.1 Blastocatellia bacterium
TGCTGGCCCTGCTGGCCCTGCTGACCTTGCTGGCCCTGCTGACCTTGTTGGCCTTGTTGACCTTGCTGGCCCTGCTGACCTTGTTGGCCTTGTTGACCTTGTTGACCTTGTTGACCCTGCTGACCTTGTTGGCCCTGCTGACCTTGCTGTCCTTGCTGGCTTTGTTGTCCTTGCTGGCTTTGTTGCCGGCCAAGTCGTCGTTGGAGAGATTCGAGATTGTCGGCGAGTTGACGGGTCCGATCAAGGGCCTCGGCAGTCTCGCCACCAGGGCCAGGACGTTTGGAGGCCCCTTCGGCAAGCTCGAGTTGTCGGGTCAATTCCTCAAGATTCTGCTGGATGGCACGGTCGCCGGAGCGGGCCGCGTCCCAGGCATTCATCTCGATCAGCTGACGGGTGGCCTGGATGCGATCGGTCACCCGGTTGAGGCGGAGCGAGGTGAGCGCCTGGCGCAGGCGGCTGGCGGTGGCCTGCTGTTCCTGGGATTGGGAGCGGGCGGCCTGTTCGATCTCGCGTTCGAGGTTGGAGACCTCGTCGGCGAGGGTCTCTTTCCGTTCGGCGAGGCGTTCCTTGGTCGAGGGGCTGGGATTGGTGCCGCTGCGGGCTTGGCGGGCCGACTCCTCGACGTCGCGGGCGATCTCCTCTTGACGGCGGGAGGCGTTGGCCGCGCGTTGGCGCAGTTGTTCGACCGACTGGGCACGATTGCCCTGTTGCAGTTGGTCAAGTCGGCGTCGGGCGTCTTCGAGCTGCTGGCGGGCGCGCAGGTTGCGGGCGAGTGACTCTTCTGATTGCTGGTTGCGGGCGGCCTGGTTGGCCCGGTCCATCTCCTCCGCGGCCTGCTGGAGACGGTTACTGAGATCCATCAGCCGGGGATCACGCCGCTCCCGGGAGAGGCGCTCCAGCTCCCGAGCCGCCCGACGGGCCTCCTCGGCCATCTGTTGCTGGGAGCCACCCCCGCCACCTCCATTGCTGCGCGGCTGATTGCGGGGGCCGCTGCGGGGGCGCTGTTGCTGTTCGATCTCCTGCTGCATGCGGCGGGAGAGTTCGTCGAGTTTGCGTTTCGCCTCGTCCTCCTGTTGTTGGGATTGGCGGCGAGGGGCCTGGTTGAGGGTCTCGTACTGGTTCTTCATCTTGTCGAGTTCCAGTTCGAAGAGATCAGCAAGGTCACGCGCCTGGCTGCTGCCTCCCACACCGCTATTCTGATCCATGCTCACTTGGATCTCACGAAAGATGGCATCGGCTCGGAGGAGTTGCTGGAGGGCGCGCTGTTCGGGCGGGAGCGCTGCTTCGCTCTTTCGCTCTTTCAGTTGCGCGACGGCCGGGGCCATCTCCTTGGTCGCCTGCGTGATGTGGTCGACGAGCTTGGCAAAGTCTTTCTGTTGTTCGAGCTGCGCACCGAGTCGTCGGCGAATCCGTTCGACGACAGCGGTGGCATCGCTCCGCAGCTTCTCCTGGGCGAGCGCGACGGTCTCGTAGTTCTCCTCGCGCTCTTTCTCGTCGTAGCCGCCCTCTTCGCGTTGCAGGCGGAAGGTGGCAGCGATGAGGTCCTTCTGCCGCTTGGTCAGGGCCTGTTGCTCCTCGGCCTCGCCACCCCCGGCGCCACCCGGCTGTTGGGATTGACGGTAGTCCTTTTCGAAGGGCTTGATCTCGATGAAGTAGATGTCGCTGGTCGTCTCGTTGCGGGCGTCGCGGGCGCGGGCATAGTAGGCGACGAGGTCACCGGGTTGGAGGCCATACTCTTCGAGAAAGAAGGTGTGGGTACCGGCGAGGGCTCCCCGTCCCTCATTGTCGCGGGTGGGCGCGGAGAGTTGTTGCAGGTCGATCTTCTTCTCCTCGCCGCCATTGACGGAGAAGTGCAGGTCGAGGGAGACGACTCCATAATCGTCCTCGGCGCGCGCGAGGGTGAAGATCTCCTCGACGCTGGTTGCTCGCGTATCGCGCCCCGGCCGCTCGATCGTCACCACCGGGGGACGGTCTTCGAGCACGGTGATGTCGTACTCGTTCGAGCCGAGGTAGCGCTCACCTTCGCGGCTGGTCAGTTCGATGTGGTAGGTCGTCGGTGTCGTCACCTCGATCGTGCCGGCAAAGGCGCTCTCGCCGGCGGCGGTCATCTCGATCGTCGACCCGGTAGCGAGGACGATGCGCGCGCTTCTCGCCGGGGCGCTCAAGCGGGCGGTGAGTTGCACGCGGGTTCCGGCCAGCACGGCGATCTCGGGGGCATCCTCGAAGGTGCGGGTCGGCAGGCCAGTGTAGGCGGGATAGGTATGCTCCTGGTCGATCTGTCGTACGAAGGGCAGGTCGACGATCGTCAGCCGAAAGACTTCCGAGCGGCAGCCGGACGATTCGACGAAGTACTCGATCGGACGTTGCGGATTGAAGAGAAAGGCCTCGAAGCGGTCTGCTTGCCGGGTCGGTTCCATCGGCTGCTCGACCCAGTCCTCTTCGGATTCACCGACGAAGCGTGTCTGGAGGAGCACCTCGTCGGATTGAAAGTTGATCAGCCGCGCGACGATGCGGAGGTCGCGCCCTCGCACGACCCGGGCGGTTCCTGGGCTGACCTCGATCCGCAGCCCGAGCCCGGCTGCCGCCGCGCTCGACGGGGCGATGATCTGGGCCACTCCCTGGCGTACTTCACGTGGACCGAAGATCGTCATCCCGGCGAAGAGGGCCAGGGCCGTCAGCGTCACCGCTCCCCAGCGCCAGAAGTGGCTCGTTCGGATGATGCCTTGCAGGTCGATCTGGCCAGCTTCTCGGTCGGCGGTACGCAGCAGCCGCCCGATGAGGGCCGGAGAGGATCCTGCCTCTTCCCGCTGGCCGATGAACTCGACGGCCGTGACCAGCTCCTCGGAGAGCCCTTCCGTCCGCTCCTCGAGGTATCGCGCGATCTGTCGATCGCTGACGCGCCGACGCAATGGGCGCCAAAGGGTCAGGTAGACGGCCAGCCCCACTCCACCTGCGGTGAGGAAGCGAAGCAACGGTACCATCCACTCCTGCCCGCGGAACTGCCAGGCGACCACTCCCGTGACGAGGAGGAGAAGCGACAGAAGACCGAGGCTGAGCGCCAGCCCGCGGAGCACGAGTAACCCGGTGCGCCGGCGTCGGAAGTCCCGAATCGTCTGCTCGAGAATTCGTCCGTGTTCACTCATCACTTCTTCCTCCTTCGTTGTGGCTTGGCCTTGGCGATCGTGTGGCAGTCGTCTGGATCGAGAGTGCCTTCAAGACACGACCCGGGCCATCCTGATCCGGCGTGCGACCACTCCCTCCGAGAGGAAGAGCAGCAGCGCGGCTGCCAACAGGTAGAGCCAGAGCTGTTGGCGCGCTTCCAATTCGGCTGGTTCTGCCGGCCCAGGTCGCGTCAGCGTGCTGGGCCCGGAAGTGGAATCAGCCGAAGCCGCCCGGTCCTCTGCCGTCCAAGACGCCAGGAAAGGGGCCACCTCGAGCTGCCGCAGATCGCTCTCCGTGGGGGCGATGTTGACGGCGAAGGCATCCGCGCGGTCCTCGCGTCGCAGCCGGTAGAGTCCAGCCCGGGATGGGCGCACCAACCAATCCCCTGCGGAGGTGCGCGGCAGATTGCGGATCCGTTCTCCGTCTGGTCGTTCGAGCAGCGGAGGGCTCTTCTCGTCACTCGCCGTCGCCGGCAGCGAGATCTCCGCGCCGACCGGGTGCCAGGGCCGCTCTTCGCGCTCGACCAGGTAGCGGGTCATCTGTCTCACCAGGGGGAGGTAGGCCGGCCGGAGGGGCAGGTCGTTCCAACTGGCATCGAGGGTCGTCGCGAGCAAGAGCATCCGGCCGCGTCCGTGGGGCCATTCCAGGATCGCGGGATCGCCACTGTCGAAGCGGGCCAGCACCGAAGCCTCTGCCGCCGCAGTCACCCGATGGTAGCCAAAGATGCGGCCACTCGCCAAGGGCCCCCCGTCACCGAAAAGTTCGAAGATGGGGTGGTCTCGCCGTATTCCGCCCCCCAGCGTCAAGACACCGCCACGGGGCGTGACCGTCCCCTGCAGCTGGACGGGGAACTCGTCCCCCCAGGCAGCGGCGAAGGCGGATGGCTCGGCGTGGGGACCTGTCGCCAGAATCAGCCCCGCTCCAGCTTCAACTGCTTTCCGGATTTGGGTTGCCAGTGTGGAGGAGACCCGCGCGTCGTTGACGATGATCAATCCGTAGCGGGAGAGGGTCGAGGCGTCGATGGTGCCAGCGGTGCGGACCGTCACCTGGAACGGGAGGTTCTCCCCCGTCGTCAGGGCGTAGCGCAGATAGAAGCTCTCGCTTCGCCCGCGGGTCGCCGTCTCGATGACGAGCGCTTCGATCGGTACTGTCCGCCGCAGCGTGAAGAGAAAGCGGTTGTCCTCCGCCAACCGATCGGTCGATCCACTGATCCGAATCGCGCAACTGTTGATCCCCGGGTTGAGGTTGAACCCGGTGAAGGTTACAGACCCTGTCTCCCGCGTGCGCAGCGTCACTTGGCGTTCTTCCACCGGCTGCTCGTTGAGCAGAAATTCGACGCGGACCTGCTCGGCTGGCGCATCGCCGTGGTTGGTCAGGCGGACGCGCAGCGGATCGGCGTAGCGTGCCTGGTAGAGAGTGGTGATCCCACTCAACCCGCTGACGGCCAAGTTCGGCAGTGCTGACTCTCCAACAATTCGTGGTAACAGCTCAATCCCACGGGACAGGGGGGCAGGCGCGTCTGTCGCGATCAGGCCGGCCGCCTGCAGATCGCTGTAGAGAAAGATCTGTCGTTTCGCGGCTGTTGACTCCCGCAGCAAGGCCTCCGCGCTGCGGATCGCCTGCGCGAAGTCCGTTCCGCCATCTCCCGGCGCGGCCTCTCGCAGAAGCTTGCGGACCTCCCCCCGGGCAGTTTCACGATCCTCGTTCGATCCTCTGCCTGGACGGGCCCGGACTTCCACTCCGTCGTCGAAGAGCACCAAGCCAATCTCGTCCTCCCCCGAGAGGCGGTCCACTTCGGCGAGCGCTGCCTCGACCGCCTCTGCAAAGCGAGATCGGCCTTGTGCGCCGTCACCCGCCCGCATGCTGAACGAGCGGTCGAGCAGAAGGATCACTGTTCGGCCCCGGGCACGGCTCTCATCTGCTCCCCAACTGACGTAGGGCCGGACGAAGGCGAGGACCAGCGCGGCCAGTGCCAGGCAGCGCAGCAGCAGGAGCAGGAGGTTCTGCAGCCGCCGTCGGCGGATCGTCCGTTGCGGAATCTGCCGCACAAACATCAGCGAGGGGAACTCGATCCGGGGCGCGCGGGCGCGTCGCACCAAGTGAATCAGAATCGGGACGAGAACCGCCGCCAATCCCACGAAGAAGAAGGGTGTCAGAAAGGACATCGTGTCGACCTGGACTCGCCGTGCGGGCGGGCTCTTCGCTGGTTACTGCCGGACCCGCTGCGAGAGGAACGTCAAGAGGGCGCCATCGAGCGGTTGGTCAGTGGTGACCAGTGTGTAGTCGATGCGGTAGCGGGCGGCACCCTCCCGGAGCTTGGCGATGTGCCGCTCGATCGCCTCCCGGTAGCCCTCGCCCAGCACGTCTGGAATGACGTGCATCTGTTCGAGTGTCTCGGCGTCTTCGAGCAGCACTGGGTCTTGAAAGCGGAACTCCCGCTCGTTCCGGTCGAGCAGGTGAAAGACGATCACGTCATTTCCCCTGTAGCAAAGGTGCTGCAGGGCCCCGAGGATCTCCTCCGGATCGTCATAAAAGTCGGAGAGCACGATGACGATCCCCCGCCGTGTGATCCGTTCCGCCGCCGCGTGGAGCATCGACGAGAGCCTGGTCTCACGGCCAGGCTCGAGTTGCTCCATCCGCCCGAAGAGGCTCCGCAAGTGGCCCGTTCGGTTGAGGGCGGGCACGTGGGTCGTAATCTCCTCGTCGAAGGCGATCAATCCCACCGCGTCCTGCTGCCGATGGGCGAGGTAGGCGAGTGTCGCGCCAAGGAACTTGGCATACGCCAGCTTGGTGACGGCCCCGGACCCGTAGCTCATCGACCGGCTCGCATCGATCAGGATGTGCAACTGTGCGTTGGTGTCGGCCCGGTACTTCCGGATGTAGTAGCGATCCGTCCGGCCGAGCAGCTTCCAGTCGAGGTAGCGCAGGTCATCGCCCGGCAGATACTGCCGATACTCCGCAAACTCCGTTGAGAAGCCGGTGTAGGGAGAGCGGTGCAGCCCGGAGATGACCCCTTCGACTACCGCCCGCGCGAGCAGCTCGAGCGAGCTGATCTGCCCGAGAATTGCCGGATCGAGGAATCGCGGTGCTCCGCTGTAGGACGGCGGAGGCGGGATCGCCGACTCCCCACCCGATTTTCCTTGCGCCCCGGGTTCTCTCGCTCCGAGGATCGACAGCTTCTCTCTCCCCCTCGACCACCACGCCATGCGCGGACCCCCTTTTCGATCAGAGCCCAGAGGCTGGTTCTGGAACCGTTTCGATCAACCGGGTGATGACCTGGTCCGTGTCGACCTTCTCCGACTCCGCCTGGAAATTGAGCAGGATCCGATGGCGGAGAACGGGTTTGGCCATCGCGCGAATGTCGTCGCAGGAGACGTGCGAACGGCCATAGAGGATCGCCCTCGCCTTCCCGGCGAGGATCAGAAATTGCGAGGCGCGCAGGGACCCCCCCCACGTGACCCAGCGGTTGATGAAGTCTGGAGCGAGCGTCGTTCCGGGCCGGCTGGTGTTGACGAGCTGGACGGCGTACCGCAGCACCGTCTCTGACGCCGGAACTTTCCGGACCAAGCGCTGAAATCCGAGAATCTCCTCCGCCGTCATCACCCGCGCGAACGTCAGATCTTGCGGCGAGGTCGTCATCTTGACCACCCGGATCTCGTCCTCGACGGGGAGGTAGCCGATCCGCACGTTGAACATGAAGCGGTCGAGTTGCGCTTCCGGGAGGGGATAGGTCCCCTCCATCTCGATCGGATTTTGCGTTGCGAGGACGAAGAAGGGCTTGGGCAGGGCATAGGTCACCCCCTGGACCGTCACGTTCCCCTCCTGCATCGCTTCGAGGAGGGCCGCTTGTGTTTTGGGCGGAGTGCGGTTGATCTCGTCGGCGAGGATGATGTTGGCGAAGATTGGACCGCGGATGAACTGGAGTCCGCGCTTGCCCGTGGCACGATCCTCCTCGATCACCTCCGTGCCGGTGATGTCCGCCGGCATGAGGTCGGGCGTGAACTGGATCCGCTTGAACGGCAGGTCGAGCACGCTCGAGATCGTGCGCACGAGGAGCGTCTTTGCCAGCCCCGGCACGCCGGTGATGATCGAATGCCCCCCGACGAAGAGCGACAAGAGAACCTGCTCGACGACCTCATCTTGGCCAATGATCGCCTTGCGAATCTCGCGCAGCAGCCCTTCCCGCGCCTCCACCATCTTCTTCAGCAACGCCTCGTCGCGGGCTGTCTCCTCGTCTCCTCTGCTCATGCCACTCCCTCTTCCTTCGGTGGTTGGTTCATCCATTTCTGTTCGGCACCACGCCGCTGTCTGGTCTGAGCGTCGCCGTCCTTCGTTCTCAATGCGTCAGCGCATAGAGAATATAGTTGACCCCAAACTTATAGGCATCGTTCGTCTCTTCGATCGGTCGAAACGGGTTGTCTGAAAATTGCCAGAAGTCACTGACATCGTAGTTGTAGTTGACGATCATCATCAGGCGGCCCGATTCGTCCTCCAGGCCCCAGAACTCTGGAAGGTAGTCTGGACCATAGACCGGTTTGAGGTCCAGATTGTCGATCGAGAAGAAGCAGTTGAAGATCGGATGCGAGGCGTCGAGCCGCTTCATCTCCAGTTCCGGGAAGGCTCGCTGCACGTGGGCCTGCAGGTTGGCGAACTGGCTGGGGTGGCGAAAATCGTCGATCAAGAGGAATCCCCCCCGCAGAAGGTACTCGCGCCAACCGGCAATCTCACTCTCCCCCAGGCTCATGAAGCCAACTTCACAGAGGTAGGCAAAGGGAAATTTGAAGAGCAGGGGATCGTCGAAGGTCAGAATCGGCTCGTTGACGTCGAGCGTGGCGTCGAGCTTCGAGAGTTCGGTGACGATCTTCAAAAGGTGGCGCGAGGCCATCGGATAGTCGTGCGACCACGGAGGTCCCCCGTCTCCCAGAAACGGATTGAAGTTGTAGAGATAGCCATACTGGCTCGAATCGAACCGGAGGCGGACGAAGGTGAACCGGGCGGAGAGAGCCGGATCGGTCGGGGCGAGGCTCGATTCAGCGACGCGGGGGGCGTTCGAGTTTCGCTTGCGGGATTGTCGCTGCGCGATCGCCACGCCGACCAGCAGGATCAGCAGGAGAGTGGCGACCACCATTCGTCTTCGGTTCATCAATTCCTCGACGGGGGAGGGGCAGCCCCCTTCCCGGACTTGTCGTCAACGGGTGGTGGATTATCGACCAGGTCGAGCAGCAGCTCCTGTGCCTCGGCGTAACTCGGGGCCAACTCGAGTGCATGCAGGACAGACGCTTTTGCCTCGCCCCATCTGCCGCCGGCACGGAGGGCCTGCGCCAACTGGAAGTGGGCCTCCGCGAGATTGGGAGGTCGATTGGCGAGGGCGACCTCGAACTCCTTGATCGCCTTCTCCGGTTGTCCCAACTCGAGGTGCAGTCTCCCGGCCAAGCTATGCGCCACGTGATGGAACGGGTCGATATAGAAGCTCTGACGCAGCAGGGAGATCGCCTCCTGCTTCTCTCCGCGTCCCTCGCGCCAGCGGGCGAGTCGTCGCAGCGGCTCTGCCTGGTTCTCATCATAGGCGACCCAACCGCGCAGGGCGCCAGCCACCTTCTCCTCGTCTCCCTGCGCTTCGTGGATGGTTGCCAGCTTCTCGTACGGGTTGCCAATCCCGGCCTGATAGGGAAAGAGTTCGACCGCACGCTCCAAGTAAGGGCGAGCCCGATCATAGTTCTTCTGTTCGAAATGCGCCATTCCGGCGCGCAGATTGGCAGGATAATCCTGCGGCGCCGCATCGGCGAGGGCGGCCAACTGTTCGGCGTCGGGAGCCGCTCCGCTGGTGGCGCGGAGAGGGGCCGGCAGGGTTGTTCCGTTGGTCCCCGGGACGGGCAAGGCCGAGGCGAGCGACTTCAAGAGCCCGTCGATCCGCGTCCGAACCGAGGCCTCGAAGGCTCGATCGAACTCTGCTTCGGTGAGCTTGAAGACCTCCCGCAGAATCTCTGGCGTCTTTTTGCGCGAACGGTACCCCTCCAGCATCGCCAGAATCGATTCGAATCCGTAGCGCTCCTCGATGAAATGGCAGATCTGGGAGGCTTGGAAGTAGGCGAGGCCGATGTCGTCCGGTCGCTTGGGGCGAAGGAACCCTTGATCGATCTCGCTGATCTTGAACCACCTTCCCTCGGCCCAGGAACGGAGGTGATCGATCGTCCAGTCATCCCCCCAGCCCGGGTAGGCCCGGTGCTCCTCGTAGACGGAAAGCCCCTCCGAGAACCAGCGGGGAATCCGATGTTCCGTCATCTGCAGCGTGATGACGTGAGCGTATTCATGCCAAAGGGTGCTGCCCCAATTGAAGGGGGTTCCAGCTCGGGCTGAGGGAGAGTCTTGTGCGATCACCTGCCCGAAGCAGACCCCGAGCGCTCCCAGTCCTGGCAGGCCGAGGGCCCGCACCGCGAAATCGTCGTGGTTGGGAAAGATCTCGACCGAGATCGGCGCCCGCGGGGTGAAGCGGTACCGTTGGCTCAGTCGCTCCCGCGCCTCCTCGAGCAGGTCGGCGGCATAGCCACTGAGGACCTTTGTCTCCTCTGCGGCCGTCCGGATCAGAAAATCACCGGCACGAGTCTCACCGTACTCCTTCATGCTGTCGAGCAGGTCGAGGGTGTTCTTGGCCCAGAGGTTGAAGGGGTCGCCGCGAAAGGCCGTCTCAAGCGCCGCCCGTCCTTCCGCTATCTCGCCGAGGCGCAGCAGTCCGATGCCGAGCGCAAGGTGGGAGGACCAGAGTCGCGGCGAGGCTTCGACGGCTTGGCGCAGAAAAGCGACGGACTCACGGTAACGCCGCATCTGCGTCGCAAAATGTCCAAGCACCTCGTAGATCATCCCGTAGCGGGGATGGATCGCCTGTGCGGCCTCGAGCGCCCTGGCCTGGTCAACAGATCGGTCCTGGAGCCAAGCCAGCGCGGCGCGGAGGCTGAGCGCCTCGACCGAGCGGGGATGGATCGCCAAGGCCTCGTCGATCTGGGTCGCGGCGGAGCCGTAGCGCTCCGCTTCAAGGTCGACCGCTGCCGCGAGGATCTTCGCTTCGACGTCGTTCGGGTTGATCTTCAAGGCACGAGCCAGCGAGCCGGCCATCTCCTCTCCGCCGCTAATGCGCCGGTTCCGGGCCAGCCCGAGATGCGCCCGTGCGCTCTGCTCGTTGATCTTCAACGCGTCGGCGAAGAACTCCGCTGCTTCACTGTAGTTGTACTTCGAGGTGTAGAGCTCACCTGCTCCGAGATGGGCCTCGATCCAGGTCTCATCGGCAGAGATTGCTTCCAGAAAGAGGTCGTTGGCCTGCTGGTAGCGTTCGAGATGGACGAAGGACTGGGCAATACTCGTCAGTTCGTCCGCCCCGGTGACCACCTCGTCCTCGTAGAATTCGACGAGTCGATTGAGGATCGTTCTCGCCTCCTCCTCCTCGCCGGTCGAGCGCAGCACCTCCGCCTCGCGCAGCCAAGCCCGCAGTCGGGTCGCTGGGGTCGGCGCACCCGCCGCGAGGCGAAACTCGGCGAGCGCTTCGCGATCTCTCCCCGTCCGGCGGAGCACCTCGCCCAGCAGCCAGTGGACTTCGGCATACGCCTCGGGTCGGCCCAGGAATCGACGCGCTTCACGCTCCGCTTCGGTATAACCGCCCGTCTCGAGGAGTGCCACGAGGAGCCCCGCCTGGGCCTTCTCCTCCCCTGGGTTCTGCTGCAGCAGGGTCCGGAATCGCGCCATCGCCGCGGTGTACTTGCCCTGCTTCAGTTCGGTGATCGCCGCTGTCAAGGGATCCAACTCGACGGCCACGGGATTGGGGGGCGGTGCGTCTGCGGTCTGCCCGCTGACCTGCGAACTCGTCGCCAACGATCCGAGGAGAATCCCAACAAGGATTGCTCTCGACCAGTGACGCCAGCCCACTCGGCCCTCGCGTGCTCTCTCGACTCTCATCGATCTTCCTCCCCGCGGTTGGCCGAGGTTGGCTTGCCGGTTGTGGGGGACGGTCGTCGCTGACGGATCGTCCGCCCAAGTCGCGCCAGTTCAGTCAACATCTTCTCGAGTTGTGTCGCATACTCCGCCGGAGCCAAACTCGGTTTCTTGCTTTTGAGCTGCTCGATCGCCCCTTCCAGCCTCATCCGCTCCTCGATCCAGTTGGCAAGGGTACTGTCTCCTCCGGCTTCCTGCTGGGGCAGGGAATCGAAGTAGGTGGCCCGCGCCAACCCTCCATCCGCCACCGTCACCGAGATGGCCTTGGCCTCGCTCTCCCCCTCGGGTTTCCGCTTCTGTTCCGGCTCTCCGCTCCCGGTGAGCCCGACTCCATCCCCTGTGTCGTCGAGCAGTGCGTGCTCCGTCGCCAACTTGCCGGCTTGGCGGTAGAGACCTGCTACCCCTTCGGTAGCAAACTGGAAGGCCTCGTAGACGGAGACGCGGCCATTCTTGTCGAGATCGCCGTCGTTCGACTCCAGCGCTTTGAGGAAGAACTCGGCAAATTTGGGGGCGTTCTGCTCCATCCCGCTGCGCGTGGCGGTCAGGACGATCCGGTCGGGTGCCGCCAGTGGTTTGAGGAACTCCCCGCTGGCGCTCGCCAGCTGCAGGATGGTCGTCCGCGCAGCCCGGATGCGCGCGAGCAGCTCGGCATACTCTGCCGCCGTCAGATCAGGGCCGACCAGGTTGAACTTACCCACTTGGCCGTCATAGCTTCCGTGTCCAATGAAGAAGAGAAAGATCTGTTGTCGAGGGCTGACCGAACTCTGCCATTCGTTCAAGACCCGCCGCACTTCTGTCGCTGTCGACTTGGCCTGCGGGGAGCCACCGAACACGGATGGATCTCCGCCAGGGGACTCCGTCAGCACGGTCACCCGCTCCGGCGCGAAGCCGAGCCGCCCGATCAGCAGTTTGTGCAATCGCGTCGTCCAATCCCGGAACTGCTGCTGGTAGCCCTCTTCTCCTCCGATCCCGCTGATGATCAGCGCGTGCTTTTCCCTGTCGGGAGGCCAGGGCTGGGCCATCCCAGCGAATGGGCACGATACCAGCAGGGCCAGCAGTGGTGAACAGCAACGCAGTGATCTCTTCCGATGTCGTTCCATAGTGTCTCCGGGGTCTCCAGACACCTCTTCCTCAGGACAATCCCCGCCTTTTCCGCAGCCCCCACTCGGCCCCCGCGAGGCCGATCAGCAGCAGAAAGTTGAAGGGCATATCCCACAGGTCCCGTCGAACTCTCTCCGAGTGGGCTCCTTCCAGCATCGAGAGCTCTTCCGCCAGGGTCGAGGCCTCTGCGAGAGGAGTATATCGCCCCCCCGTCTCCCGCGCGATCCGCTTGAGCAGCTCGACATTCTGCGCCGTCTCGAAGTACTCCCTCGTCTGTTCGGTCACTAGAAACGCCCCGCGGGCCTCTCCGAGGGGCGCACCACCGCGCTGCGCAACCATCTCTACTTGGTGAATCCCTGCCTCGGTAAGCGTCAAGGTCGTCTGATAATCAGAGGTCTGCTCCGCATCATTGAGTGCGAGGGGCAGTTCGGTCCTCTTTCCAGATGGGCTCGTCACCACTGCGCGGACTGTGGCGTCGGTCATCGGCTCGTAGCGCGGTGTCAGGACCTCCGCCCGTAATTGGGCGCGATCCCCAATCGCATAGACCATCTCTTCCGTGCCGACCTCGAACTGGCGCGGCGTGGTGCTGACCAAGTAGCGAAGCAGCTGGCGCCAGAAGGTCTCATGCGCGGTACTCTCCGAGGGCATCTCCATCCGCCATCGCCACGTATCATTCGCGAGGAGGGCCAGAGTGCGCCCCCGCCCGTAGCGCTGCTCGACCAGCAGCGGCGCCGTCCGCTCCTGATTCTTGATGTCGACCGCTTCCAGGATCGTCGTCGCCGCGGGCTTCGGTTGGCGAAGGATCTCCGGCAAGGTCAGCGGAGGGAGCGATTCCCAGACCTTGGCGCTGACCGCACGATCTTCGTTGAGCCGCGTCACGGGATGGAGCCGACCTGCTCCGGTCAAGACCGCCCGAAATCCCATCGGTGATCCCTGTTCCTTCTCCCCGCCCGACGAGGTGAGCGTCAGCGGGAGCAGTTCCTCGATCGGTGTTCCTCCATACCCGCCCGCGCCGAAGGCCCGCCCCCCGCCAAGGAGCAGGATCCCCCCACCCCGCCGCGCAGCAAACTGCTCGATCCAGCGAAGCTGTTCGTAGCGGAAGAAGTTGGCCTCGAGGCTGCCGATCACCAGTCCGGCATAGCCAAAAAGCTCCTCGTCGGTCTTGGGAAACCCCTCGGTCAGCTCTTCGCCGCTGGTGACCCCCTGGCGGTAGTACTTTCCCTCGGCTGAACGCAGGACCGAGACCAGTCGCAGTTGCCGCTCTTTTCGTGCCAACGAGGCGCGCAATTTGCCATACTCCCAGCGTGGTTCGCCCTCGAGATGCAGGATGCGGGGAGACTCCTCGACGATCTCGATGAGCGTCTCCCGGAGATTGTTGTTCGGGGAGCTCTCGCCTTCAACTGGGGAGATCTCGAAGAGATAGCGGTGCAGGCCGGCCGACGTCGGGGAGAATTCGACCGTCATCCTTTGCGGAACGCCGTCTTCTCCAGCGGGGGGGAGCGGTTCGGTCCGGACGAGTCGACCGTCTTCCTTGACGGTCAGAACCGAGCGCCCAGCCTTTCCGAAGAGGCCTGTCGGGGCGAGCCGGACGACCACCTCGGCGCTGACGGCTGATCCGATCAGGACGCGCCGCGGGACCTCTACCCGCACCAACTCCTGATCCTTCTCCTGCTCGGTCGCACCGACTCCAATCGGGAAGACGGGTAGTTGCCTCCCTCTCAGCCGCTGAAGCACCTCGCCAAGATCGCGTGCGGTGTTGCTCCCACCATCAGTCGCCAGAACAATCGCCGACAAGGGAGCGCCCGCCACTTCACGCACGCCCTCCTCCAGCGCCCCGGCGAGGTCTGTGGCCGTCCCATCGGCCCGTAACTCTCCGACCGAGGTGAGCGGACGAACCGAACCGGAGAAGGCATATTGCCGCACCTGAAACTTCTCCCCGAGTGCTTTTCTGAGCGGTTGGTCCGCTCCGAGCAGCCGCTTGACGCCCTCGATCCGTGGCTCGGGTCGCCCTTCCCTCCCTGCCTCCGGCAGGCCCATGCTCAAGGAGTCGTCGACCAAGACCAGCAGGCTGGTACTCTGGGGAATGATCGCCGGGAGAACAAGGATCGGGCGCATCAGCAGGATCACCAACACCGTCAACAGACTGGCCCGCAGCCCGATCAGCAACCATCGAACCGTTCTCCCCGCCTCCTCCTCTCCCTGACGCCCGCCGACCCTCGCCGGCCGCCAGTAGAGGTAGGCGAGCAGTCCGCCTCCCCCAATCAGCAGCAGCAGCATCACCCACCAAGCAGGGCGGTAGGCCAGCCCCAGCTCTCCTCTGGCAAAGGTTGACCAGCGGTATTTGAAGAGAAACTCGATCAATCGCTCCATTGCCAGTTGCTCCTGCCTCCCCCGTCCAGCTTCCCTCGTCCTCACCCACTGCGGTCTACCGGGCGACGACACACCCCTCGTTACGCTTCTGATCTTCTCTACTTGATTCTCCAGTGTCGATCGCGCCGATCACTGGGGCGTCGATCCGGGATAGGCGCCTGGCGATCCGAGGTAAACCAAGGTATTATACGCACGTTCCTTGGCGAGGGAGAAGCGGTTTCCCCTTTGCCCCCAAGGATCGCTCGATCTTGACCCGGAATTGGACCCCCTCACGACTGGACCCCCGCATGCTCGCCCCCTCAGAAGATCAGCCACCGCGACGGATCGTCGAGACGGGCGGGCCATCGTCCGCGTGGCCCATCATCCAAAGGTCTGGGCTTGCCCTTCTCCCTTTTCTCTTCTTTCTGGCGCGGGTGATCGAGTATGTCTGGTTCGCAGGGACCCCGGAGCAGATTCTCTGGTGTTGCCACCTCTCGAACCTCGGGCTCGCCTTGGGGCTTGTTCTCTGGCGACCCTCGTGGATCCGCCTGACCAGCCTCTGGCTGATCATCGGTCTGCCTCCTTGGCTGATCGATATGGTGATGACGGGTCTGGTCACTCCCGTCTCGATTCTCTCCCACTTCGGCGGCGGCCTTGTCGCCCTCTTCATGCTTCGCCACGTCGGCCTTCCTGCTGGGACTTGGCGGCCCGCCCTGCTCTATTTTCTCCTTGTCCAGCAACTCACCCGCCTCCTCACCGAGCCGGGCCCTTACACGAATGTCAACGTCGCCCACTTTGCTTACGGCCCCTGGAAGGACCTTTTCCAGCCCTACTGGGTCTACCTTCTCGCCAACACCCTGCTGGTTGCGCTCTCCCTCTGGTCGCTCGAACGCGGTCTCCGCTGGTTAGGCTTTGACGCGACGGTCTCCCGTGATTGACCCACGGCAAACTTCGCCGAATCCCTCTGCCGACCTTGGGCACGAAAGTTCACCGTACATACTCACGGAGAAGAAGATCAGGAAGCGGGCTTGGCCAGCAAGCGACCATCCTCAGAACGAAAGAGGTCATTCCAGCACCGAGACGCAGAGATCACCGAGAAGAAGATTGGGACCCGTGAGGTTTGTCACTTCCATGAGTGGTGACAATTCACGAAAAATAAGAAGAGGAAGGGGCGATCACTCTGCCTGTTGGAGAGGGCAGGGAAGATGGTGGCCACCCGCCCCCCCCCCTGAGTTGGCTTTCTCAAGGGGGGCGGTCTTGGTTGGCTAGGCTAGTCTGCGACGTCCGCGTCGGGCGACTTGAAGACGAGTGCTGCGTTGGTTCCCCCAAACCCAAAGCTGTTGGAGAGGGCATAGCGCACCCGAGCCGGTCGTGCCTGATGCGGGACGTAGTCGAGATCGCAGTGCGGATCGGGATTGTCGAGATTGATCGTCGGTGGGAGGATCTGGCGCTGGACGACGAGGGCAGTGATGCCCGCTTCGAGGCCGCCGGCGCCTCCCAGCAGGTGGCCCGTCATCGATTTGGTCGAACTGGCCGCCAGACGGTAGGCGTGCTCTCCAAACGCGCGCTTGATCGCGATCGTCTCGAGGATGTCCCCAGCCGGTGTCGAGGTCCCGTGTACATTGATGTAATCGATCGCCTCCGGCGAGGTCCCGGCGTCCGCGATCGAGCGGAGCATGACCCGGCGTGCCCCATCGCCGTCTTCCGACGGGGAGGTGATGTGATAGGCGTCGGCCGTCATCCCGTACCCGACCACTTCGGCGTAGATCTTGGCGCCCCGCGCCTTGGCGTGCTCCAGCTCTTCCAGAATGAGGATACCCGCTCCCTCGCCGATGACGAATCCATCCCGGTCCTTGTCGAAGGGCCGGGATGCCCGTTCTGGCTCCTCGTTGCGCGTCGAAAGGGCGTGCATCGCGGCAAATCCCCCCACAGACATCGGGGTGATTGCCCCTTCCGTGCCGCCGCAGATCATTGCCACCGCGTCTCCCCGCTGGATGATCTTGAAACTGTCGCCGATCGCGTGCGCTCCCGAGCTGCAAGCCGTTGCCGTTGCAGAGTTAGGCCCCTTGGCACCGTGATAGATCGAGACGTATCCCGAAGCCAAGTTGACGATCGACGCTGGAATGAAAAACGGGGAGATCCGCCCGGGCCCGCCCTCGAGCAACTTGGTGTGCTCCCGCTCAAAGACCCCGAACCCGCCGATCCCACTGCCAATAAAAGTTCCAATCCCCTCGGCATTCTCCGGAGTGATCTCCAACCCGGAATCGGCCAAGGCTTCCCGCGTCGCCGCAATCGCGTAGAAGATGAAGAAGTCCATCTTCTTGATCTCCTTCTTCTCGACAAACTGCAGCGGGTCGAAGTTTTTCGTCTCGGCGGCAAAGCGGACCCGGTGTTGGCTGGGGTCGAAGCGGGTGATCGGTCCAACCCCACTGCGACCCTCCATCAGCCCCTTCCACGTCTCAGCAGCAGTGTTGCCGAGCGGGCTGACCAGCCCGACGCCGGTGACCACCACACGTCTTTTGCTCATAAGGACCTCTCACCCTCCTTGCACGGAACAGCGCCTTCTCTATCTCCCGGCCGCGGGGGGACTCCTCTGACCTCATTCTGGTTGCCCCTCAGCCACCCTCCGACATTCCTCCCCAAGAGTTGAGCCACTCGCGCGGAATGGCTCAAAGGGTATGGGGGAGGCACGCTACGGATGTGGGCTCAACGGCTCTTCCCCAAGCGAAGAGCCCTCCGTGCGTCCCTCTCCCCCTCCGCTGCCCTTGTCGATTCCCATCGCTCCACCCACCCGCAAGAGGCTATCCGGGGATAGGGTCTTGAGATCCAGGCAAGCATCATTGGAAAATGAGCCTGATGCCGCACTCTCCTCTCCACCTAGCCGATCTTGAGGGTAGCCACACGCCGCGAGAGGAGCTATTTCTTGTGCTGTTCGATATAGTCGAGTGCGTCGCGAACGCTCTGGATCTTCTCGGCGCTCTCGTCGGGGATCTCGATCCCGAACTCCTCCTCGAGTCGCATCACCAATTCGACCGTGTCGAGTGAGTCAGCCCCAAGGTCATCGATGAAACGTGCGTTGGGGGTGACCTCCGACTCTTCCACTCCCAGCTCATCGACGATAATCTGTTTTACCTTTTCTTCAATTGATGCTTCTGACATGAGTTCCTCCAGAAAGAGTTAGGTGATCAAAATAGAGAGATCGGAGAGATGGTTTTCCGGGCACGTTCCAATCCTGGGTAGCCCGGGTCGGTCATCCCCGAAAATGGTGGCAAGGCCAGCCGACAGGCGGGTCCAACCGCCCTACATATACATTCCCCCGTTGACGTTCAAGACTTGACCGGTAATATAGCCTGCCTCATCGGACGCCAGAAACGCAACTGCCGCGGCGACATCGCGATCGGTTCCCGGGCGCTTGAGCGGGATCTGGTCGAGCATTGCCTGACGCGGGGCCTCTCCCAGTCCGGCTGTCATCGGGGTTTCGATATAGCCCGGGGAGACAGCGTTGACGGTGATCTGACGCGAGGCATATTCACGTGCGATCGCCTTGGTCAGTCCGATGATGCCAGCCTTAGCGGCAATATAGTTGGCTTGGCCGACGTTCCCAGATTGGGCGACGACCGATGTCAGATTGATGATTCGGCCACGTCGCGCCTTCATCATTCCGGGGAGCACTTGTTGCGTCATCAGGAAGACGCCTGTCAGATTGGTCTGGAGGACGGTCTCCCAATCCTCCTGCTTCATCCGGAGCAGCAAGCCGTCACGAGTGATGGCCGCGTTGTTGACCAGGATCGAGATCGTCCCCAGCTCGGCTGCCACCCGTTCGACCGTGGCACGGATCTGTTCGGCGTCAGCGAGGTCTGCCTGGACGGGCAAGGCACGACGCCCGAGCGACTCGATTTCACTGGCCACTGCTTGGCACTTCTCCAGGGTGCGGGCCGCAATGGCCACGTCCGCCCCGAGTTCCGCGAGCAGCAGGGCGGTTGCCCGCCCGATTCCCTGGGAGCCTCCCGTCACCAGCGCGACTTGTCCCGTCAGATCGAACATACGCACCACCTTTCCACACGCTCTTGGGCCCGCCGACTGAGGCGGGGAGCAATTTCAGTCCATCCGCTCCCGCAGTTGCTCGCGACCGGCACGGTCCTCCGCCTGGAGCAGGGTCACCTCGACGGCAGCCTCTTTGGCGATCGCTTTGATCAATCCGGTCAGCACCTTGCCTGGACCGACTTCAATCCAGTGGCGGATCCCTTCACCAAGCAGGAATTGGATCGACTCGGTCCAGCGGACTGGAGCCGCGATCTGGCGGCGCAATGCCTCTCTCGCCGCTGCTCCGTCGGTGATCGGTCTTGCATCGACATTGGTGATCAGGGGGATCGCCAAGGGGGCGAAGGCCGCCTCGGTCAGTGGGAGGAGCATCTTCTCCAAGGCAGGTTCCATCAGTGGGCAGTGAAATGGGGCGCTCACCTTGAGGAGGGTTGTCAATCGCGCACCACGGGCCTTGCACTCAGCCGCCGCCCGTTCGACCGCCTCGCGATGGCCGGCAATGACGATCTGCGTCGGGGAGTTGAAGTTGGCTGGCTGGCAGACTTGATCGCCCGCCACCTCGCGGCAGACAGCGCTGACGATCTCTGCTGGCAACCCGAGGATCGCCGCCATGGCCCCGATCCCCACCGGCACCGCCTCCTGCATCGCCTCACCACGCTGCCGGACCAATCGAACGGCCTCTCCCAGTGTCAACGAGCCGGCCGCAACCAGCGCCGAGTACTCGCCCAGGCTGTGTCCGGCGACGTAGCGCGGGTGCCATCCTTCCGCGACCAGCACGCGCCATGCCGCGACCGATGCCGTCAGGATTGCGGGCTGCGTGTTGGCCGTCAGTTGCAGCTCAGCTTCTGGACCTTCAAAGCAGAGCCGACTGAGCGAAAAGCCCAGCGCATCGTCAGCCTCCTCGAAGGCTGTTCTTGCCTGCGGAGACTGCTCGACAAGCTCACGGCCCATCCCGACAAACTGAGATCCCTGTCCGGGAAAGACGAAAGCCAACCTCTCCGTCACTGCTTCCCCACTTCCTCTCACGCTCTCATCCCCCGTCGCTCCCGCCTTTCGCCGCGCGCACTGTTTCCGCTCGCTGGCTGGCCCAAGGACCAGCGGCGTTCTCCGGGTGGCTCGACATCAAAGATTCTTGGTCGTCTCCAACAGGTTGACGTCGGCCTCGATTCGCTCATTGAGCTGCGCTTGGTGAAACTCCTTCGCCACCCGGATCGCGTTCCGAATCGCCTTGACGCTCGAGCTTCCGTGACAAATGATGCTGATCTGTTTGCAACCCAGCAGCGGCGCTCCTCCAAACTCGGAGTAGTCGAGTCGCTTCTTGACGCTCCGAAAAGCGTTGAACGAGAGCATCCCCCCCAACTGGGTGACGACGGTCTGCCCCAGCTCGGTCTTGAGGAGGCTCATGATCGCCTCCACCAAGCCCTCACTGGTCTTGAGGATCACATTGCCGGTGAACCCGTCCGAGACGATGACGTCGACATCACCGGTGAAGATATCCCGGCCCTCGACATTGCCGCAGAAGTTGATCGGTGCCTCGCGTAGCAGTTGGGCCGCCTCCTTGATCAATTCCGTGCCCTTGAGATCCTCCTCGCCGATGCTCATCAGCCCGACGCGTGGATTGCGCACACCGAGGATCGATCGCGAGTAGATCGCACCCATGATCGCGAACTGTTTGAGATGGATCGGCTTGCATTCGGCGTTGGCACCGACGTCGAGGAGGACGGTGCCACGTCCTTTGAGGGTGGGAAAGATTCCGGCAAGGGCTGGCCGATCGATCGAAGGGAGCGTCCCGAGTACCAGCTTGGTGGTCGCCATCACCGCGCCTGTATTACCAGCGCTGACCAAACCGTGCGCCTTGCCTTCCCGGACGAGACGGGCCGCGACCCGGATCGACGAGTCTCGCTTTCGACGAACAGACGTCGCTACTGGGTCATCCATGGTGATGACCTCACTGGCGTGGACGATCTCGATGTGGAGCCGCTTCTCGCGTGGGTAGGGAATGCCGATGCGAACGAGTTCCGCCCGTATCTTCTCCTCCTGCCCGACCAGAATGATCTTGGTCCGCAGGTCACGCGCCGCCTGGAGGGCGCCTTCCACCTCGACGGCGGGCGCATTGTCCCCGCCCATGGCGTCAACCGCAATCGTAGTCAGCATCGGGAGTGGAGAGAGACTCTGAAAGAGAGGGGAGGGCCGCTCAAGGACCGATTCGTCGGTGAGCGTCAGCGGACCCTTCCCCCTGGCGATCCTCTAGCTCTTAAGAGAGTCGCTTTAGAGGCCTTGCTTATCCAAGACGACCCGACCAGCATAGAACCCACACGACGGGCAGACCCGGTGAGGAAGCCGCATCGATCCACAATTCGGACAGCCGGAGAGTCCTGTCCGATTCAGCGCGTCGTGAGTGCGGCGTTTCCGGCTACGTGATTTTGAATGTCTTCTTTTTGGATTCGGCATCTCTCTGCTCCTCTGCTTTCGACTTGTCCGGAGATGGCACGAGATTGCACCTGCATCTCCCGACTTTTTTCAGTTCAACTCAATTCAGTAGAATTCAATTCCTGTCTACTGCTAAACCCTGGATCCAGCCAATGAATCCGGTCAAATTCAACCTGAACTCAACCTTGCCTTGCGCCCGTGTCGATTGACAAACATCACGGTAAAACCTTGGTCTCGGTATCGATCTCCCCTCAAATGGAGAAAATGTGCTGCCGAACGATCAAGAGTTGCGTTTCCGCTTAGGTTTTGAACCTCGCTCGACAGGATCCTCCTCCGGAGAGTCAACGGGGAGCACGCCCATCAGCGTTTCCCATCGCGGATCGATCGGAGGGGTACACGAACACGTCTCTACATTCCAATCGGCACCACACTCTGGGCAGAGCCCACGACACTCTTCTCGGCAGAGCAATTGGATCGGCACTTGCAGCTCAATCTGCTCGACCACCAGGGCGTCGAGATCGATCTGGTCGTGCTGGAAGACGGAGAGATCCAAGTCTTGCTCTCCGAGTTCAACCTCTCCGGTTCGATCCTCAAGCTCTTCCGCCGGAGCGTAGAGCAGATCGAAGTTGATGTCGAGCGGGAGACTCACTTCGGCGAGACACCGGTCGCACGGCCGCGTGATCGTACACTGCAGCGATCCGCGAAGACGGAAATTATGGCCAACGCGATCGATGCGACTCTTGACGACCGGAGCGGAAGTCAAGAGCAGGTCAGACGATCCTGGATCGAGTTCCCCTGGGCCATAGAGATGCTCAAAGACCAACCCATCAGGAGGAAATCGGACCAACGACAAGATCATCGAGTCTCCTGCTCCGTCGCACATTCATCCGCGACCTTGGCCAGTTCAACAGTGATCACAGCTTGGCAGATCACAGTCTTTGTAGACACAACAGCCGCACTGCTGACAAAGTTTGTAATTATAGATGGCCTCGAAGGTTTGTCAACCTCCCGCCGGGGGGCTTGGTCGTGGCGGGAGGTCAGCCTCACCAGAGGCAACCGGATCGTGCTTGGTGTCGTGGGACGGAATCGTGTACACTCCGCGTTTTGGCAATCGAGGGTTGGTTGTCAAGCAGTTGTCTATTCTGAGAGCTGACTTGATGATCGCTTG
>JBMOHS010000051.1:0-22116 GCA_049317725.1 Blastocatellia bacterium
CACGGATTTGGATATCACTGATCTCCCGGTGGTAACGCGCCAAGCCTTCGTCTAACCGATCAATCGCCCGATCGAACGGGCTCAGGTCGAGTTGATGATCAGCCATCGTTCTCCTCCTGCTCCGCTCTTTGGGCGAGGGAATAGGGATGAGGGAATAGGGGCGAGGGGCGAGAGAGAGCCTCTTCCCTCCCGGCGAGGGCTTGGTTATTTGTCTTACACGAAGGCGCGGAGACGTGGAGATTTTTTCAAGAAGCGAATCGCCCGCCTTCTCCAATTCTTTCTCTCGCCCCTGATCCCTCGCCCCTCGCCCCTGATCCCTCACCCCTCTCACCGAGGCGTGACACCGAGGTGCTGGAAGAGGAAGGCGTAGACATCCCGCGTTCCCTCGATCTGCTTCGCCGTATTACTCGCGCCGTGGCCCGACTTGGTCTCGATGCGAATGAGGACAGGTGCGTTGCCCTGCTGGCGCTCCTGCAGTGTCGCGGCGTATTTGAACGAATGGGCCGGGACGACCCGGTCGTCATGGTCTGCCGTCGTGACCATGGTCGGCGGGTAGGCGACCTTGCGCAGGTTGTGGAGTGGAGAGTAGGCGTAGAGGGCCTTGAACTCCTCCGGATTGTCGCTCGATCCATAATCGGCGATCCAGTTCCAGCCGATGGTGAACTTGTGGAAGCGGAGCATGTCCATGACTCCGACCTGGGGGATGGCGGCGCCGAAGAGTTCCGGTCGCTGGTTGAGGACGGCGCCGACGAGCAGCCCACCATTCGAGCCACCCTGAATCGCCAGCCGCTCCGGGCGGGTGTAGCCGTTGCCGATCAGCCATTCGCCGGCAGCGATGAAGTCGTCGAAGACGTTCTGCTTCTTGAGCTTGGTTCCCGCCTCGTGCCACTTCTCGCCATACTCGCCGCCGCCGCGCAGGTTGGCCGACGCATAGACGAAGCCGTTCTCGAGCAGGGCGATCCGCAGGGCGTTGAAGCTCGGCGAGGTAGTGATGTTGAAGCCGCCGTAGCCATAGAGCAGCGTCGGGTTGTTGCCGTCCAGCTTGAGCCCCTTGCGGTAGACGAGGAACATCGGGATCTTCGTCCCGTCCTTGCTGGGGTAGAAGACCTGCCGGGTCTCAAACTGATCGGCTTGGTAGCCAGGGATCTCGACCGTGCGGTAGACACTCGACTTCTTCGTCGCGATATCGTACCGGAAGGTCGTCGGGGGATAGTTGAGCGAGGTGAAGCTGTAGAAGACGAACTTGTCGTCGGAGTTGCCGCCGAAGCCGCCCGCCGTGCCCGGCCCGGGCATGGCCACCTCGTTCTCCAGCTTGCCGGTCAGGCTGAAGACATAGGCCCGCGTCGTGACATCCTTGAGGTAGGTGGCAAAGAGTTTGCCGCCGGCGGTGCCGACGCTCTGGAGCGGCTCGGGCCGCTCGGGCAGGACTGTCGCCCACTTCCCCGGCTGGCGCGGGTCGAAGCGTACCACCTTGCCGTTGGGTGCCCCCTGATTGGTCGCGACGAGGAAGGTCTCGCCGACATTGTCGATCACCTGGAAGCTGTCATCCCCGATCTCGGCGACGATCGGGAGGAACTCCTTGCGCCCGCTCCGCAGGTCCCGGTAGAAGACCGAGTTACCCTTCTTGCCGCGTCCGCGGTCGGAGATCGTCAGGATGGCATAGCGCTCGTCCTCGGTCGTCTGAACCGTGTGAAAGCGCTGCGGGTTGGCGGCGTCCTCGTAGACCAGCTCGTCGGCCGACTGCGGCGTCCCAATGCGGTGGAACCAGACCTGGTGGTTCTCGTTGCGGGTCGAGAGCTCACGCCCCTTCTCCGGTTCCGGGTAGCGGCTGTAGAAGAACCCGTCGCCAGCCCAGGCGACGCTCGAGACTTTGACCCAGCGGAGGGTGTCCGCCAACATCTTCCGGGTGGCGACCTCCATCACCTGATACTCTTGCCAATCCGATCCGCTACGCGAGGTGCCGACGACAGCGTGCTTCGCGTCCTTAGAGAGGGCGAAGGCACCGAGGCGGACCGTCCCATCCTCCGACCAGCGGTTCGGATCGAGCAACACCTCGGGCTGGCCGTCGAGCCCCGTCTGGATGTAGAGCACGCTCTGGTTCTGCAGCCCGTCGTTCTTCGAGAAGATGTAGTAGTTCTGTTTGCGCGACGGGGCACTGATCTTGGGGTAGTTGTAGAGGGTCTCGAGGCGGGCCTTGAGCTTCTCCCGGTAAGGGATCGTCTCGAGATACCCGAAGGTCACCTTGTTCTGCTCCTCCACCCACTTCGCGGTCTCGGCCGAGTTGTCATCCTCCAGCCAGCGGTAGGGGTCGGCCACTTGCACTCCGTGATAGGTGTCGACGTGGTCCACTTTCCGGGTCTCCGGGTAGCGCAGCCGCGGCGATTGCCCGCTACCCCACCCGAAGAAGGTCGCTGCGAGGAGTCCTGCTCCCGTAATTTTGATCACCTCTGCCATTCTCTTCCCCATCGGTCTTCTTCCTTTCTTCTCATCTTGCGTGCTCTTTGCCCGGTCGGGCATTGGCTCAGAACTGGACCTGAGGTGCCTGTCGGGCGCCCTCTTCGGCCCGGAAGAGCGTCTTGTCCTGGAAGCCCATCAAGCCCGCGAGGATTACTGTCGGAAACTTCTGGCGCGTCGTGTTGTAGTCGGTGACCGACTCGTTGTAGTCCTTGCGGGCGACGGCGAGCCGGTTCTCGGTGCCGGCCAGCTCATCCTGCAGACGCAGGAAGCTCTGATCGGATTTGAGCTGCGGATACTGTTCGGTGATCGAGAGGAAGCGTCCACCTGTGCCAAGAATGCCACCGTTGCCGCCCGGCAGGAGTCCCGCTTGGCGGGCCGCTGCCGTCATCTCGTTGCTTGCTTCCATCTTCTCCTCGGGCGTCGCCGTCGCCGAGAGAATCCGTGATCGCGAATCGGCAATCCGCGTGAGGATGCCCTGCTCCAGGTTGGCGAAGCCCTTGACGGTATTGACCAGGTTCGGGATCAGATCGGCTCGCCGTTGCAGGTTGTTCTCGACCTGGGCCCATTGCTTGTCCGCTAGATTCCGCTTCTCGACCATCGTGTTGTAACTGCCAAAGATCCAGCCCCCGAGCAAGAGGCCGATCAATACCAACGCTCCAATAACGACTAAGGCTATCTTTCCCATCTCTTCTTCTCCATGAATTGATGCCGTACTTGGCCGACGGCGCCGTTGCTTGAGGCCAACACGGCCGTCCCTTCCCGGAATCATCTCCCGGAGGGCAGTTTGTCGATCGCCTCAATGACGGCGCCGAGGCAATCGAGGTAGGCGCTGAAAAGGTCCTGGATCTCGACCTCGAGGAGGGAGACCGGTTCGTCACGCAGGGTCAGGATCCGCAGGATGGGGGCGAGGTCGAGGCCCAACCGCACTCCCAGCCGTGCTGCCGCGGCGCGGCGCTCGATCGGAGGGTCCTCTCCGAGCAGTTCGAGGATCGGCCGCAGCACGTGGACAAAGCTCCCGACGCTGTCGGTCATCAGCCGCTGCAACCGCTCGGCACTCCGGCTGGCAGGGAGGAAGAGCGAGCGTAGCCGCAGCATCTTCGCGCGCAGCTCATATTCGACCTGTCGGCGGAGGTTGGCCGGGGAGGCCTCGAGGTTCGCCAGTACGTCCTGGCCGTCGATCACCTCGTACGTCCGCTTCATCTGCCGGAACTCGATCGGAAAGACGTCGAGGGAGTCGCGCAGCTCCTGCTCGCTGAAGAAGCTGGGCAGCGCGTAACCCGCCTCAACCAGCGACTGGATCACGGGCCCCACCCGGCGCAGATCGACCGCGTTGAAGCGGCGCAGGACGATCAACCACTCGTAGTCCGAGCGCTTCGCTCCTCCGGGGGCGGTGAGCGCTGAACCGTAGGCGATGATGGCCAGCAGGTTCTCGCCTTCCGCCTCGCGCAGGCGGGCACTTAGATCCGCAAACTTCTCTCTCAATGCCATCGGTCACTCTTCTTTCTCGTTGCCGCTCTTGTGGGAAGGAGGGGGGAACCGGCTACCAGCTGTCGCTCGCCCCGCCGCCGCCGCTCGAGCCGCCTCCGAAGCCGCCCCAACCGCCACCGCCGCCACCTCCCCAGCCGCCTCCGCCCCAGTCGCTCCCACTATCCCGGCGGCTCCCTCCGCCGCTGGAACCACTCAGCAGGAAGATCTTGACAATCGTCAGGATGAGATCGAGGATCGTCGGGAATAGCCAAAACAACGCGTTGTCCCCGGATCCCCGTTTTCTGACCGATTGGCCCTTCAGCCCTTTCCCGATCGACTGGATGATCAACCCAAACACGATCAGGAAGAAGAAGAGCACGATCAACGTCGTCAAGGGGGAGCTTCGCTCCCGGGTTGGTCGGGCTCGACTGACCTCCCCGGATCCTCCGCTCGCCCCAACCGGAATCTGCCAGCGCTCCGAGAGGGTCGTGACGATCGAGCCGACCCCCACCTCGACCGCCATCGAATAATCTTTGCGCTGCAAAAAGGGGCGCATCCGTCGAATTAGCTCACCAGCGAGCCCATCCGGCAGATCCCCTTCCAAGCCGTAGCCAACTTCGAGCCGCGTCTTGCGGTCGTTGATCGCGAGGATCAACAGCGCCCCTTTGTCCTTGTTTGGGCCCGTCTTGGCCCCGATGCCCCAGGCACGGTAGAGTTCATTGGCGACCTCTTCGATCGATCTCCCTTCGAGGGAGGGGAGGGTCACGACGCCGACCTGTGTCCCGGTCTGCTGCTCGAAGTTGGTCAGTTGCTCTTCGAGCTGGCGAGTCGTCTCCGGGGCGATCACTCCCGCGAGGTCGTTGATGTAGCCGGTCGGGGCAGGGAACTTTCCTCCTTGGCCAGAGGCCTCTCCAGAGAGCCCCCCTGCCAAGCTGAAGACCAGGAAGGTCAGGAAGATGAGCCGCAGGGGCCGCCGTCTCCCTTGGCCACTCCACTTCTCAGGTTGCGCTCGTTCGCCCCTTCGCGTTTGATTCTCCATTCTTGGGAGTGTATGAGCCGCTCGAATGGCTGTCAAACCCCGTTCTTCTCCCTCCCTCCCCCCTGCGGCTCAGCTCCACTCGCCAGAAGAATTTTTCTCCATAAATTTGTAGAATTGACATCGGAGTGTGTAAAAGTTACAATCCGCCCGCTTGAAAATCAGTTTCGTATTTCAGGAGTCCATCAGCGTCAAGAAGCGCACCCTTCCTTATTGACCCTTGAGACTTGGACCTGTCGAGGGGGTCTTCGGGGGGGGAGTGTTGAAGTTGATCCTTGGGCGCTCGTTCGGTCGGTCCGACTCAATCCGTTGCGTCGATTGGATCTGTGGGGATGACGTGGGGGATGACGTGTAAGATTGGTCCGATCAAGGCCTGTCGCTCGGCTTCGGCTCTGCGACGTACGAATCGAGATCGAGTAGCCGGATAATTGAAAAAATAACCAGGGAGACGGGGGCCAAGAGACCCTTACTCCTGGACGGCACCACCGCTCGGCGTTCTCGAGGCAGGGCTCTACGGAGGCTCCCGACGAAGAGCGCAACGGTTTCAGGAAACAACTGGGCGCCCAGGTGACCGACCGACTCCACTACACACGCCTCAAGGTTTGGATCTGACCAACTCGTGACTTTTGACAATTTGGCTTGGGGATTGCTGGACGGAGAGATCTTCTCAGCGCGAGCGCGAAGACCTCTCGCCGTTGACGTGCTGACTGGGTCGACTGCGTGATGGGGCTTCCCGTCGGGCAGTCAGACGTCGTGTCAGCCGGAATTCCGATCCCCTCCTGGACGATCTTGCCGAGCCGTGGCTCCGAGAGGGCGGCTGCCGACTCTTCCTGTCACAGCAACTGCCGTGATCAACAGGGGGAACCGTGAGGCGTCCCACTGCACGGAGTGTCATCTGGGAGGCAGCATCGATCAGGTAATTCCCAGGCCCTTACGGAAGGCCTTCGGGGAGAGATCTCCCGAGGTTGTTGAGCGGTCTTCCCAAGAGCAAGCAATCAAGCGCCGAGGGCTTCAATGCGATTCTTCAGCAGTTCGAAGAAGCGCCTCGACCGGGCTCTTCCCAGCATGATTGCGGAGAGAGAGATGGTGATAATGGTTACAAACGGGGATAGTGATATATCAGCAAGTCGCCACGCCGGTGGGGCTTCAAATGGCCCCTCGCGCCGGTTCCAGGGCGCTCTGTGGCGACGAATGGTTCTTCTGCTGGGCCTCTGCGGTGCCTTGGCGGGATGGGGGGAGGCGCAGGAGGGACCGCGGCGGATGGCTGCGGGATCCACTGCCGCCGCCCAGGACGATTCCTCCTCGGTGGTGCGACGTCTCATCGAGACCTCGACGCACCATTTCCAACGGGCAGAAGAGGCTTGGCGGGCAGGTCAGTTGGAGCAGGCCCGCCGCGATTATGACCGGGCACTCGACCTCGTCCTCGAATCGGGAATCGACATCCGCACCAACCCCGCTCTCCGCCAACACTACCTCCACCTCGTCGAGCAGACCTATCAACGACAATTGGCCCTCGCCGCCTCCTCTGGACAGGAAGCGGGAGCGAGCCGCGGGTTTGGCCAGCAGGTCTTCACACCCTCTCCGCTCGATGAATTGACAAGGCTCGACCTGACCAAGGAAGAGCTCACTTCCGCGACCCCAGATCAGGCTCGTTCGACCATCCAAGCTGCCCACCTCGACTTCACCTTCCAGCCCAACTCCCTGATCCAAGGCTTTCTCAACTACTACATGGGACGCGGGCGTTCGACGATGGAGAGCGGTCTGCGCCGTTCGGGTCGATTCATCGAGATGGCCCGGCGGATCTTTCGCGAAGAGGGCGTTCCGCAGGATCTCGTCTGGTTGGGGCAGGTCGAGAGTGCTTGGTCGCCGATGGCCCGCTCCTGGGCCGCCGCAGTCGGGCTCTGGCAGTTTATTCCGGGCACGGCCGCCCGATTTGGCCTCTATCAGGATGCCTTCATCGATGAGCGTTGCAGCTTCGAGAAGGCGACGCGTGCCTCCGCCCGTTATCTGAAGTTCCTCGGTGACCGCTACAACGGCAACTGGGAACTGGCGATGGCGGCCTACAACTGCGGAGAGCACCGTGTCGACCGGGGGATTGAACGGTTGGGATCGCCGGACTTCTGGGAACTCTATTCGCGGGGGCTGCTCCCACGAGAGACCCGCAACTACGTCCCGAACATCCTCGCGACCATCCTTATCGCCAAGAACCCTGCCCGATTCGGCTTCCAGGTAGTCCCGGAGCCGGCACTGCATTACGACTTGGTCCCGGTGGACGGTCTGGTCGATCTGCGGTTGGTCGCCGACGCGACTGACACGTCGCATGATCTGATGTTGGCGCTTAATCCAGAGTTGAAGCAGGGGATGACCCCGCCGTCGGTTGAGTATCAGATCCGCGTGCCTCCCGGGAAAGGGGCCCTGCTCGAAGAGGCACTCGGTCGGATTCCTCCGGACAAGCGGGCTTCGTGGCGGATGGTAACGGCCAAGGCGGGCGATACCTTCGAAACGATCGCGCGCCGGGCCCAAGTCGATGCCGAGGCAATCGCCCAAGTCAATGGAGAGAGTCTCCTCCCCGGGCAGAAGGTGATCGTGCCCCTGCCGGAGACGCGGCGCAACGTCGTGCTGACATCAGCCGCTTCCGACATTGGTAACAGCAGCCGCAGCATCACGTCCCGCTCCAGCAAGACCAAGGCGCGGACGATCCAGTATCGAGTCAAGCGCGGGGATACGGTGGGTGAGCTGGCTGGCCGCTACCGGACATCTGTTCGCGAAATCACGACGATCAACGGGCTTCGCTCCTCGACCCGGTTGCGCGTCGGTCAGACTCTTCAGATTCCGGTGCGGGGCGTGCGCTGATCCATTGCTCCCGGTCTACCCGGACGACACGGGGTCGGCAAAGTTTCCTCCTCCTTTCTTTTGCTGACCCCGTGTTCTTGTAGATAGAGATTCTTGTTCCGTCTCCGATCCCCCCTCTGCCAGGATCGGGTTTTTCACGGGGCCGTCTGGACTTCCCGTGATGCGGTGCGGTACGATCAATCCCGTTCTGATCGACTCAGCCGATCTGCCATCCCCTCAATCAATTTCGTCAGACGATGCCTGCCCACTGCTCTGTCGGGGGGAATCGCCATCGTCCGGGTGTGGGAGGGATTGCCGTGCTGTTCAAAACCTTGAGTGCCGCTGTCTTTGGAATCGATGCCGCGTTGGTCGAGGTGGAGGTCGACCTCACCCCAAGGATGGGAGATGCGATGCAGGAGGCCTCACCAGTGATTGTCGTCGGGTTGCCCGACATGGCCGTCCGCGAGAGCCGGGAGCGGATTCGGGCGGCGATCCTCAACTGCGGGTTCGACTTTCCGAGCATGAAGACGACGATCAACCTCGCACCGGCCGATGTGCGCAAGGAGGGATCGGCCTTCGACCTGCCGATCGCGGTGGGGATCCTTGGGGCAACGCAGAAGATTCCGCCGTCGCTGGCGGAGGAGACCTTACTGATCGGTGAGTTGGCACTCGATGGGCGGGTGCGGCCGGTGCGGGGAGCGTTGCCGATCGCGGTCGCGGCACGCCGGACCGGGCTGCGACGGGTCTTGCTGCCGGCGGAGAACGCGCCGGAGGCGGCGGTCGTCGCGGGGATCGATGTTTATCCCGTCGCCGACCTGCGTGAAGTGGTCGCACTGCTCCAGACCGTGCCGCCACTCCCCACGCCGTTGCAAGTCGACCTCCCGGCACTCTTCGAGACTGCCAACCACTACCCGGTCGATTTCCGCGAGGTGCGGGGGCAGCTCCACGCCAAGCGTGCGATTGAGATCGCCACTGCCGGCGGTCACAACCTGCTCATGATCGGGCCGCCGGGGTCGGGCAAGACGATGCTCGCCAAGCGGATTCCGACGATCCTCCCTCCGATCACCTTCGAGGAGGCGCTCGAAACGACCAAGATTCATAGTGTCGCCGGCTATACCGATGCGCGGGGACTGCTCACCCGGCGGCCCTTTCGCGCCCCCCACCACACGATCAGTGACGCCGGTCTGATTGGCGGCGGCACCATCCCGCGTCCCGGCGAGGTCAGCCTTGCCCACAACGGCGTCCTCTTCCTCGACGAGCTGCCCGAATTTGAGCGGAATGTGCTCGAAGTGCTGCGGCAACCCCTCGAGGACCAGAAGGTGACGATCAGCCGGGCGGCGATGTCGCTCACCTTTCCGGCCGGCTTCATGCTGGTCGCGGCAATGAACCCGTGCCCCTGTGGGTACTACAATGCCGTCTCCCATCCCTGCAGCTGCACGCCACCGATGATCAAGCGCTACATTGCGAAGATCTCCGGGCCCTTGCTTGACCGGATCGACCTCCACATCGACGTGCCGGCGGTCTCGGTGCGGGAGCTCGCGGCTGCCGAATCGATCGAAGGGTCGAGCGAGATTCGGGGGCGTGTCGATGCTGCCCGCCACGTACAGCTCGCCCGCTTTGCCGGGGAGGCGATCTACAGCAACGCCCAGATGTCTCCCCGGCTGATCCGCCGCCATTGCGCCCTCGAGGCCGGTCCCCAAACGCTCCTCGAACAAGCGATCCGGAAATACGGGCTTTCGGCGCGTGCCTACGACCGCATTCTCAAGGTCAGCCGCACCATCGCCGACCTCGAAGGGGTCGAGGCGATCCGCGAGCCCCACTTGGCAGAGGCGGTCCAGTACCGCACCCTCGATCGCTCCTTCTGGCAAGGCTAGGGGGCTGGTTTGCCCAGCCACTGGTCAAACCAAGCGAAGACCGTCTCGTGCCAGAGGCGACTGTTCTGCGGCTTGAGGATCCAGTGGCCCTCGTCAGGGAAGTAGAGCAGCTTCGAGGGGACGCCGCGCCGTTGCAGGGCGGTGAAGAGCTGGAGCCCCTCGCCGATCGGGACGCGGTAGTCGAGTTCCCCGTGGATGACCAGCGTCGGAGTCCGGAAGTTGCGGACGAAGAGGTGCGGAGACCAGCGGGTGTAGAGCTCCGGGTGATCCCACGGATTGCCCTTGAACTCCCACTCGGTGAACCAGAGCTCCTCGGTCGCCCCGTACATGCTGGTCAGATTGTAGACCCCAGCGTGGGACATGAGCGCCTTGAAGCGGTCGGTGTGGCCCATTATCCAGTTGACCATGTAGCCGCCGTAGGATCCACCAGCGGCACCCAGCCGGTCAGGGTCGATGTAGCCACGGCGGAGCAGGGCATCGACGCCTTTCATGAGATCCTCGTAGACGGCACCGCCCCAGTCGCCGCTGATCTGTTCGGTGAAGGCCTGACCGTAGCCGGTTGAGCCGTGCGGGTTGATCGAGGCGATGACATAGCCACGCGCGGCCCAGAGCTGAGGGTTCCAGCGGTAGCTCCAGGCATCAAGCCACGCACCCTGCGGTCCACCGTGGATCAGCAGGATCATCGGGTATTTCCGGGTCGGCTCAAATTGGGGCGGGAGGACGAGAAACCCGTGGATGGTCGCGCCGAGTGCGCCCGGATACTCGAACTCCTCGACGGCCCCGAGGTCGAGCTGGTCGAGCAGGGCGCGGTTGGTCGACGTCAGGGGGCGAACCTCTTTGCCGTCGCTGGTGGCGAGGTAGAGTTCGGTCGGCATTCGCAGGCTGGTCCGGGCGAGGACGAGGGAGCGGCCGTCCCCAGAGAGGCTCAGGCCGGTGTAGGTCGCTTGGCCCAGCAACTGGCTCGGCTGACCGCCAGCAATCGGGAGGGACCAGACAGGGTCCCGGCCCCGGTCTTCGCCAATGAAGAGGATCCGCTGGCTATCCGGAGCCCAGTGGTACTCACCAACCCAGCGGTCGAAACCTGCGGTCGCCTCGCGGAGCGTGCCCGTCTGGCGATGGTAGAGCATGAGCCGGAAGCGGTCGGCCTCGTAGCCGTTGCGTGCCTGCGAGCGCCAGGCGAGCCACTGCCCATCGGGTGAATAGCGAGGCGTCGTGTCCGAGCCGGGATTGCCCGCACTCAGCCGCTTGGCCTCGCCGCCGGTAATTGGGAGGACGAAGATATCGTTGTTGGTGCTGGTCGCCTCGTCCTTCTCGGTGTTGCGCGCAAAGGCGATTTCGCGTCCATCGGGGGAGAAGTCGTAGGCGGCGGGGTCACCGAGGGAGAAGGGCGGCACGTCGAAGTCGCCTGGTGTCAGGTCGTGCGGCGGCTCCTTCCCCTCCACGGCGATGACGAAGAGGTGCGAGCGCTTGCCGCGCTTGAAGGTATCCCAGTGGCGGAAGAGCAGCCGGTCAGCAACGACGGCTTTGACGGGGCTCTTCTCCTCGGCCGCCATTCGCGTCGCGACGCAGGCGAGGTCTGGGCAGTCCGGTTCGACCTCGGTGGTGAACGCGAGGTGGGTGCCGGTGGGCGACCAGACGAAGTCGGCGACCCCGTGGGGGACACTGGTCACTTGGCGGATGCCATTGCCCTCCGCGTCGGCGACGAAGATCTGTGGGGCCCCCTCGCGTGTCGAGAGAAAGGCCAGCCGCTTCCCGTCACGAGACCAGCGCGGCGTGTCGTCGTTGCGCATCGAGGTGATCCACTCCCGGGGGGCTCCTCCTCCCGTCGGAACGATCCAGACGCTCCGCTTCCCGCGGTTCGCTTCGACGTCGACGGACGTCACCACGTAGGCGACCCGCTTCCCATCCGGCGAGATCTGGCCGTCGCCGACCCGTTTCATGGCCATCTGATCCTCGAAGCGGATCGGGCGCCGGCCTTGCGGATTGGCCATTCCGTTCCCGGCGAGGCCAAGGACGACCAACCCATAGAACATCCAACGGGCCATTCGGGCCCCCGCTTCTCTTCGGCGCGGCTCTCTTGTCTGGCTTTTCATTGGTAACCTGCTCCTTCCTGCTCGTTGTTCTTAGGGTGAAGTGGAGGACTTGGCGGAGGTGGGACCGGCTGGCTGGGGACGTGCCTGTTTGGCAAACCAATCGAAGATCCTCGGGAGGGCCGGCACAACGACGTTGAAGTGGTCTCCGCCGACGACCTCCTCGAACTGGATCTCGATCCCCAACTTCCGACCTGCCTCAACCATCTTGCGCGACTCTTCGACCGAGACGGTCGCATCGTCGACCCCGTGAACGACATACCACGGAACCCCGATCAGCCCGCGCAGCTTGCCCGAGACGAAGAGGCTGCCTCCGCCGGCGATCGGGGCCAACGCCGCGAATCGCTGGGGGTGGTTGGCGGCGATCGACCAGGTCCCATAGCCACCCATCGAGTGGCCCATGAGGTAGATGCGCCTGCCGTCGATGGCGTATCTCCGTTCGACCTCCTCGATGACATCGAGGACGTCCCGCTCGGCGCTGCCAAGGTACATCGACGTCGGACCTCGCCCCTTCGGACTGACGACGAAGAAGCCGCGGGCCTCGGCCACCCGCTTGATCTCTCCCTTCTGGTATCCGTCAAAGAAGGTGTTCTCGTCACTGCCCATCCCGTGGAGCGCGACGACGAGGGGCCATTGACGGTCTGTCGATCGAGGATAGGTCGTTGGGATGTAGAGGCGGTAGGGCTGCAAACTCTGGTCGACCTCTGATCGGTAGGCGAGGTGGAGATCCCCGCTACGCTTCGCCAGCGGATCCCGATTGGCGGTGAGTTCGGCAAGCATCTCCTCGGCACGCGCGATCGCCCCAGCCGGGTCGGCCCGCTCGACGCTCAACCCACCGGCGTCGAGCTGCTCGATCATCGAGACGGCGTACTCGATCGTTGGGAGGATCGAGCGCCCTGCCGGTGAGAGCTTGGCCTCGACCGCTTGGAGGCGGGACTTGGCCACCTCGGCGCGTTGGCGCAGCCCCTTGGCTACCCGGATCGGGATCGGCTTGAAGATCGAGGTCTCGCCCTCGGGATAGTAGTTGAGGACCAGCAGGTAGACACCATCGGGGAGCGTTGGAATGGTCGCACGCAACGCTTGATTCTTGCTGAAGAAGTCTGGGCCGTCGCGCCGTTGCGAGATCTCTTCGACGGTTCGGTAGGGGCCCCCGCGCTCCTCCCCGATCGCCAGCAGCCCCGGCAGGGGGGCCGGGATCGGATCGTCTGGCGGGAAGAGCAGGCTGACGCTCAGCTCGACGATGTCACCGGGCTCGACGATGACGCGGCTGGCCCGCACGGTGAGCGCCGCACCGAGGGCCCTTGCCGGGGTCCACGTCTGCCCCTCCATCAGTGCCATCCCGTGGGCGAGGTGCTTGACCGCCTCCCCAAACCGCCGCTCTGCCGCGGCCTCCCGCGACCGGTTCTCGAGCTGTTCGATCAGGGGCCGGACTTCCGGCTTGAGCGGACGGCTGTTCTTGAGTGTCCGGTAGGCGACGCTCATCCGCAGCACCATTCCGGCATCCTGCCCTGGGACTGAATGGGCCAGAACCGCTGCCAGGAGCATCCCCCCAAGTGCGAGCCCTGCCACTCGGAGACGATGCAGGTCGAGCTTCCTTCGCGTCATCGATCCCCCCTCTCTCATCGGCTCATTGGCCGGTCGACCCGAACCCTCCCGCGCCCCGTTCGGTCTCTCCGAGCCGCTCGGCCCAGTGGTAGTCGACCGGGATGGCCCGCTCGATGATCAGTTGGGCGATCCGGTCTCCCGCCGCGAATTCGACGGCCGTCTCCCCGTGGTTGATCAACAGCACGAGAATCTCGCCCCGGTAATCAGCGTCGATGACCCCGGCCAGGGTGTCGATTCCGTGCCGGACCGCCAGCCCGGAGCGCGGCGCCACCCGGCCGTAATGGCCCGGCGGAATCTCCACGGCGATCCCGGTTGCCACCGAACGTCGCTCCCCTGGGGAGAGGACAAACCCCTCCAGACAATGCAGGTCGGCGCCCGCCGCCAGGGCGGATCCCCGCCGTGGCAACCGGGCGCCGTCCCGGAGTGCTTCCGTCCGAATCCGCTCCGGACTGGGCGTCTCTGTCGCTCGCTCGCTCATGGCAGCGTCTTGATCCGGATGTTGCGGAACTCGACCAGCGAACCGTGCCCGAGGAAGCCCACATACCCCTTGGTGTTGCGCAACCCCGGGTGCTTGGCGAGGACCTTCTCCTCCCGGACCAGGCTGAGATCCGCGTCGAGGATGATCACCCCGTTGAGCGTCACCCGGATGCGGCTGCCATCGAGCTTGATCTCTTCCTGGTTCCACTCGCCGGCGGGCTTCAGAAAGCCTGTCCGCGCCGGAATGACCAGGTAGACCGATCCGTGATGCTGCTCCGATTGGATCTTGCCCTTGTACTTCTCATGCCCATCGTCGAGGATCTGGATCTCCATCCCAGCGTAGGCGGCATCCCCGGTCAAGGGGGCGCGGACGCCGATCCCATTGTTCCCGCCCGGCTCGGTCCGAAACTCAAAGCGGAAGATGAAGTTGGCATACTCCTTCTCGGTGAAGAGGTTCCCCCCTCCCTCCAACGGGCAGACCAGAATGCCGTCCCGGACGACATACCCCGGCCCTCGACCCCGGACCAACTGCCATCCTGCCAACGATTTTCCATCGAAGAGGCTGACAAACCCCTCCTCACTTTGCGTTTCCTGCGCGGTCGCCACGACCGGTAAGACCGCCAACAGCAGAGATAAATACAGTATCCCTCGCCACAAGTTTCTCTTCATTCTGGTTCCTATCCTCGTCTTCTCCCG
Source organism: Blastocatellia bacterium (assembly GCA_049317725.1). Taxonomy (GTDB): domain Bacteria; phylum Acidobacteriota; class Blastocatellia; order RBC074; family RBC074; genus CAIOZW01. Next base: position 14,535 of record JBMOHS010000051.1, read on the forward strand.
ACGTTTGGGAGGTTCATTGGTGATGTCGGATTGCCCTCCACGGTGGAGGGAGGGCGGATGAAGCCCCTCTGCGGGACCCCTCTTTCGGCCGCCATGTTGGCAGAGCCTTCCGGAAGCGTCAAGAAATCGCCCGTCGGATCTGCGCCTGGCCGCTCCTGCTCAGAGCCTCGGTGGGGCCGGCTTGAGCGGAGCCGCCCAGGCGGGGGCCCCGCGAGTCTTGAGCTGTCTTCGGTAGACCTTGTCGCCGCACGTGGCATAGAGCACGTCGAAGTTCGGCCCTCCGAAGGTCAGGTTCGAGATCTTCCCGTTCGGGGTAGGGAGGATCGCCTGCACTTTCCCGGCTTGATCCGCAATCTGGACTCCCATCCTTGTTGCCACGTAGAGCCGTCCGTCGCGATCGACGCGGATCCCGTCCGCCATGCTGTCATCGGCCGAATCGGGAATGTGGAGCCAGTAGAACTTCTGTTTGTGCTGGAGCGTTCCATCCGGTCGGATCTGAAAACTGTAGACCCAGTGGGTGCGACTGTCGGCGACGTAGAGCAGCGTCTGGTCGGGTGAGAGGGTGATCCCGTTCGAGAAGCGCAGCCCCGTGTCGACGACCTGCTTCGTCCCATCTGGCCGGATCATCCAGACTTGGCTCGGATCGACTCCGTTGGTTGCCGGACTGGTGACGTAGATCGTCCCGTTGTGGCCCACCACCACATCATTTCCCCGGATCCCCTCGGCGATGATGGATCGTCGCCCTTCGGCGTCGTAGGCGAGAATCTGATTCTCGGCGATGGCTGCGGTGTAGAGCCGACCGTCCGGGCCAAAGGCCTGCCCATCGCCGCGCTTCGAGTCCTCCAGAAAGACGGAGACGCGCCCGTCGAGCCCGACGCGGTAGGTCCGACTGTTCGGGACGTCGTTGTAGAAGACTTCGCCGCGGGCGTTGACCGCCGCCCCTTCGGTAAAGCGATAGCCCTCGGCAACCAGCTCCCAGCCCTGCCCCGGTACCAGCACCGCGTCGAGCGTCGGGTTCTTCGACTGGCCCACTGGGATCGCCGCCGGCCAGCCCCGCCAGAGCCAGCGCATCGCGTCCGGGAAGATCGCCGTCGCGTGCTCGCCGTTGTGCGCTCCCTCACCCCAAATCACCTCGACCTGATACCCTGCGAAGCGCAGCGAGCGCTCGAGGCTCTGGTTGGCCATCCACCAGTCTCCAGCGTAGCTGTTGAGGTCGTTCGATCCATCCTGCAGAAAGATCCGCAACGGTTTCGGCTCGAACTTCCGCAACCAGGTCGTGTAGTGATCCCCTCCGCGCAGCCCAACGTAGGTTCCGATCGCGCTGAAGACCCGCTGGAAGGCGTCCGGCCGCTCCCAGGCGGCCGTGAAGGCGGCGATTGCGCCGCTGCTCGCTCCACCGATCGCCCGATCCTTCCCCTCCTTCGAGAGCCGGAGCTGTCGTCCATCGGCGGTCTGTTTCGTCTCGACCGCCGGCAGCAGCTCCTCGAGCAGGAAGCGCGCGTAGTTGTCTCCCAGCCCGTCGTACTCGAAGCTCCGATTGAACCGGTCGAGGGCCGTGTTCGGATCGGCTGCCAGCACCCGCCCGTGCATGACGAAGACCCCGATCGTCACCGGCATCTCCCCGCGGTGGATCAGATTGTCGAAGACCGTCGGTGCCTGGTACTGCACGCCATCCTGGTTGACGTAGACGCAGGCCGGCCGCGCCGGGTCATACTGGGCTGGAACGTAGACCGTCACCTCCCGTGACGTCCCCGGAAAGATCTTCGACTCGGCGAAGACGAAGCGGATCAGCTCCCCTTTCGGGACTCCTGGCTGCGGCTGGGAATCGGGACCCGGCGGGTACTTGCGCGGGGCACTTCCCGCCCCTTGCCCCTGGACCACCCACTGGCGTGGCAAGATCTCTGTGAGCAGCAAGAAGAGGACCAGCAACGCAAAGAGACGCCGCCAACGCGATACCTGACGAGATTCACAAGTGCCCACACCCACCTCACTCCATCTTCCCCGGCAGCAGGCCCAGCCGCAGTCCTGTCCCGGGGAAATGAAACAATCATTGGACCACGATCGATCACACAGACCCTGACCCCTACCCTCTCATCCCTGTTCTCTCTTCCCGTGAGAAAAAACCAACCGGGCCCTTGTCAGCTGTGAAGAGGCTCACGCGAAGCCGCGAAGACGCGAAGGTTTTTGGGAGGGAGAAAACGCAGCATCCCTGATTCATTCTCCTCTCCACTCTTCTCTTTCCGTGAACCCCTCCTTCTGGTGAGGGCTGGGTTGTTTCTGCCTCATGCCAAGACGCCAAGATAAGAAGATTTTCACGAAGAAGGATTCTCCATCCACCATCTCTTCGCGCCTTCGCGCCTTCGCGTGAGCCTCTTTTCTTGACCAAGTCTGAAGATCAGGCGGACCAGAGGTCCGCGCACCCCCTCGCCTCTCGCCCCTCGTCCCTCGTCCCTCGCCCCTCGTCCCTCGTCCCTCGCCCCTCGTCCCTCGCCCCTCGCCCCTCACCCCTCACCCCTCACCCCTAACCCCTCGCCCCTAGAGATAGGCAAGCCGGCCCGTGCTGTCTCCGATCTTCTCCGGTTCGACCCCGAGGCGCTGCAGCAGCGAGAGGTAGAGGTTGGTGACCGGCGTTCCGTCGGGGTACTCGACATGTCGCCCCGGCGTCAGTTGTCCGTTCCCGCGCCCGGCGAGCAGAATCGGGAGGCGTTCGTGGAGGTGGCGGTTTCCATCGCTCAGCCCGCTGCCGTAGACGATCATCGACCGGTCGAGCAGCGTCCCGTCTCCATCCGGTATCGAGCGCAGCTTTTCGAGGAAGGCGGTGTGCAGCTCGAGGTGGTAGCGGTTGATCCGGATCACCTTCTCGATCCATTCCTTGTTGTTCATGTGGTGGGTCAGGGGATGGTGTGGATCGGGGATGCCGATCTCCGGGTAGACGCGCATGCTCCCCTCGCGCGCCAAGACAAAGGTCGCGATCCGGGTCAGGTCTGCCTGGAACGCCAGGGTCAGGAGGTCGTACATCAGCCCAGCATACTCGGTCAGGTAGGTCGGGATCCCCGCTGGCTTCTCGATCGAGGGCACGGCGACACCCTCCCCTTCCGTCTCGGCTTGGGCAATGCGCGTCTCGATCTCGCGGATGGCGAAGAGGTACTCGTCGATCTTGCGCCGGTCGGCGGCTCCAAGGCGGCGGGTCAGCCCGTGGGTCTCTTCGCGGACAAGGTCGAGGATGCTGCGCCGGCTCGCCCGGCGGCGCGCCCGCACCTCCGCCGGGAGGCTCGGATCTTCTGCCCCGAAGAGCCGTTCAAAGACCAGCCGCGGGTTGATCTCCGGGGGCATCGGGGTCGTCGGCGTGCGCCACGAGAGGCTGTTGGTGTAGGCGCAACTGTAGCCTGAATCGCAGTTGCCGACCGTCCGCGAGTCCTCGCAGCCGATCTCCAGCGAGGCGAAGCGCGTCCGCCCCGCGAGAAGCTGCGCCGCGATCTGGTCGGCCGAGACGCCCCCGCGAATGTCGGCTCCCGCTGTCTTCTTGCAATGCACGCCGGTGAGGAACGAGGCCCCCGCCCGTGCGTGGTCCCCCGCACCGTCCCCCAACGCCTTTCCATTGTAGTCGTCGAGCCCGGAGAGGATCAGCACCTCCTCGCGCAGCTTGGCGAGCGGCTCGAGGATCCTCGGCAACGCAAAGTCGCGCCCGGTCGTTGCCGGCGTCCAGTCCTCCATGACGATGCCGTTCGGGACATAGACGAACGCCAGTCGTGCCACCCCTTGGCTGGCTGCGGCGACCTTGCGCGTGCCCGTGCCGAGCGCGGGGACCATTGCGTCGAGCAAAGGCAGCCCGATCGTGGCCCCGAGCCCGCGCAACACCGCCCGTCGTGAAAGATGCTGATGGGTAATGATCCTGCTCACGGCTCCCTCCTTGCGGTCTGTTGCGGTTGACTGCTCTCCACGCGCCGATACCGGAACGGCAGGCTGCGAACGATCTCGGCGATCAAGACTGTTGGACGGGCCCCCTCGGCGAGAGTCCGCTTGGCGATCGAACGGACCACTGGGCGATCTGTCCGCTCCAGTCCACGTCCGAGCGCATAAGTCAGCAGCTTCTCGACCAAGCCGGTGACAAAAGCCTCGCGCTCGGCGAGGATGATCTTGCGCAGGGCGTCCGGCCCCTCGAACGATCGCCCATCTGGGAGCGTTCCGGAGGCGTCGATGGTCACCTCGCCATCGCGGGTCCGCCACCGCCCAACGGCATCGAAATTCTCTAGTCCAAACCCGAGCGGGTCCATCCGCGCGTGGCACGAAGCACACGTTGGGTTTCGCCGATGCTCCTCCAATCGTTGGCGCATCGTCGCCGCGGACCCTCCCGCCTCCTCATCGAGCGCGGGCACTCCGGGTGGTGGGGGAGGAGGCGGCGTATGCAGGATGTTCTCGAGAATCCATTTTCCTCGCATGACGGGCGAGGTCCGCGTCGAGTAGGACGAGACCGTCAGAAAACTCGCCTGGGTCAAGAGCCCTCCCCGCCGGGAGTCTGGCCCGAAGACCACCCGGCGGAACGCCGGACCGGTGACCCCCTCGATCCCATAGAAGGCTGCCAGGCGCTCATTGAGATAGCTGTAATCGGCCCCGATCAGCTCCGTCACCGGCCTGTCCTCCCGCAGGATTGCCGCGAGGAACGTCTCTGTCTCCTCGCGCATCGAGAGGCGCAGGTACTCGTCGAAGGCAGGGAATCGCTTCGTGTCCGGCTTGACCGATTCGAGCTTGCGCAACTCCAACCACTGTCCGGCAAAGTTCTCGATCAGCGCCCGCGCCTTCGGATCGCGCAGCATCCGCCGCACTTCCGCCTCGAGGACCGCCGGCCGGTTAAGCCGTCCCTCGTCCGCCAAGCGCCGCAGCCGCGCATCCGGCAGGCTGCTCCACAGAAAATAGGAGAGTCGCGTCGCCACTTCGTGGTCCGACAGCGGAAGGTCCGTGCCCTCGCGCCCCACTCCCCGATCCTGCTCGATCCGGAAGAGAAAGTGCGGGGAGACGAGCAGGGCCTGAATCGCCACCGAGAGACCCTCCTCGAAGCTGCCACCACGGGCTCGCGTCTCGGCCGCGACCCTCCGCAACCGCGCCAGCTCGGACCCGGTCACCGGCCGACGCCACGCCCGCCGCGCCAGCTCCCCCAGGATCTTCCGCTCACAGGCCACCCCGTGCCCTGCCGCGTCCGCCTTCACGTGCCCGCAACTGTAGACCGCCGCGCGACTCGCTTCCGATGGCCCACGCCGCGCCTCGTAGGGACCTCCAATCTCGAGCCGGCTGACTCGGGCGAGATTGACCGGCCGCTTGCGTGCCCAGCGCGCCTCGTACTGCTGCCTCAACACTGCCGCCCGCTCTGGCGATACCAGTGGCGGGGTTCGGAAGGGCGGGACGACTCGCGGCGGGCGCTGCGCCGGGTTGGGCCCGCCGTACGACGTCGGCAACCCCTCATATAGATTCCGGATCGAGATCGCAATCCAGTGCTTCCCCCCCGGCACCCGCTGCCTCACCTCCAGCATCATCGCCCCGAGGTCTTGATGATCGTCTTCGAAGCTGGCCTTGTCCTCCGCATCGAACCGCGCTGTCTGGACCTCGACTCCGTCGATCCAGAGCACCAGCTCGATCGGATCAGAGGCCGCTGGGCGCTCTCCCCCGAGGAAGATCCGCCATAGATAGTCGGCCTCGACCGGAAATCGCCACGTCAGGTGCAGCGCGTTCGGCAACGTCAATCCGCTCCGGTCGTAGTCCTGGCGCGGTTCCCGCTCTGGGACGATGTTCCGGTTCGGCGACGGCAGCCGGAAGAGGCTCGGCTTTCGGACCTCCGGTCCGTAGATTGCCGCTTCTGCCGCCCGTTCCGCCGCCACCAGGTACTTCTCCATCAAGACCGGCGGCAGCGAGAGCACATCTCCAATCGTGTCGAATCCGTATCCCGAATCGTCCTGCGGAAACTCCTCCGCCAAGCCGAGGTCGACTCCCAACAGATCCCGGATCGTGTTGTCATATTCGGCCCGGTTGAGCCGCCGCGCCGTCACTCTCCCTGCGTTCGGCCGCATCGCCCGATCCGCTCGCGCAAACTCCCCTTCCAGCCATTCCGTCACTGCCTTGACCTCTGCCGGGTCCGGGCGCGGCGCTCCCTTCGGTGGCATCTCTCCCGCCAGCAGCCGCTGCCTGACGTTCTCCCACGTCTCCCGGTGCGCGAGGACTGAGGTGCCCTCCCGGTACTCCTCGAGATCCAATCCCCCTGCCGCCTGCTTCGCGTTGTGGCATCCCGCGCAGTTCTCCTGGAAGAAGGGCTTCCACGTCTTCTCGAATGGATCCCTCTTCCCCTCCTGCCACGCTCTCGATGCTGGCCAGCCCAAGGCCACCACCGCCATCACCGTCAAGGATAGGCCTAGAACCCGCTTGCCGTTCATCTCTTCTCTCTTTCGTTGCTTGATCCAGGGATGACTCTCTCGTGTGCAGGTTGAATTATCCGCCCACTCTCCCCCAAGGTCAATCCGATCTTCTTCACTCCTCGTCCGAGTTTGACTCGCCCACCCTTCCCTATTACTCTTAACGCTGTTAATTTCCTGAGAGGTGCTAAAAAGGATGGGGACGAAGGAGCGACGAGATCGGGAACGGGAGGCCTTGCGGCAGGAGATTCTGGCAGCGGCGCGCGATCTCTTCATTCAAGAGGGCTACGAGCGGGTCTCGATGCGACGGATCGCCGAGCGGATCGAGTATTCGCCGACGACGATCTACCTCTACTTCCGGGACAAGTCGGAGATTCTGGATGAGATCTGTGAGCAGACCTTCGCGAAGTTGGCACGCTCGATGGAGCGGATCGAGGAGAAGGGCCTGGAGCCGCTGGAGGGGTTGCGGGAGGGGTGTCGGACCTACATCCGGTTTGGGCTGCGCAATCCGCACCAGTATCGATTGACCTTCATGGTGAGTGGGGGAGACCGCGACCGGGAAGAGGAGAGCCCTCGTTTTGAGGGCTCGATGGGAGAGCGGGCCTTCGGGTTTCTGGTGAGAGCGGTCGAGCGATGCCGGGAGGCGGGGTTGTTGCGGGAGATCGACGTCGCCGTTGCCAGTCAAGTGGTCTGGGCGGCGATTCACGGGGTCACTTCGTTGTTGATCACGATCCGTGAGCAGGACTTTCCCTGGGGAGAGACGAGGTCCTTGATCGAGGAGACGATCGGGACGGTGACGCGCGGGTTGATGAAGTAGGGGGAGGGCAGGGGATGGCCTCGCTGGCGTGGCGAAATCTGTTTCACGATCGGGTTCGGCTGGTGGTGACTTTGGTGGGGATCGTCTTTTCGGTCGTCCTGACCTCGATCCAGTTTGGGCTCTTTCTCGGCTTTGTCAGTGCCACTTCGGATCTGATCGAGCGGTCGAACGCCGATCTCTGGGTAATCTCAAAAGGGGTCGTCAACCTCGAGAGTGGGATCGCTTTCAGCGAGCGGAAGTACTACCAGACCCTCGGGATTGCCGGAGTGGCCGATGCGCGTCGTCAGACGGTCAGCTTCTCGACGTGGAAGAAGCCGGATGGGGCGGAAGAGTCGATCATGCTCGTTGGTACCGAGGTCGAGGGAGG
>JBMOHS010000052.1:0-21811 GCA_049317725.1 Blastocatellia bacterium
GACGGCCCCGACAAGATCGTCAAATTCTATTTTCGTCAAGAGGCGGACCTCCCCATGTTGGCTGCGAAAGCTACCCAAGGGCCGATTTCGATTTGTAGGGGCACCCCTTGTGGGTGCCCCATGTTTGCTGCTGTGGCCCCGTTGACCGGGGACGAGGGAAGGCACCCGGACGGCCCCGACAAGATCGTCAAATTCTATTTTCGTCAAGAGGCGGACCTCCCCAAGTTGGCTGCGAAAGTTACCCAAGGGCCGATTTCGATTTGTAGGGGCACCCCTTGTGGGTGCCCTATGTTTGCTGCTGTGGCCCCGTTGACCGGGGACGAGGGAAGGCAGCCGGACGGCCCCGACAAGATCGTCAAATTCCATTTTCGTCGAGGAGGTGAGCCTCCGGCCCGCATGTTGTTTTCCACTCACGATTCTGTCGCCCCAGTCTTACTGAAGGATCCGTTCCTCGACGAGGGCTGGAGGAACTTTCTCCCCATCTGGCTTGACTCCCCGCGCCCCTCCGGAGTAGTTTACCGATAAAACACCAACAGCCGCGTCGGGCGGTACCTCCGGGCAGCGCGAAAGTCACGTGGAGGGAAGAGCATGAACCAACTGGAAGAACTGAAAGAGAAGGAGCGGAGCCTCGGTCGACGGCGGAGAGAGGAGGCGGGATGGTGACACGGCGGGAGTTTTTGGGAGGGCTGGCGGTGGCCTCAGCCGCTGGCTGGGGGGCGGGATGGGGACCGGCGGAGGTCAGGGTGGGATGTCAGACCAATGCGTGGGCGATCCGACCGGGAAAGTTCGAGGACCTCTTGGAGGTCTTGGCCAAGCTGCGAGATCTGGGATACGCGGGGTATGAGACCGGGTTCCGGAACCTGCAGGGGCGGTTTGGGGAGGCGGCGACCGCGCGGCGGGAGCTGGAGCGGTCCGGATTGAAGCTGCTGGGCGTGCACATCTTTCTTGAGCAGTATGACGAGCGGACGGCGATCGCGCCACGAGCAGAGATCGAGCGGGTGGCGGCAGGGGCAGCGGCCCTGGGAGCGGAGCGGCTGATCTTGAGTGGGCGTGGACTGCTTGCGGCGGGAAAGATCGAGGCGGAGGCACTGCGGTTGAAGGCGGAGGCGCTCAACGGGGCAGGGGAGTTCTGCCGGGCGCGGGGGATGCGGGTGGCCTATCACAACCACGGGCCGGAGATGGCGGAGGAGGGGCGCGAGATGGAGGGGCTGATCCGCTTGACCGATCCGGCGCGCGTCGAGTTCCTGATGGATGGGGGATGGGCCTTTCGGGCGGGGCTGGATGTCCCAGCCTTCGTGCGTCGGCACCACCGGCGACTCGCCGGGATTCACCTTCGCGACTTCCGTGCGGGTGAGCAGGTGCCGTTAGGGCAGGGAGAGTTTCCGATTGCGCGACTTGGCGAGGTGGTGCGCGCGGTGGGTTGGAAGGGATGGGTGATCAACGAAGAGGAGCGGCTCAGCGGGGCCAAACCTGGTGAGGAGGCCGTGCGGCCCGCGCGTGAGACGGTGCGGCGCGTCTTTGGCCGCTAGGGGGCGAGTTGACTGGAACGGAGGGCAGGGGGATGAATCGACGCGAATTTGTCGGACGAACGGGGGCGGGGGCCCTGACGGCTCTCTCCTACTCCCGAGTGGTCGGGGCCAACGACCGGGTGGGCATGGCACTGATCGGCAGTGGGCGACGGGGGCGGGAGGTGATGCGCGCCTTTGTCGCGACGGGTCGGGTCGAGTTGCGGTCGCTCTGTGACGTCTATGACGTGCAACGGGAGCGGGCGCGGTCGGCCCTCCTCTCAGCAGGCCAGTCGGTCCACGAGACGCAAGCCCATGAGGAGTCGATCGCGCGGTCCGGGGTCGACGCTGTCCTGATCGCCAGCCCAGACCATCTGCACCTTGGACAGACGCAGGCGGCGCTCGCCGCGGGACGGCACGTCTACCTCGAAAAGCCGACCTCCCACCGCTGGGAGGAGGCACCGGCCTTCCTCGAAGCGGTCCGCCGCAGCGGAAAGGTCTGCCAGACGGGGACACAGCAGCGCAGCGGGGGGCATTACCAGCGAGTCAAGGAGGAGATCTTCGGACGGGGACGCCTGGGAAAGGTCGTCTTCGCCCGGGCGACGTGGCACGACTTTCCCTGGCAGCGCCGCAAGATCGATCCGCAGCCCCGGCCCGCTGGCCTCGCCTGGGAGCGCTTTCTCGGGCCGGCGCGACGGATCCCTTACGACTGGATCCGCTACGATTCGTGGCGCTACTTCCCAGAGTACGGCGGAGGGTTGCTGGCCGACATCTTGACCCACTGGGCCGATGTCGCGCAATGGATGTTGGACGACCCGCACCCTCTCGCGGCCGTTGCCGGGGGTGGGATCTATCAGTTGCGGGATGGCCGGGTCAATCCGGATACCGTCAACGCGATCATCGAGTATGGCGGGGGGAAGAATGGGCCGTGGAATTTGACCTTCGAGTCCTCGGTCCTCTCGATCCGTCACGAGCGGCCCGGGGTCTTCTTCCAAGGGACCGAAGGGACGCTTGAGCTGACCCGCGCGGGCTATCTCTTCCAGCCCAACCAGGGGAAGGCGGAAGAGGGCAAGGCGGAGGGGACCCTCGAAGCTGCCCACGTCCAGAATTTTCTCGACGCGATCGTCCGTGGAACCGCGCTCAGCGCGGGAATCGAGGCCGGCTTGGAGGCCTGCCGCCCGGTGCATCTCGCGCACGCCGCCTTCTGGAAGCGGCGCCGGATGCAGATCGACCGGGACGCGCGTCGGATCTTTTGATCGGCAGCTCCATCACTCGGAAGGCTGGGACGCGGATGTCCCCGGTGTCATCACCAGAGACGTCCCTGCCCGGCAGGCAATTCAGCAGGAGGAGGGTAGAACAGATGTCGACTTCAAAGACGCAATTGGCGATTCCGCCACAATCGACTGCGGTACCGGTTCACGCCAGTGAGACGGTCAAACCCGGAACGCTCTTTTCGGCACAGGCAGAGAAGGTCAGCTACCGCCAGCATTTTGTCCCGGCGACCGCCCAACTTGAGTGGCTCAGTTGTGGGGAGTACACGCTTCCCGCGGGCACACGGAGCGGCTCAATCTGCCAAGCGGAAGAGGAGAGCCTCCTCTTCATGTGGAAGGGGGAGGTGACGGTCGAGGTCGAGGGGCAGTCCTTCGCGCTTGCTCCCTACGACACGCTCTACATTCCCCGCGGGGCCGCCTTCCGGATGGTCAACACGGGAGGGGAGCCCGCGCGGGTGATGCAGTGCTCGGCGACCGCCGAGCGGGTTCATCCGGTTCACCACTCCCGCTTTGCCGAGTATTCCCAACGGGAGGATCGGATTCGCCGGCTTCAGGGCAAGGACGTCTTCATGATGTTCGACGTCCCGGAAGCGGCCGACAAATTGATTGCCGGGTACACCTTCTTCCAGCCCTACCAGCGCTCTTGGCCTCCGCACAACCACACCGATCAGGAAGAGGTCTACATCTTCATCAAGGGGCACGGGGCCATGGAGGTCTACGAGTCGCCTGAGAAGCTCTGCTTTGTGACGAGTGTCGGTGAGGGGGATATGGTGACGATCCCGATGATGAACTACCATCCGGTCTTTTCCCAAGAGAGCCCTCTCGAATTCATCTGGTGCATTGCCGGCGCGCGCTACTGGGTTGGCGACAAGAACAAGGACTTCATGGCGGGCAAGGGCGACGCCATCACGACCTGAGGCACCGCCTTATGACACAGCCCGGGACAGATCCTCCGCAAGGCAGATCCTGGTGGCGTTGGCGGACCGACGGTTCGGTCCGCTGGACGATCCTCGCCCTGCTCTTTCTGGTGACGGTCATCAACTTCGTTGATCGGCTGACCCTCTCCTTTGTCGCCCCGATTCTGCGGGATACCTTCGATCTCTCGAACACGGACTACGGGGAGATCGTCTCCTTCTTCGTCCTCGGGATGATGATCGGAGAGTTCCCGATGGGGTGGGTCATGGACCGCCGTGGGCCGCGCTTCGGCTTCTCGCTGGCCGTCATCTGGTGGTCGATTGCCAACGGGCTCCACGCCCTGGCCCGGACGAAGTGGCAGTTCTCTTTCCTGCGCTTCTGGATGGGCACGGGCGAGTGCGGCAACTACCCGGGTGGGGTCAAGGTGATCGGGCAGTGGTTTCCCCCGCGGGAACGGGCCCTGGCGATGGGGATCATGAACGCGGCCTCGCTGGTGGGAGGGATGATCACCCCACCGTTGGTCGCCGGAATCGTCCTGCTGCTCAACTGGCAGGCAGCGTTTCTGCTGCCAAGTCTGCTGGGGATGCTCTGGGTGATCGTCTGGCGCCGTTTTTATACCGCCCCGGAGGCCCACCCGCGCATCACCCCAGAGGAGCTGGCCCTCATCCAATCCGAGCCGGATCCAGAGGGAGAGGTCCCGACACTGGGGCGGCTGCTCCGGTTGCCACAGACGTGGGGACTGATGCTCTGCCGCCTGCTGGTGGGGCCGGTCATTCAGTTCTACCTCTTCTGGTTGCCCGAGTACCTCTACCGCACGCGCGGGTACACGATGGCGATGATCGGATTTCTGGCGATTCTGCCCCCGCTCTTCGGGGATGTCGGGAGTGTCGGCGGTGGCTGGCTGTCGGGGTGGCTGATGAAGCGAGGCGTGCCGGTTGGGCAGGCACGCCGCCTGGTCATGGGAGGCGGCGGTCTGCTCTGCGCGCTGAGCGTGATCGTCGTCACCGCGCAGAGCCCCTGGGTCTGGTGGGGGGCGATCTGCCTCGTCTACCTGGGCCACTACGCGCTCTCGGCCAACATGTTTGCGACGATCACCGACCTCTTTCCCAACAAGGTCGCCTCGCGCGTGACGGCGCTGACGGGGGTGGCCGCCGGACTGAGCGGGTGGTACTTTCCGAGATTGACGGGACGACTGGTCGACCAGGTCTCGTATCAGCCTGTCTTTGTTCTGGCGGCGATCATGCCGCTCACCGGGGTCCTGCTCCTGCTCCTCTTGACGCGGACCCGGCGGAGTCGGGGGGTGGGGGAGGCAAGATGAACCACAGAAGACGTGGACTGCTCCTGCTGGCTGGGCTGCTCTGCGTGATGCCGCCGGCGCTGGCGCAGGTCAAGATCGAGAAGCGGGAGTTTGCTGGTTGGCCCAACAGCTACTGGGTTGGCAATGGGCGTCTCGAATTGGTGGTGACGAGCGATGTTGGGCCGCGGATCATCTCCCTGCGCCTGGGGGAAGGGCCGAATCTCTTCTCCGTTCGCGAGGATTTTGCCGGCCAGACGGGTGGCGAGGAGTGGCGGAACTACGGGGGGCACCGGCTCTGGCACGCGCCCGAAGAGAAGGTCCGGACCTATCAACCGGACAATGCCCCTGTCCAGGTGGAGACGCTGGCGGATGGCCTCCGCTTGACCGCTGCGGTGGAGGCCAAGACCGGGATCCGCAAGTCGATCGAGATTAAGCTCGACCCAACGCAGCCGCGGGTGATGGTCCTTCACCGGCTGACCAATGCTGGGCTCTGGCCCGTGCGGCTGGCCCCGTGGGCGATCAGCGTCATGGCGCCGGGGGGCTTCGGCATCTCGCCGCTCCCGACGCGGTTCCACCCCGACCGGCTGCTCCCCAATCGGACTCTTGTGCTGTGGCCCTACACCGACCTGCGGGACGATCGCTACTATGTGGGGACGGACTCGGTGATGTTGCGCCATCGGGCTGGCATCGATCCGGCGCGCGAGCGGGCCAAGATTGGCGTGGCCAACGACGAGGGGTGGTGCGCCTATGCCCGGGAGGGGACTCTCTTCCTCAAGCGTTTCACCTTCGCCGAGGGGGCGATCTATCCTGACCTGGGGGCCTCGGTCGAGCTCTTCACCAACAACCGGATGCTGGAGGTCGAGACGCTCGGTCCTTTCGTCGACTTGGCTCCCGGGGCGACGGTGACCCATCAGGAGGAGTGGGAGGTCTGGGACGGGATCCCGCTCCCGTTCGGCGATGAAGCGGCGATCCGGGCACGGCTGCTCCCGTTGGTGGAACGCGGCCGGGCCCGCGGCAATCGATGATCAAGAGGGGATGAAGGATGGAGATTCTGATCAGTGAGGCGATGACAGGGCAGGCCCTCGATCGCTTGCGCGAGTCCTTTGCCGTGGCCTACGAGCCCGATCTCTGGCGTGACCCGGTTGGATTGCGCGAGCGGCTGGCCTCGGGAGTGCGCGCCCTCATCGTCCGCAACCAGACCCGGGTGACCCGCGAACTGCTCGCTGTCGCCGATCGTCTGGAGGTGATTGGACGGGCCGGTGTCGGACTGGAGAACATCGACCTTACAGCAGCGAGCGAGCGGGGCATTGTTGTTGCCTGGACGCCAGAGCAGAACGCCAATTCGGTGGCCGAACTGACGGTCGGGTTGATTCTCGCCCTTGCGCGTCATATTCCGGCGGCTGACCGGGATACACGGGCGGGGAACTGGAACCGCCACCAGTTTACGGGCATCGAGATCCTCGGCAAGACACTCGGGGTGATCGGCCTCGGTCGGATCGGAGCGGCGACAGCGGCCAAGGCGCGTGCCCTCGGCATGGAGATCGTCGCCTATGACCCATTGCTCGACACGGACAGCCTGCGGGCCCTCGAACTCCGCGCCCGGATCGTGCCGCTGGAGGAGCTGCTGGCCGTCAGTGATGTCGTGACGTGCCACCTGCCGGCGACTCCGGCAACGATTGGCCTGCTCGATGCCGCGCGACTCTCGCTCCTCAAGCCGACGGCCTACCTGATCAACACCTCGCGGGGGACGGTTCTCGACGAAGGGGCCCTGGTTGACCTCCTCGCGCGAGGGGCGATTGCCGGTGCCGCGCTCGATGTGCGAGCCGAGGAGCCACCCGCGCCAAGCCCCTTGACGGCCCTCGACAATGTCATCCTCTTGCCCCACATTGCGGCCTTCACGACCGAGGGGCAACGTCGGGTCGTCACCTCGATCTGCCGTGATGTCGCGGCTGTTCTGCGCGGAGAGCCCGCCCGCTTCTTCGCCAACTTCCCTCTACCACGACGATGAGGACACGACGATGAGGGCGCATCGTCCCTGCCTTGCGAGGACTGCATGAAACTGTTTATCGATACTGCTGATGTCGCCCAGATCCGTGAGGTCTGGAGCTGGGGAATCGTCGATGGGGTGACGACCAACCCCAGCCACGTCTCGAAGACGGGCCGTCGCCCGCTCGAGATCTACGAAGAGATCCTCGCGATCGTCGATGGCCCGGTCAGCCTCGAGACGATCTCCTTGACCGCGCCGGAGATCATCGCCGAGGGGCGTGAGCTGGCCAAGCTTCACTCGAACGTTGTCGTCAAGGTGCCGCTGATTCGTGAGGGGCTCAAGGCCGTTCGCGCCTTGACCGACGAAGGCATCAAGACCAATGTCACTGTCACCTTCTCCCCGCTCCAGGCACTGCTCGCCGCCAAGTGCGGTGCGACCTACATCAGCCCATTCGTTGGGCGGCTAGACGCCGTCGGCCATTTTGGAATGGAGGTGGCGCGTCAGATCAAGACCATCTACGACAACTACGAGTACCCGACGGAGATCATCGTCGCCGCCGTTCGCCATCCGACTCACGTCCTCGAGGCGGCGCTGGCCGGTGCGCACATCTGCACGATGAGTTACGATGTCATGGTGCAGCTCTACGATCATCCCCTGACCGACATCGGGATCGACCTCTTTCTCAAGGACTGGGCAAAGGTACCCAAATGAAGACGCATCCCCTCTATCTCAATGGTGAGTTGGTGACGACCGACGCCGTCTGGGAGGTGACCAATCCCGCGAACGGTCGTCCGTGGGCGCGGGTCTCGACCGTCCAGCGAGCGCGGCTGGCCGAGGCCCTCGCCGATGGGCAGGCCGCCTTCCCGGCGTGGCGAGCACTGACGGGCAAGGAGCGCGGTCAGTATCTCCATCGCTGGGCGGACCAGCTTGAAGCGCGACGCGAGGAGATTGCCCGCACCATCACCCTCGAGAATGGCAAACCGCTCGCGCAAAGCCTTGGGGAGGTCGCCATGTCGGTCGACCACCTCCACTGGTTTGCCGAGGAGGCCCGGCGTGCCTACGGTCGGATCATCCCGCCGCAAGCCACCGGGAAGCGCCACCTTGTCCTGCGCACCCCCCTTGGAGTGGTTGGGGCGATCAGCCCATGGAACTTTCCCCTCGTCCTCGCCGTGCGCAAGGTCGCCCCGGCCCTCGCCGCCGGGAACACCGTCGTCCTCAAGCCTGCCGCCCAGACCCCACTCTGCGCCGTCGCGCTGGCCGAGTGTGCTGCGGCGATCGACCTTCCGAGGGGGGTCTTCCAGATGCTGGTCGGTCCGGCCGCCGATTTTGGCGAGGAGATGCTGACCAACCCGCTCTGCCGCAAGATCTCTTTCACCGGTTCTACCGAGGTCGGCCGCCGCTTGATCGCCGGTGCGGCCCAGACCGTCAAGCCGCTCTCCCTCGAGTTGGGGGGGCACGCTCCGGTCCTCGTCTTTGAAGACGCCGATCTCGAGAAGGCCGTCGAGGGCGCGATCCTTGCCAAGTTCCGGAACACCGGACAGTCCTGCATCGCCGCCAATCGGATCTATGTCCAGCGGCCGATCTACGATCGCTTCCTCGAGGCCTTCACCGAACGAACCCGCGCTCTCCGGATTGGGGATGGGCTCGAGCCGGGGGTCGAGATCGGGCCCCTTATCGATTCCCGGGCCGTCGAGAAGACCCTCGAGCAGATCGACAACGCCGTCGCGCTCGGGGCCCGTATCCTCTGCGGCGGGCAGCCGGTCGGCGAGGAGGGCTTCTTCTTCGCTCCGACGGTCCTCGCCGATGTTCCGCGAGAGGCCCGCTGCATGGCCGAGGAGACCTTTGCTCCCCTCGCCCCCGTCACCGTCTTTGACGAGGAGTCGGAGGGGATTCGAATGGCCAACGACTCGATCTATGGCCTCAGTGCCTATCTCTTCACCACAAACCTGGACCGGGCCTTTCGCGTCATGGAGCAGCTCGAAGCCGGGACCATCGGACTTAACGATGGCCTGCCGACGACCAGCCAGTGCCCGTTCGGCGGGGTCAAGCAAAGCGGCTGGGGGCGCGAACTCGGCAGCGAGGGGCTTGACGCCTTCCTCGAAACCAAGCACGTCTCGCTCGGACTCTGATCCAGGCCAATTCCGGGACTGGATCTTCTCCAAGTGAGATCACCTTTTTCTTCCAACGGGAGAGACCGGATGAGTATTCAATTTGTTGTCCACGAAGAGGGAGACTCGGTCGGCGTCGTCGTCGTCGAAGGAGTCAAGGCTGGCGATCATCTCGCCGGCTGGGTCATGCAGGAGGATCGGATCCTCGAGATCAAAGCCCTCGACGACATTCCGCTCGGCCACAAGCTGGCCATTTGTGACCTCGCCGACAATGCGACCGTCATCAAGTATGGCGTCGATATCGGGCGGACGATTGCCCCGATCCAGGCGGGAGGGTACCTCCACGTTCACAACGTCAAGACAAAACGCTGGTAAGCAGAAGGAGCCGAAGATCCATGGGAGTCGATCTGAGCAAGGCGACCTTTCGCGGCTATGTGCGAGAGAATGGTCGCGTCGGGGTTCGCAACTACGTCATCATCCTTCCGGTCGATGATCTCTCCAACGCTGCGGCCGAGGCCGTGGCCCACAACATCAAAGGGGCCCTCGCCCTGCCGCACCCGTACGGTCGCTTGCAGTTCGGTGCCGACCTCGAACTCCATTTCCGGACCTTGATTGGCACCGGCTGCAATCCCAATGTCGCCGCCGTCGTCGTCATCGGGATCGAGGACGGGTGGACCCAGCGGGTCGTTCAGGGAATCGCCGCCACCGGCAAACCGGTCTGTGGCTTCGGAATTGAGGGGCATGGGGACCACGAGACGATCCGTCGTGCCTCGCACGCCGCCCGCGAGTATGTGCAGTGGGCCTCCGAGAAGCACCGGGAAGTGCGCCCCCTCCAAGATCTTTGGGTCTCGACCAAATGCGGCGAGTCGGACACCACTTCTGGCTGCGGCGCCAACCCAACGGTCGGCAACGCCTTCGACAAACTCTACGCCCACGGCGTGACCCTCCTCTTCGGAGAGACGACCGAGCTGACCGGCGGGGAGCACCTCGTCGCCAACCGTTGTCGGACCCCCGAGGTCCGGGCCCAGTTCCAGGCGATGTTCGATCGCTACCAGGAGATCGTCCACCGCCATAAGACGAGCGACCTCTCCGAGTCCCAGCCGACCAAGGGCAACATCGCCGGCGGCCTGACGACGATCGAGGAGAAGGCCCTCGGCAACATTCAGAAGATCGGCAAGAAGTGCCTCGTCGATGGCGTGCTCGACAAGGCCGAGGTCCCGACCGGTCCGGGCCTCTGGTTCATGGACTCCTCCTCTGCTGCCGCCGAGATGGTCACGCTCTGTGCTGCCGCCGGCTTCGTCGTCCACTTTTTCCCGACCGGGCAGGGCAATGTCATCGGCAATCCGATCCTGCCGGTCATCAAGATCTGCGCCAACCCCAGAACCGTCCGGACGATGGCCGAGCACGTCGATGTCGATGTCTCGGGCCTCTTGCGGCGGGAGATGTCGCCCGACGACGCCGGCGACGCGCTCCTCTCGATGATGCTCCGGACTGCCGATGGCCGTCTGACCGCGGCCGAGGCGCTCGGCCATCGCGAATTTGTCTTGACCCGGCTCTTCGAGAGCGCCTGAGGAGGAGTATGGCACGGATCCTCGCCGCTCATCTTCTTCCGTTGGTCGCCTCTGCGCTGGAGCAGGGGGGGGCCTCCTCTCAAATGGCGGAGTCGACGGCCCGTGCCCTCGTCGCTGCCGAGGAGGAGGGCCTCCCCTCCCACGGGCTCAGTCGCCTTCCGCAGTACCTCGGCCATCTGCGGACGGGGCGCGTCGATGGCCGGGCAGTGCCCTCGGTTCGCCGGGAAGGCTTGGCGACGGCACTGGTCGATGCTGCCGACGGCCTCGCCTTTCCTGCCTGCGACTTGGCGATCGAGCGCGGAATCGCCCTGGCACGCGCTGCGGGAGTCGCCTGGGTCGGGGTCACCAACAGCCACCACTTTGGAGTGGCTTCCTGGCACTTGCGCCCTCTCGCTGCGGCCGGCCTCGTTGGTCTCGCCTTCAGCAACTCCCCGGCGGCGATGCCCGCCTGGGGCGGCAAACGCCCCCTCTTTGGGACCAACCCGATTGCCGCCCTCTTTCCCCGTCGTCAGCAACCTCCCCTCATCATCGACCTCTCGTTGTCAGAGGTCGCGCGCGGCAAGCTGATGATTGCCGCGCGGGAGGGGCGCCCCATTCCCCTTGGCTGGGCCCTCGATCGGGAGGGGCAGCCGACGACTGATCCTCAGGCCGGTCTTGACGGGATGATGCTTCCTGCTGGCGGGGTCAAAGGCGCCATGCTCGCCCTCCTCGTCGAGCTCCTCTGCTGCGCCCTGACGGGGGCCCACTTCGGATTTGAGGCCGATTCCTTCTTTCAGGATCAAGGAAACCGCCCGCGCATCGGGCAAGCTTTTCTCCTCCTCTCTCCTTCCTCTCTGGCCGGGGAGGAGGTCTTTGCCGAGCGGCTCGAGACCCTTCTCTCGGTCATGCTTCTCGATCCAGAAGTCCGTCTCCCTGGGCTTCGTCGCCACGAAGCGTCGGCCCAAGCTGCCGTCGATGGCATCGCCCTCCCCCCTGCTCTCCTGACTCTTCTCGCTCCAGATCCCTCACTTCTCCTCCCTGCTTGACACACAAAAAAGGCGTGCTGTGACGCACGCCTTTGACGATCCTTCTGCTCCCTCCAGGAAGCGGAGTCTCTGCCAACCTGATTCTGGGTGGGGGATGAGCCGTGTTGGACTCGAACCAACGACCCACTGGTTAAAAGCCAGTTGCTCTACCGACTGAGCTAACGGCCCACACCTTCGGAGATGACGATTGCCTTCTCCTCAGTTGAAATCAAACTATACGAAACCTTCCCTCGATCCGTCAATTACTTGATCGTGGGGGCTCCTTTGCCCCTGCTTCTCCAGCTCTATTGCGTAGCTGCTGTTTGTTCGGCGAAGAGCTTGTCGATCTGCTCCTGGTAGATCTTGATCTTCCCTTCCTTTTCATATTTGGCACGCAACGACTTGATGACCGCTTCAGACATCGCTGACTGTCGTTCACTCAGAATCGTCGATCGGATGGAAGACCGCTGAGCGGGCAGTTGTGCGGGGTCCGCATCAACCCGGTTGGTCACGCCAAACACCAGATAAGCCGTTCCAGCCTTCAGAGGACTCGATGCTACTTGGCCAGCCTGCAGTTTGAGAATGGCCTGTCGCGCCTGGTAGGCGAGTGGGCTTTTTCCACCAGTGCCTACTCCAGGAAACGTGTAGGTCTCGAAATTGTTGTCCTTGCTGACCGTCAGACCCGCTGCCTTCAAGAGTCGTTCCAGATCTGCGGAAGACGTGGCTTGCCGGAGAATCTCCTCTGCCCGTTGCTTGGCGAGAAGAGGCTCTTTCTCAGCACGAAACTTCTGATCCACCTGATTCTTTGCCTGATCGAAGGTCAACTGCTCCCCATTCTTGAGCAGGTCATTGATCCGCGGGATCGCTTGCCCCCCTGGAATACTGACCTTGTCACCAATCTCCCCTTTGGCAAGGGTCGCAGTCGCCTCTTCAAAGGCTGGGTTACTGGCAAAGCCCGCACCCTTTCCGAGGGACGGCAGGGCATCCCCAGCCTTGAAGTAGGGGGTACTGCGGATCAGCGTCGCTGGATTGACCTTCAACTCTTTGGCCAGATCATCCGCCGCACGACGCAAATCTTTGTACTCGGTCGCCTTTTCATACCCTAAATCCGCCAACTGGGAGGCCTTTTGGAAGGCCTTGTTGTTGCTGATTGTCGCACGCAATGTCTCCCGGAGCTGAGCAAAGGGGACTGGGCGTTCTTCCGTAACCTTTAAGATGTACCAGCTCCGACCATCACGGAAAGGACCGTCGATCGCACCGACGCTGAGGGCATTGGTGAATGGCCGTTGCCGCCAGTCGGATGACTTGTTTGGATCTTTCCTGACCCATCCAATATCTCCCCCCTGCGACTTGCTCGGGTCCTGAGAGTTCCCTCTGGCCACGGTTGCAAAGTCTTCGCTGGGCACGTCTTTCGTTCCCCGGACCCGTTGATTGAGTTCATTGATCTTCTGCCGTGCGACGTCCTCATCTTGAGACGAGGCCACATCGATCCGGATGACACTGACGCGATATTCGAACTGTTTGCGTGCCTCATACTCCTGCTGGAGTTCCTCTTCCGAGATCGGCACGATTTTGGCAGCGTCATCGGTCGAGATGAAGAGGTACTCGACTTGGCGGGTAGGCTCTGTTGCCTTGAAGGCCGCTTGGTTGGCTTGGTAGTAGGCCCGGAGATCCTGCTCGGAAGGCTGGTAATTCTTACGGATGGTCTCGAGATCGACAGCGGCGTAGACCACATCGATTCTCGTATAGTCATCGCGATACTTCTCTTCAATCTCGCGGTCCCCGATCTGTGGAGTGGAGAGAAAGTAGTCGCGGACCTTGCTGGAAGTGATCAGCCCGCGCTGCTCTTCCTCGAAGCTCTCGACGCTCTTTCCTTGAAGGCGCAGCCGACGCCTGTACTCGTCGGCGCCGATGAACTTTCCCGAATTGTCGGAGAATTGCTGCTTGATGACGTCGGCGAGTTCTCGGTCGGTCGCGGACAGGTTCAGCTCATCCGCGATCTCGAGGAGAAGGCGGCTGCCGATCAGGTTGTCGAGTACTTGCTTGTCTGCCCCAATCCCGCGCATGGCTGAGAGCGGGAAGTTGTTTCCCCGACCGAACTGCAGCGCCATCTGCTCAAGCTGGACCCGGTATTGGCCAAGCAGGATCTTCTGGGAGCCGACACGGGCCACCTCGACCTCGTCGTCCTCGGCCCCAGCGCCCATTCGCCCCGTTGGATCGATCGAGGCATTGGGGATGTAGAAGATCACCAGACCGACGAGGAGCAACAAACAGAAGGCGAAGAGCACGATATTGCGGGATCGCTGGAATTTCGAGAAGAAGCGAAGCATGTCAGCCAATCTCCAGTGCGAAACAATTGGGAACTGGTGAGGATTCCACCAGCATTGACTCAAACAAAGTCGCCATTCTATTCCATAACCCCTTCCAATTCAAGGCCGCTGTCCGTCGTCGACCCGTCAGACAGACAGCGGCCCGATCATGGAGTTGGGGGACGTTGCTGGAAGCGACGCGCGCCACGCTGCAGGAAGGCGACGAACTCATCTGGATTGCGGGTCAAGCCGGGAAAGCGGGCAAGGATTGTCCCGGTTGGGCTGACGACGGCATAGAGTGGCAGGGCCACCGTGGCAAACTTCTCGGCCTGGAGGGCGGAATTGCGCTCATCCTCGGGGGTTTCCCGGTCGGTGAAGAGTTCGACACGGACGAACTGGGAGAGCTCCTGCTGAACGCGTGGATGAGGGAAGAGGTTGCTCTCCATCCAGCGACAGTTGGTGCAGGTGACACCGGTAAAGTTGAGAAAGACCGGGCGGTTTTCGGCCTGCGCCCGGGCCAGCCCGGCGTCATAGGACTCGATCCACGCCTGCTCGACGTTGGGGGCAGGCGCGTTGGTGGGGCTGACCAAGCGCGAGCTCTCTCCTTTGGGGGGCGGGGGGAGCATGGCCTCCCATTCGCCCAGGGGCGCCCCGAAGAGCCCGGTGGTGAAGTAGAGGGCGAGCCCAAGAAAGAGGGTCGCACAGAGCATTCGGGCAACGCTCAGTCGCGGCACTGGGGAGTCGTGGGGCAGGAGAAATTTCCCGAGGAGATAGAGGGCGGTCACCAGCGAAAGGGCGATCCAAGCCGCGAGGACGAGCGAGCGGGAGACGGTGTTCCAACCCCAGACGAGGTCAACATTGCTCAGGAACTTGAAGGCGGCCCCCAGTTCGAGGAAGCCCATTACCACCTTGACGCTGTTCATCCACCCACCCGATTTTGGCAGGGATTGGAGGTACCGGGGAAAGAGGGCGAGCAGGAAGAAGGGCAGGGCAAAGGCGGTCGAGAAAGAGAGCATGCCGATGGCGGGCCAGAACCAGTCCCCTTGCGTGACGGCGACGAGCACTGTTCCGACAAAAGCGGCCGTGCACGTGAACGACGTCAGGGTGAAGGTCAGCCCCATCAAGAGAGTCGCGGCGGTAGTCCCAGTCTGAGCCTTGGCGTCGAGGCGATTGATGAGGCTACTCGGAAGCTGAAGCTCGAACATGCCGAAGAGGTTGAGCGCGAAGATGACAAAGAGGACCGTCAGAAAGAGGTTCATCCACGGGCTGGCCGCCAAGCGGTTGATCCCCGAGGGACCGGCCACCAGCGTCAGCGCCAATCCCAGAAAGGTGAAGGTGAAGATGATCCCGAAGCAGTAGAGGAGCGCTTGTCGGATCGACTCTCCGGTCGTCCGCTGCTCCTTCTTGGTGAAGAAGGAGACCGTGATCGGGATCATCGGAAAGACGCAAGGGGTCAGCAGGGAGAGCAGGCCGACGCCCATGGCGAAGAGGATGTAGCCGAGGAGTCCCCGGTTGCGGAGTGCCTGCGCGGCGTCCGCCTCTTTCTCGTCCTCTTGGCTCGGAGAGGCGGTGATCTCGACAGGGGCTGGCGCCGTCGTGGCCGCCGCCGCCGGAGAAGGCGTGGGGCTTTGTACGACGACTGGGGCGACGGGCGGAGACTTCTGCAGGAGGGCGACCAGCGGATCGGTGCCGGGCCCAGTAGCTGGTGCGCCTCCAGGAAGAATCGCCACCTCCAGATCGACCGGGCGCGTGCGCGGGGGCAGACACTGATGGTCGTCACACGCCTGGAAGTAGACCTTGAGACCGGCCGACCGCGGGGTTGTCGAGGGAGCCCCTTCTGCCACCACCGCCAGTTGGAAATCGACCTTCCCCTCGAAGGTCTCGGTCAAGAAATGGGGCTCTCCCGGCATCGAGAAGTTGGGATCGGGGGCGATGCGGGGTTTGGGCTGTGTCGGAGGAGAGAGCAGCCGGAGTGGACCTCCCTCCTCGAGCGTGATGCGGGTCGGTCTGGGACCGCCGGATGGCTGGCTCAGCGAGTAGAGGTGCCACCCGGGATCGATCGTCGCGGTGAGGACGATCCGGGCCTTCTCGCCAGCCCGGACCGGCGTCGGCTCGATCCGGGCACTGAAGCGGACTGGGTTGAGACCCTGTGCCAGGGCTGGTGTCAGGCCACTCACCATTGCCAGCAGCAGAATCCAGACGCCATGCCAGACGACAAGTTGGATCGACCTCTTTCCCGTTCCCCTCTGCTTCGCGCTCATCCGTCTCCCTTTCTCTTCGTTGCCCTGCGGTGATCAGGTTGGTCTCCTGCCTCTTAAATCTCAGAGAGTAGCTGGAATCCGCCCCCCGCTTCAACCAGAGAGCTGGTTCTCAGCCCGGATGGGCAAAAAAGAAGAGCCCCCCTCTCTGCCGGGGGGCTTTGATCAAAATTGCCTCTACCTTGATGGTTCAACCTTTTTCTGTGAAGATAAATGGCCTCGGCTCAAGCGGGAGAGCCAGACGAAAGCGTGCTAGAGATTGACGTAGTTGGGGCCGCCCCCTCCCTCCGGAGGAACCCAATCGATGATCTGATAGGGGTCCATGATGTCGCACGTCTTGCAGTGGACACAGTTGGAGAAGTTGATCTTGGGGCGCCGGCCTCCGTCGACCTCCTCAATCTCGTAGACCGCCGCGGGACAGAAGTACTGGCAGGGGTTCCCGTACTCGACGGTGCAGCGGTTGAGGCAGAGGTCTGGCTCGAGAATCCGCAGGTGGGGCGGTTGGTCCTCGCTGTGCTCCGTTCCGGAGCGATAGACGTCGGTCACCTTGTCGAAGGTCAACTGGTTGTCCCATTTGTCCGGAGGTGCCTGGAGGTATTCGCCGGGCTGTTGCGGACGGCGGCGGAAGACGTGGAGCTTCTTGAGGTGCTCGTGGCCCGCCTCGACGGCGAGATCGCCCAGCAGGCCGAATCCGCGCGTCAGATATTGGAACCCATTCTCGACCAGTCCCCACCACCGGCCGTGGCGAAAGGCTTGGTGGGAGTTCCGCACTTCGTAGAGCTCCTCGTAGACGTAGCTACTCCGGACCTTCTCCTCGAAGCGGCGCAGTTGGGCCTCCTCGAAGCGATTGGCGAGGAGCGCCTCGAAGATCGCCTCGGCGGCAAGCATCCCCGACTTCATCGCCATGTGGATGCCCTTCAGCTTCTGGGAGTTGAGGAAGCTGGCCGTGTCCCCAATCATCAGGAATCCGTCCCCGAAATATTTAG
Organism: Blastocatellia bacterium; assembly: GCA_049317725.1. Lineage (GTDB taxonomy): Bacteria > Acidobacteriota > Blastocatellia > RBC074 > RBC074 > CAIOZW01. The sequence goes on from JBMOHS010000052.1 coordinate 17,212, forward strand.
GCTGCGAGAGGAGCCCTCCCTCGGGGAGGCTCTTGGCGCCATAGTGGAGCATCCGTCCGCCTTCGAGGAGTTTGGCAATCGCCGGGTGCTGTTTGAACTGGTTGAAGAGGCGGTGGGGATCGGTGAAAGGATCCTGGTAGTCGAGACCGACGACCAGCCCAATGTCGAGCAGGTCGTTCTGCATCCCATAGACGAAGCTGCCCCCGAAGATCTCATTCGGGAGCGGATAGCCCAGGGTGTGCATGACGAAGCCAGGGGTGACCCTGCCCTTGGGGAGTTCCCAGATCTCCTTGACGCCGATGGCATAGACCTGCGGGTTGCGCCCCTCGTCGAGCCCGAGGCGGGCAATGTGCTTCTTGGCGAGGGAGCCGCGTGAGCCTTCGCCGAGGACGGTCACCTTGGCGAAGATGTCCGCGCCGGGCTGGTAGTTCTCGCGAGGATGTCCTTCCCGGTCAATGCCCCGGTCAGAGGTCCGCACGCCGATCACGCGGTTCTGCTCGTCATAGAGAAGCTCTGCGCCCGGAAACTCTGGGAGGAGCATGACGTCCGCCGCCTCGACGATCGGGCCCATCCAGCGAATCAATTTGTTGAGCGAGACAACATACTTCCCGTGATTGTTGAGGGGAGGGGGGATGATCGGCAGCTTCCACTTGCCCCGCTTGGTCAGGAAGGAGACATCCTCGACCGTCACCGGCGCTTCGATCGGCGCCCCACGCTCTTTCCAATCCGGCATCAGTTCGTCAAGGGGGCGCATGTCCATGACTGCACCCGAGATGGCGTGCGAGCCGATCTCGCGCCCCTTCTCGATGACCGCAATCGAGATCTCTCCCAGTCCTTTTCCATTGGCTGTCTGATTGTGCCGCTCGATCAGTTGGCGTAAATGATAGGCCCCGGCCAGCGAAGCCGGACCCGCGCCCACGAAGAGCACATCCACTTCCAGCGTGTCCCGTTCTATCTGCTCCATACGGATCCTCCACCTCAGCGAAAACAGGCAACTTCAAGTCTTGGCTGACTCTCCCCTCTCATCACTTGGCCGGACTTGTCGCCGCCGGAGGGGTCTCCTTTGGCGGCGCGTCGAAGGGGAGAACCTCCGGAATGACACGGACGCCCGTGGTCAGCTTGAGAGGGTACTTTCCCCCCATCGGATAGGTCATCTCGAGGAAGTAGGCAGTCCAGCCGCTGGTCGGCTTGGCCACCCGCCCCAGGTAGACGCCCTCGCTCTTGGCCGTGACGACCTCACTGGTGAAGGCCTTTCCGATGATATCCAGCCGGAAGTCACGTGCTTTGGGATTGGTGGCCTGCCAGAGTCTGACCTCGGTCGGCTGCGTCTTTGTCTGCAGTCGGATAGACCCGTCGGGCTCCATCGACCAGCGATACTCCGGGCGCGGGACTCCACGCAGGACGGCATCGTAGAAGGCATCGAGTGTTTGCGGGGCATCCGAAAAGTTGAGGTCGTGTTTGGTGTTGGGGACGTAGCGCAGATGCTTCTCCCCCTGCAAATCGTGGTAGTAGAACTGCCACGAATCCGGGAGGAAGAACTGATCGCCCGTCGAGTTGACGATCAATTTGGGCATCGTCAGCCGGTCGCGGTACTGGTACGGATCCTCGATCTCCATCAGGTCCTGATACTGTGGCGTGCCGCTCCAGGGCCAGATATTGAGGTAGTCGCCGACGGCCGGGGCCCAGAACCCGTACGCCCGATAGTGGTGGGTCATTGATGCCGGCAGGTTGAGGCAGTCGATGACAAACGGCGCAATGGCAATGACCCGCCGGTCAACGGCTGCCGTGGTCCAAGTCGTCCACCCCCGCTTCGAGCCACCTGAGACGATGAACTTCTCGACCTTGACTGGGCGCTTCCCGCCCTCCTGGCTGGCACTGAAGGCGGTGATGGTGTCCATGGCGCGGACGGCCGCCTTGGTCATCGGCAACCGCAATGGCCACGTCTCGTCCCCGGTCCGCATGAACTTCTCCCAGGAATAGGAGATGATCGCGTCCTCGTTGCGGGACTTGGTCTCGTCGGAGAAGGTCAGCGGCTCGTTCGGAATGGTCCGGAGTTCCGCGACCACTGAGCCGGTGCGCGTCGCCATCTCGGTGAAGATCGAGACGGGTGCCCCGGGGGCCTTGCTGTTGATCGAGCCGCCGGAGATGAAGAGGAAGCCATTCTCGGTCCGGACTTGGTCTGGCTCAACGACCGTCAACCAATGCTCCCAGATCGGCTTGCTCACCTCTTTCGCGGTGCGCCACTGTTGGGAGGTCAGGTGGAGAACGTAGACCGTGAAGCCCTCGCGCCGGATCGTATTCTCGACCCGCCACGCATAGTTCGGATCCTCCTTGGCAATGTAGCGGTCGAGGGCGGTCGTCTTCTTCCCGGACCGCCTTCTCGTCTCGTCTTTGCCTTCGACTGTCCAGTGATCCACCAGCCGGACAGCGGTCAAGGTGACGGCAAGGAGAAAGAGCCCACCGAGAAGAACAGAGGCCAACCATCTACGCGACTCAGGCGATGACATTCTGCGATTCATCTCACAGCTCCTCGAAAATAGACCAAAATAGACCAAAGGCTCTCTTCCCCTGGCGCTGGACCTCGACGGGAGGCAATTCGGGCCGCAGCCCTTGCTCAACCGCGCAACGTCTTCTCGACTTCGGTGGTCAGTGCAGGAACGATCTCGAAGAGGTCCCCGACCACCCCATAATCGGCCACCTCGAAGATCGGCGCTTCCCGATCCTTGTTGATGGCGACGATGGTGCGCGCCCCCTTCATGCCGACCAAGTGTTGAATCGCGCCCGAGATGCCAACGGCGAGATAGAGCTTCGGGGCGACCGTCTGGCCGGATGAGCCGATCTGGCGGTCCATCGGCAGCCAGTCGTTATCACAGATCGGCCGGGAGGCGGCCAGCTCGGCACCCATCGCCTCGGTCAACTTGCGAATGATGTCGATGTTCTTCTGCTCCTTGATCCCGCGACCGACCGAGACGATCAATGGGGCCTGCGTCAGATCGACTGCCGCCTTGGCCTCCTTGAACCGCGCCTCGGGAGCCTGTCGAACCTGACCCGCATCGAGCTGGATGGCCAGCGGTGTGATCGAGGCGGTTCCCGCTTCGCACTCATCCCCGCGGAACGTCCCAATCTGAAAGCTGACGAAATGCGGGGCCTCCCCGACGGGCACGACGTCTGCCGCCATCTTTCCTTGGAAGATCAGTTTGGTCAGCACCAGTGTTCCGCCCTCGAGCTGAAAGCCGATGCAGTCCCCGACCAAGGCGCGCTCAAATGATGCCGCCAGCTTCGGGGCGAAGTCGCGCGCTTCGTAGGTATGGCTCATGACGACCAGCGATGGATCGACCTGCGCGATGACCTGCCGAAAGGCGGCGGTCGTCCCATCCGCCGTGTACGCCGTCAGTCCTGCCTGCTCGACCAGGTAGACCGTCTTCAATTTCCGTGATGCCACTTCGGACCCGATGGCCTGCAGTCCCTCTCCGAAGAGCACCGCCGAGACCTCTTCCCCTCGCGCCGCCCCGATCAACTGGGCTGCCCGCAGCGCTTCATAAGAAGCCCGATTGACCTTCCCCTCAATGTGCTCAATGTAGACCAGAATTCCACTCGCCATGATTGCCTCTCCTGCCCCGTTAAAAGATTCTCGCTTCGTTCTTGAGCTTCTCGACCAGTTTGGCGGCCACCTCGGCGGGGGACCCTTCCAGGAACTGGGTCTGCTTCGATTTTTGTGGAATGTAGATGCGGCGGATCTCCTGCCGGACGGCGAGGGCGCCTGCTTCGAGCGCGAGGGAGGCCGCATCCACCTTGCGCAACTCCTTCTTCTTGGCCGCCATGATCCCCTTGAGCGTCGCGTAGCGGAGCGTGTTGATCCCCGATTGAATCGTCAAGACCGCCGGGGTCGGCATCGTCACCCATTGGAAATATCCACTCTCCAATTCCCGCTTGACGCGGAGCTTTCCGTCCTCGACCTGGACGTCCATAACGATCGTCGCGTGAGGCACTCCGAGACGTTCCGCGACGATGACGCCGGTCTGCGCGTACCCGTGATCGTCCGACTGCAGACCGGTCAGGACCAGTGTCGCCCCTTCCGCCTGCGCCGCCGCTGCGATCGCCACCGCGACACCGTAGGCGTCAAGACCTTCGAACGCCCCGTCCTCGAGATGCAGCCCCCGGTCCGCCCCCCTCGCCAGGGCCTCTTTGATGACCGTTTGGACCCGCGCCGGCCCCAACGAGAGGGCGATCACTTCCCCCCCCAACCGTTCCTTTAACTGCAACGCTGCTTCCAATGCGTACTGGTCCGATTCGTTGATCTCGTAGGTCAAATCCCGGTCTTGAATCCACGTCCCTGCCTCGTTGATCCGCAAGACCGCGTCGTTCTTTGGTACCTGCTTCAAACAGACGATGATCTTCATCTCTCCCTCTCCTTCGTCTCTCCCTCAGGTTGCGCTCCCCCACCCGATCAGGAGGGCATCCCTTTGGGGGGATATCGCATACTGAATGAGCATTCATTCAGTATGCGGAAATTTATACTGCAAAAGAGGTCAAAGGGCAATCGAGGGAAGAGGGGCGAGGGGCGAAGGGCGAGGGGTGAGGGGCGAGGGGTGAGGGGGGA
>JBMOHS010000053.1:0-21656 GCA_049317725.1 Blastocatellia bacterium
CTCGACCTTCCTGCTGCCGAGGAACACGTCGAGAAAGATGCCTTGGAGCATCTGCTGGCGGCCTTCGAAGGGGCGGTGACAGCGGTGGCCCTTGGCCCCCTGCCAACCGGTTCTGAAGAGTAGCGGGAGGGCCAGACCTCCCCGCCCTCTCGTTCGACAGTGTCGCGGTATCAAGAACTGCTTCCGATCCAGGGAGCGGGGTCAGGACATTCCGGGAGATCACCGGACAACCCGAAGAGGCAGAGGAATCGCGAGGAGGGCCGCCGGAGGCACCTCGCCAGAGTACGGCGGCAGGCGAGATCGCCTGCCGATCCGGAAGGAGGCTGCATGGCGACTGACGTTCATTCCGTGAGCGGGACCTCTCGTGGGGGGCACGCCCCGGATCCCTACATTGCCCCAAGTGCGAGCATCGCCGAGTTCACGCCGCGGGCGGTGATCCTCGGGGCCATCTTCGGGATCATCTTTGGGGCCTCGACGGTCTACCTGGGGCTCAAGGTAGGGTTGACGGTGAGTGCGTCGATACCGATCGCGGTGCTCTCGATCACGGTGCTGCGGCTGCTCGGGCGGTCGACGATTCTCGAGAACAACATCGTCCAGACGACCGGTTCGGCAGCGGAATCGATCGCCGCGGGGATCGTCTTCACGATTCCGGCACTGCTGATCCTCGGGCTCGACCTTGACATCACACGGACGTCGTTGATCGCGGCGGCGGGTGGGCTGCTCGGGGTGCTGCTGATGATCCCGTTGCGCCGCTCGCTGATCGTCAAGGAGCACGGTACCCTGCCCTATCCGGAAGGGACGGCCTGCGCCGAGGTGCTGATCGTCGGGGAGAAGGGGGGCAGCGATGCACGGACCGTCTTTCTCGGCTTTGGGGTCGGGCTCGTCTACAAGTTTCTGATGGCTGGCTTCAAATTCTGGAAGGAGATTCCTGCGAAGGTCTTGAGCTGGTTTCAAGGGGCGCGGGTGGCGGCGGAGATCTCACCGGAGCTGCTCGGGGTCGGCTACATCATCGGACCGCGTGTCGCCTCGTACATGCTGGGGGGCGGAGTGATCGCGGCCCTGGTGCTCACCCCGTTGATCAAGTTCTTCGGGGCAGGCTTGACGACCAACATCTTCCCGGCGGCCCCTGGAGAGCTGATCGGGAATATGAGCGCCAGCCTCGTCTTCGACCGCTATGTGCGATACATCGCGGCAGGAGCGGTCGCGGCCGGTGGAATCATCAGTCTGGTCCGGTCGCTGCCAACGATCGTGCAGGCATTCCAGGCTGGGGTCCGCAACTTCCGCGGTGGGGCACAAGCGGCGGTGCTGCGCACCGAGCGGGATATTCCGATTCCAGTGGCAGTGATCGGAGTCGTGCTCCTCTTGATCGGCATCACGCTGATTCCGCAGTTGGAGGTCGACTGGATCTCCTCGTTGTTGATCCTCGTCTTCGGGTTCTTCTTCGTGACGGTCTCGTCGCGGATCTGTGGGCAGATCGGGTCGACGTCGAATCCGATCTCGGGAATGACGATCGCCACACTGCTCTTCACCTCGCTGATCTTCCTGGTCTTGGGACGGATGGGTCCTGGGGAGCGGGTCATCGCCCTGACGGTCGGGGCGATCGTCTGCGTTGCGGCGGCCAACGCAGGCAACACGTCGCAGGACCTCAAAACAGGCTTCCTGGTCGGAGCGACCCCGAAGTGGCAACAGGTTGGACTGCTGATTGGGGCCCTGACCTCGGCATTGGTCATCGGCTGGACGCTCGATTTTCTCAACCGGTCGGCAATCAACCTGCTCCCGGTCCACTATCCGGGCTATGTCGTGGCAAGCGATCAGATCCGGGGAGTCTATGCCGACACCCCACCGGCGCCGGATGGGAAGACTTACCGCTACACGCAGTTCCCCGTCGAGGTCTCGATCAATGGAGGCCGGGGGGTGATCCCGGCTGGAAAGTACCTCGTGGGGGACGATGGTGAGATCCACTACCTCGTCAACCCCGGCGTCGGAGGAATCCGGCAGGGGATGACCGCGAAGCTCCCGCCGGGGGCAGAGGGACGGACGTTTGTCGCGGGGTCAACCGTGACCACGGCCGGACCCGCACGCGGGCTCGACGACCAGATGTATGAGCGGGTCGTTGTCCGGGAGGAGGGGCGTGAGTGGACGCTGCTGGTCGACACCACGGGAAGGGCCCGCTACTCGATCGAGGAGTTCAGTGGCAAGCTCGACGCGCCCAAGGCAGCGCTGATGGGGGTGCTCGTCGATGGGGTGTTGACCCAGCGACTGCCGTGGGCCCTCATTCTGATCGGAGCAATCATTTCGTTGACACTCGAAATGATTGGAGTCCACGCGCTGCCGGTGGCCGTCGGGATCTACCTCCCGATCTCGACCTCGGCAGCGATCTTCAGCGGAGGACTGATTCGGGCGCTGGTCGAGCGGTTGCGGAAGAACACCCGGCAAGAGAGCCTCGCCGAGGAGGAGACCGGCAAGGGGATTCTGCTCAGCTCAGGGTTGATCGCAGGAGGCGCAATCGGCGGGCTGCTCGTCGCCGCTGGACGGGTCATGGTCGGTGGTGAGGAGGAGATGGGCATTGGCAGTCAGAGCTGGCTGGTCACCGGCCCGTGGTCCAACACGATTGCGTTGGTGATCTTCGGTCTCTTGGCACTCTTCGTCTTCCGGGTCGCCCGGCAGAGACCTTCCGAGTCGTAGAGGAGGGGACCGCCACCGACTCAGACATCGCGCAGCTCGATCCACCGCCGGGGAAGATCCGGGGCCCGGTGGTGGTCGAGCTGATGAAACCAATCCGCAACGCCCGTCGCGCTGAAGAGGAAGGCGCGGTGGCTCTCGGCAACAAACCCACGCTCGATCGCCTGCTCGACAAGGCGGAGGAGAGGGTCAAAGTACCCCGCAACATTGAGCAGGCCAACCGGATGGCGATGGATGCCGAGTTGGGCCCAGGTGAGGATCTCAAAGAGTTCATCAAAAGTCCCGAACCCTCCCGGCAGGGCGAGAAAGGCATCGGCGAGTTCAGCCATCTTGGCTTTTCGCTCGTGCATCGTCTCGACAACGATCAGTTCGGTGAGCGACGCATGGGCCACCTCCCGAGTCGCCAGCGGGGCTGGGACGACGCCGACCGCCACGCCTCCTGCCTCGAGCACCGCGTCGGCGACGACCCCCATCAAGCCAATGCCCCCGCCCCCATAGACCAGATGATCGCCACGGGCAGCGATCGCTTGGCCAACCTCCCGTGCGGCGCTGGCAAAGGCTGGATCGTCCCCGCGACTCGACCCGCAGAAGACACAGATCCGACGAGGAAGGGAGGCGTTCATCAGCTCCGCTCTCCCTTCTTCAATTCGAGCTTGGCAATCGTCTCACGGTGCACTTCATCAGGACCATCGGCAAGCCGCAAGGTCCGCGCGTGCGCCCAGGCGTGGGCCAGCGGGAAGTCCTGCGAGACGCCCGCCCCACCGTGTGCCTGGATGGCGCGGTCGATGACCCGGAGGGCCATGTTCGGGGCGACCACCTTGATCATGGCGATCTCGGCCCGGGCGGCCTTGTTGCCGACCGTGTCCATCATCCAGGCCGCCTTGAGGACGAGCAGCCGGGCCTGCTCGATCTCGATCCGGGAGGTGGCGATCTCGTGGCGCAGCGCCCCCATCGAAGCGAGCGGCTTTCCGAAGGCGACACGCGACGAGGCCCGTCGGCACATTGCTTCGAGCGAGCGCTCCGCCAGTCCGATCAGCCGCATGCAGTGATGAATACGCCCTGGCCCGAGCCGGCCCTGGGCGATCTCGAAGCCTCTTCCCTCCCCCAAGAGCAGATTCTCGACGGGCACCCGCACATTCTCGAAATCGACCTCGGCATGGCCGTGGGGCGCGTCGTCATACCCAAAGACGTGGAGCATCCGCCGGATCGTCACGCCGGGAGCGTCCATCGGCACGAGGATCATCGATTGCTGGGCATGGGTCGGCGCCTGCGGATCGCTCTTGCCCATGAAGATGGCGACGCGGCAGCGTGGATCTCCCGCACCAGAGGTCCACCACTTCCGGCCGTTGAGAACATAGCTGTCGCCGTCCCGCTCGATGCGCGCGCGGATGTTGGTCGCATCGGAGGAGGCCACCTCCGGCTCGGTCATGGCGAAGCAGGAGCGGATCTCTCCGGCCAGCAGGGGGCGCAGCCAGCGCTCCTGCTGGGCCGGTGTGCCATAGCGGACCAGAACCTCCATGTTGCCGGTGTCGGGAGCTGAGCAGTTGAAGACCTCGGCCGACCACGGGACCCGCCCCATGATCTCGCAGAGCGGGGCGTACTCAAGGTTGGTCAGGCCGGCACCGACGTCACTCTCCGGCAGGAAGAGGTTCCAGAGCCCCTCTTGCCGCGCCTTCCCCTTGAGCTCTTCGAGGAGGGGGAGCGCACGCCAGCGCCCCTCCGGACCACCGGCCTGGAGCTCTGCTGTATAGCGCGCTTCATTTGGATAGACCCAGGCGTCCATGAATGCAGTCAATCGACGCTGGAGGGCAACGACCTTTTCGGAAGGGGCAAAGTGCATCGCGATGAAACCTCCTGTGGTCTGGCTCTGGAAGATCGGTCACGTTTTCGGGAACTGGTCAGAGGATCGCCTCGATCAGCGAAGGCCCCTGGGCGGCAAGTGAGCGGTCGAGCGCTTGGCAGAGCGCCTCGGCCGTCTCGACCCGCTCCGCCGGGACCCCGAGCCCCTCGGACAGTCGAACCCAATCGATCGCGGGTTCGGTCAATTGCATCATCGATCGGGCGTTGGCGCCGGCGGTGGTCGGGTCAACTCCCGTTCGCAGCAGTTCGAGGCCCAGAATGCGATAGCTGCGATTGTTGCAGAGGATCGTCGTCATGGGAAGCTGTTCGCGTGCCTGCGTCCAGAGTGCTTGAAACGTGTACATCGCGCTGCCGTCCGCTTGGATGGTCAGGACCCGGCGGTCCGGACAGGCAAGGGCCGCCCCGGTCGCGCACGGCATCCCGAGGCCGATCGCTCCGCCGGGCTGGGCCAGGTAGGTGTGGCGAGCCGACGATCGCGAGAGGGGCAGCAAGGCCCCGCTGCTGGTGATTCCTTCGTCCATGACAATCGCTTGTTCAGGCAGAAGCGCGGCAACCGCTTGGCAGAGCCGCTCCGGGGTGAGGGGCCCCGTCGGCCGCAGCGGTGGCTGGGAGTGATCAGGGATCAGACGCGTCACGTCGGGCGGGGCGTCGAGGGCCTCTGCCAATCCCTCAAGGGCGGCCTCGACATCCTCCTCCGGATCAGCGAGGAGCAGTGTCCGTTGGGCGGGATCGATGAGGTAACTCGGAATTCCAGGATAGCCAAAGAAGGTGACCGGGGAACGCGCTCCAGCCAGCACGATCGTCGAGAACCGGGCCAGCAGCTCGCGGGCCGGTTCCGGAAAGTAGGGGAGCCGCTCGATCACCGGCGTTCCCACTCCGCGCTCCCAGCGTGCGGGAAAGGTCTCGGCAAGCAACTGCAGCTCGACTTTGGCGGCAATGCGTGCCACAGCGCGCAGGCCACGCTCCCGCAACGCCTCCCCTCCGAGAAAGAGAGCGATCTTCCCTCCTGTGTCGCGCCCACGCAACGCCTGAGCGACCCCATCGAGGCGGCTGTCTGGAACTGCTGGCGCCCGCTGAACGGAATGGGCTTGGGTGGCGGCGAGAGAAGGCATTGGACCATCGGCCAGTTGATGGTCGTGGGGAACGATCAGCGTGGCGATCCGTCCAGGCCTCGCCGCGGCGACGGCCACCGCCTCGGCAAAGTCTGCCTCAAGTCGCCCTGCGTCTTGGTTGCGCCGAACCCAGGCCGAGACGGGACGCGCCAGCGACTCGATGTCGCTCTGCAACGGGGCATCGGCGGCTTGGTGCCACGTCGCATGCTCTCCGATCAGGTTGACAATCGGGGAGCGGGCGCGCCGCGCATCATGCAGATAGGCGATTCCGTTCGCCAACCCTGGTCCAAGGTGGAGCAGAGTCACCCCAGGCCGATCCGCCATCCGGCCATATCCATCCGCGGCTCCGGTACAGACTCCCTCGAAGAGGCCCAGCACCGTCCGGATCCCCGGGATCGCATCAAGTGCCTGGACCAGGGGCAGTTCGGTCGTTCCCGGATTGGCGAACCAGACCTTGGTTCCGAGGCCAATCGCCATCCGCACCAGCCGCTCCGCGCCATTCCCCCTGCCGTCCTCTGCCATCCCCGCCTCCTGCCACTCGAACATCCCCGATGCAACGTTACTTGGGGGGCATGCGCAACGCCCCGTCCAATCGAATCACCGATCCATTGAGCATCTGATTCTCGGCAATCTGCACGACGAGCGAGGCAAATTCATCAGGATGGCCCAAGCGGGAGGGAAAGGGAACCTCCCGGCCAAGCGACGAGCGCACCTCCTCCGGCAAACCCGCCAGCAGGGGCGTCTCAAAGAGGCCTGGCGCAATCGTCATGACGCGGATGCCGTGGCGGGCGAGATCCCGGGCAAGCGGGAGGGTCATCCCCACCACCCCGCCCTTCGATGCAGCATAGGCGACCTGCCCCATTTGACCGTCATACGCGGCAATCGAGGCGGTGCAGACGATCAGGCCCCGCTCCCCCGTCGCGAGGGGCGGCTGCTGGGCCATCTGCGCCGCGGCGAGCCGGGCGACGTTGAATGTCCCCACGAGATTGACCTCGACGACACGGCGAAAACTGGCGAGGGTATGGACACTCTCCCGCCCGACCGTCTTCTCCGCCCAGCCGATCCCGGCGCAGCAGACCGCTCCATCAAGCCTCCCATAACGCTCGACGGCAATGGCGATCGCCGCTCCCACTGCCTCTTCTTCGCGAACATCCGTCGAATGAAAGCAAGCCACTTGTCCCAGACTGGCGGCAAGAGCCTCCCCCTGGTCGACAGCCAGGTCCGCAATCACCACTCGCGCTCCCTCGGCGGCCAGGCGACGCACCGTGGCCGCTCCCAACCCCGAGCCCCCGCCCGTCACCAGAAAGACTCGTCCCCCCAGCTCCATCTTCCGATCCTCCTCGATCCGGATCTCTGAGCGACCTGCCCCTCGCGACGCTTAGGGCAGCGCTCAGGACATGCCGTGGTCGCCGCGCACCACAAACCGCTTGACCTCCTGGGAACGTCGCAGATCGGCGACCAGGAGGACATCGTCCGTCTCGATGATCGCCAAGCCCTCGACTCCGAGCAGGGCAACGGTCCGCCCCTCGGCCGCCTGCACCAGATTGCCCGACGCCTCCTCGACCAGCAGTCGCCCCTCGCCAATCAGCAGGTTCCCCGTGGCATCTCCCTCCCCTGAACGAAGTTCGTAGAGCGCCTCCCAACTGCCGACATCGCTCCAACCCACCTCGAGCCGAAAGACGTGACACGGGCGCGAGGTCTTCTCCATGATCCCGTGGTCGATCGAGATCGAGGGGAGACCGGCGTAGACCTCCTCCAGGATACCTTCTCCCTCAGCCTCGATCCGGGCGAGCCCCGCCCCCAACTCCGGCAGATGGAGCGCGATCTCTGTGAGGATGGTGTCAGCGGTAAACAGAAAGATCCCGCTGTTCCAGAGGTAGTTCCCCGCCGCCAGATAGGCCAGAGCTGTCGGCTGATCGGGCTTCTCGACAAACCGCTCGAGAAGCGCATACGGCACGCCCTCGACCTCTCCGGCGATGGCCGTCGCGGTCTGCAGGTATCCATACCCGGTCTCGGGCCGGGTCGGAACCACTCCGAGCGTGACGATCGATCCACGCCGAGCGACTGTTGCCGCACTCCCCAGCAGCCGGCAGAAGCCAGCGACATCGGCGATGTAGTGGTCCGCTGGAAGAACGATCAGCAACGCCTCTGGATCCCGCCGCCGCAGCTCGATCGCCGCCAATCCAATGCAGGCTGCCGTATTCCGGCCAAACGGTTCGACGAGGACGTGGGAGCCCTTTCCATCAAGCAACTGCCGGGTCACCGCCTCGTGCTGCCGTCCGACGACCACCCAACTCTGATCCGCCGGGACGACCGACGAGACCCGGGCGAGCGTCTCCTCCAGCATCGTCTGACTGCCCGTGATCCGTAGAAACTGTTTCGGAAGATGGGCCCTGCTCGCCGGCCAGAAGCGCGTGCCCGATCCTCCCGCCATCACTACCCCATAGATTGATCGACTCATCAGGCATGCCCCATGACCATCACCGAGATGTTCCGCTCCCGGCAATCATCGAGCTCAATAAAGAAAAGACTCTGCCACTGCCCCATCTGCAAGCGCCCATCCGCGATGTTGAGGCAGACCGAGGTCGGCAGGAAGAGCGATTTGCAGTGAGAGTGGCCGTTGGCGGGTTCGTCCGGTGGAATGTCGACGCGACGACTGAAGTCGTTGTGCTGGTACTCTCCGTGACGCGGCGCCAGCCGCTCGAGCAGATCCCTCAGATCATCGAGCAGCAGCGGTTCATTCTCATTGACGATCAGCGCTGTCGTCGTGTGACGGGTCTGGATGTTGACCCAGCCGTGGCGCACGCCAGAGCGCGCAACGATCCCCGCCACCTCCTTGGTCAAGTCAATGAACTGCAAACAACCCGATGTCTGGATCCGAATCAGGCTGTGGGAGGTTTTGATCGCTGTCGCCAGCGCTTCTTCCACCACGGCAGTTTGAAACATAGCAACCCTTTCGATTAGTCGGCCTCATGGGGCAATTGTCGTGGAAATCCTCAACCCCAGGAGCAACGACTGGGAGTGCTGGAACCACTCAGTTGGCGGAGTTCTGTCTGAACGAGAAGGAATGGTGAACGTACCCAGGGTCCTTCACGTTAGCGCAGCCGCGCGGCTTGAATCAAGGCTTCCATATGGTCCAGGTAACGTTCCAACGCTTGACGTCCCACCACTGAAAGACGATAGCGGGTTCGGGGAACGCGCCCCTCGAACGCTTTGGTACAGTCGATATATCCCGCCTCTTCCAACCGACGCGCGTGCACGCTGATATTGCCATCGGTCGTCTTGAGCAGCTCCCGTAACTCTGTAAAAGTGAGGGTCTCGTTGACCGCCAGGGCGCTGACAATCCCCAGCCGGATCCGCTCGTGAATCAGACTGTCGAGCTGAGGAGTCGTCTCAACTGCTCGTCGGGCAGCTCGCTCCAGCCGGGAGGACTCGACGGTTGGGACGGTCATCTGTTCCATCTGTGCTCTGCTAGCCACCGTGCCTCCTGGCGATCATCCATCCAAACACAATGTGCAGCCCCCCGAACCCCAGTGCCATGAGCAGGTTTCCCCAAGAGTCCGGTGCAAAGAGGGCCACCGCCCCCAACCCCATGAAGACCATCCCCATCATTGGCACCACCCGCACCGAGAAGGCGCCTCCAGTGACCACCCCCGCTCCGTAGAGCAACAACCAGAGCCCTGGGAGAACTTCTGTCTGCCCCGCACGGGTCAGCGCCGTCGAGAGAATCGCCCCAGCCAGCAGCGGCGGTGCCAGACTGAGCGTGAACTTCCGACCGGGACCCGAGAGCAGCTTCAGGCTCGTTGCACGCGCCTTGCGCTTCATCGCGATCCCGCCAATCCCCAACGCCAACGGTAACTCCCAACTCCAGACGACCAGCCAACCCGGCCAGCCTGTCGCCCCCACCCGCCCCTCCATCCGCTCCGCCCAGATCGCCGCCACTAGCGCCGTTACCCCGATCAGGACACTCCCCTTCCCCGGGACCGCCGTGAAGGAGGCCGAGCGCTCCATCGTCTCCCGGATGAAGCGCAGATTCTCCATCGCCTGCCCGTGTAACGTCCGCAGCGGCCTCTCCTGCCCCTTCAGAAGCGCCCCTTCCGTCGGTTCCCTCTCCGCCCAACTCATCTCCCCCACCCTCCTCTTTCTGAATAATCGGAGATCTTACACACCACCCCCCACACCTGACAAGTACTTTTCCTGGTAAAGCCAATTTGTGGAGAGGTCAGGGGCGCCGAGGGGAGGCGAGGTGGACGGAAGCGCGGTAGTCACTGCCTTTGATGCGAACCACTTTGCACATTTCGTAGAGGCGGGAGCGGAGTCGGACCCCGACGCGATCGGTGAGGGACTCCTCGCCGGGGATTTCCGGGTCGTCGAGGTAGTTGGTGGTAAAGAGGGTCACGCGGCGGTCATTGTAGCGGGTGTTGATGATCTGGGTCATGGTGTCCCGAACCCAGTCGGTCGGCTTGGAAGCGCCAAGTTCATCGAGAACGAGAACATCGGCTTGGTAAACAGGCTCGAGAACGCGAAGTTCCGTCGATTGGGAGACAGGGTTGTAACTGTCTTGGATCTCCTTGAGCAGGTCGCGAAAATCATAAAAGAGACAACGAACTCCCTTCTCAAGGAGGGCATTGAGGGCAGCGACGGCAAGGTGAGTCTTGCCGACGCCACACGGGCCCATCAAGAGGAGACCGACGTCGAAGATGGGGTACTCCCGAACCAGCTTCTGCGCGTCCGTCACGGCGTGCGACTGGGAGCGAAAGACCTCGTCAGCGGTGAAATTGTTGCCTTGGGGATGAAAGTTCTCGAAGGTGCAGCTCTCATAGCGACGCGGAAGACGGGCGTTGACAATCAGCTTGGCCCGCCGTTCGGCATCGCGACAGCGGCAGACGCGGACCCCTTGTCCGACGACCAACTCCCACCCGGTTCCTTGACACAATGGACAGTCCATATCGGTTTCCGACTCGATCTACGACTCGATCTCGGGGACCTGAGCGTTGTCCCCGTCCGGCAAGCGCTCACCACCGGTAAGGGGTCTCCCGAGCACTCTGACCAAGATCGGCCAGATCGTCAGGTTGACGCCAAGACTGGGCAGGGGGCCTCGCAAAAAACCTGATTATAGGCGGCCGGGCGGACCGCTTTCAAGAAGCGGGGAGGGATCCGTTGCCAGGGCCATAGGGCGACGGCTACAATATCACCCGTTTAGCTAAGGCCGCTCAAAGACTGGATCGAGGAGCGGATGTCCGGTCAGAACAACCGGTCGAATTTTTGGGGAGGAAGCGACGTGGATTTCTCTCGTGAGGGAGGTGCCCCCCTGCCGGCTGCTGATGGGAGCGTGGTGCCTTTTCCGGGAGATTCGAGGAGCGAATGAGCGCAAGAAAGAGACGAGAGCCGCTGCCAGTTCGTGAGAAGCAAGCGAAACGCTGGCCAGGAATGATCGATGGAGTGATCCTCCTGCTGCCGATCCTCTCCCTGACCCCCAACAACTTTGTTCCGCCATCGTTCTCGTATTTGGGAATGGCGACCCAGGAGCTGGTCGTCGCCGTCTATCTGGTGGTAGTGCTCGGGCTGCTCTCAGGATTCGGCTGGTGGCGGAGACGAGATCCTTGCCTGCTTGATCGTCCTCAAATCTGGATCTTGGCAACTGCCATCGCCTTCGTGGGGTGGCAGGCCATCACCCTCACTTGGGCACCGTCGTTCTCTGATGGTATCCGACTGGTTGGCCTCTGGTTTCTCTTTGCCGTCTTTCTCGGTTTGAGTGTGACGGGTGCACAAGCACGGACCGGCATCTGGCTTTATCGGGTCTTGACCGTGCTCGGGATCGTGCTCGCCGGGACGATTCTCTATGAGCGCTATGTCTATGGGATCGACCTCCTGGGCTTCTTCTTCAACCACGGGATGGCGGCCGAGCTGCTGGTGACCCTCGTCCCCATCCAATTGATGGTGATCTTCCACAAAGAGCGGAGCCCGGATCTCTGGCTGACCTTGTTCGCCGCACTTGTGACGATGGGAGCCTTGCTGGCCAACTTGCGGCGTGGGGCCCTGCTCGCCCTGGCAGTGGTGCTGGCCTTGATCACCGTCGGCCACTTGGTGCGGATTGTTCGGCTCCCGTATGCGGGCCGCCTGGCGATCCTCTTCGGATGTTTGGCACTGGGGGGGGGCGGCGTTGGGATTGGAGCGCGAGAGTACGTTCTGCAGCGGATCGAGGGGGCATTCAACCTGACCTCCGACGAGGCAGGAGCGTCGACCCGGCTGCGCAACTGGAAGACCGCCATCGAGATGATCAAGGAAAGCCCCCTGCAAGGTGTCGGGCAGGGGGGATTCCCTAACCTCTATGGGTTCTACCGGGAGGGTTGGATCTCCCAACCGGAGAATGGGACTCTGGCGAAGGTCTTCGGGGCCGAGGACTCAGACAGCATCCGGGCACCACTGACGCACAATGAGTACCTGCAGATTCTGACCGAGCTTGGTGCCTTCGGGTCGCTCCTCTTCGTGCTCTTCTGGGGGGGGATTGTCCTTGTCCTCTGGCGACGGTTCCGTGGAGCCGGGGGTTACTTTTCGATCGGTGCGTTGCTGGGACTGGTGTCATTCGGGATCAGCTCCCTGACGAGTGGTTTCTCCTTTCGGTACCCGACCGGCACAATCTGGGCTTGGGGCGTGATAGTGATCGGGTGGGTGGCGACGGCGGGGATCACGGGAACTCCTGACGGGGCGACACCGGACTCGACGAACGGGGGCCGCTGGTCAATTCCAGGATGGAGCCGCGGTGTCATCCCAATCATCCTGCTGATCCCGGCCATCCTCTTGGCCAATGGCGCTTGGAACATATACCAGAGTCAGCAGTTGCAGGGGCAGGCCACCCTCGACACAGAGGTTCTGGACTTGGCCTTCTACCCTAACAACGCCTCGGGCAATGAGCGGCTAGCCCGCCGTTACCAGCAGGTACTCGCCTTCGATCCCCAGAACAGCGGGGCCCACCTGGGCTATGCGCTGCTGCTTTACCAGTTGAAACGCAACCGTGAGGCGCTTCCACACGCCGAATTTGCACTGCGACACGGCTATGGCCGTCCCTTCGCATTCGTTCTGGTCGCCTTTCTCCAGGAGCAGCTGACCGACCTTCCCGGAGCCATCCAGACACTGGAAACTTGTGCGGCAGCCTATCCCCGATCCTTCTTTGTGCGGGCATCCCTGGTCGAGATGCTCCGGCAGTCCGGGCAGGAAGCCGCCATGCGAGTGCACCAAGAGGCGATGTATTCGCTCGACCGGATGCAGATGGAAAGCTGGGAGTTGGGTCTGCGATCGTCCTGGAAGGGGGCAGGGGAAGAGGCAACGCGTCGTAACCTCATACCGATGAGCAATCTGCAACCCCGATTGGCGGGAACACTCGTCTCGATGCGTGCCTACCATTACCGGCCGAGGGGTGAGGGGTGAGGGGCGAGGGGTGAGGAGTGAGGGGCGAGGGGCGAGGGGCGAGGCGATCAAGAAAGGAAAGCGATGAGAAAAAGTGGCTCGGCAGCCTCTGGCTGGAGAAGGGGGAGA
Organism: Blastocatellia bacterium; assembly: GCA_049317725.1. Classification (GTDB taxonomy): domain Bacteria; phylum Acidobacteriota; class Blastocatellia; order RBC074; family RBC074; genus CAIOZW01. The sequence goes on from JBMOHS010000053.1 coordinate 13,191, forward strand.
ATGTGGCGCCTGAGCTGCGGCTGGTTGCTGGTGGGGGGGCTTTGGATGATGACTGGGGCGTGTTCGGAAAAGGCTTCCCAGACAGGAACTGGAGGAGATGGTGTCCGGGAGTACTCCCTGCGCGGTCGAGTGGAAACGATTGATCCCGGCCGCAAGCGAGCGGTCATCGCCCACGAAGAGATACCGGGCTACATGAAACCGATGACGATGGGGTTCTCAATCCCGGACGAGAAGGTTCTCCAATCCCTTCACAGCGGAGATCGAATCGAGGCGCGACTGGTCTTCGATCCGAAGACCAACCTGTCTTGGCTGGAAGGAGTGCAAGTGATCCCCCCGCCAGCCTCCGATGCGCCGGCCCCAAGCCCCTAAGAATGAGGGGGTTGGCCCTCCTGGCGCAGGTAGGCCTCGAAACGTTCCGCGAGGAGCGGCCACTGGTAGGTCGCCTCGACCAGATCCCGGCCCTTCGCCACCGCAGCGGCAGTCATCGATGGGTTGCTCAGAATTCGTTGGACTGTAGCTGCCATCTCGTCTGGTTGATCGGCAAAGAAGATCCAGCCTTCTCCGAGGCGCCCCACTTCGGTCGTGGTCGTGCTGACGATGGGGCGACGAAGCGCCGCGTACTCAAAAAGCTTGAGTGGGCACGACCCATCCGAGACGGCGGAATGGGTGAAAGGGAGCAGGCAGACGTCCATGCGCTGGACGGCTCGCATCGCCAAGGAATAGGGCTGCGGTCCCGTCAAATGGACGTTGCGAAGTTGGAGTTCTCGAATTCGGCGTTGAAGTTCCGCGAAACGCCGCCCTCCCCCCACCAACAGGAAAGCCATTTCGGGCAAGCGGGTGGCGACAGCCAAGACCAACTCCAGATCAACCCAATATTCAAAAGCACCGACAAACCCGATGACCGGGCGTTGCCACGGCTCGATCCCCCACGCATCAAGACTCGCTGTGCCCTCACGAATCAGTGGCAGTGATTGGATCCGATCGAGATCGACAAGGTCCGCGCCATTGGGCAGAAAGAGCACTTGGCGGCCGGCCTGCTCCTCGAGGACACGAGATGCCACTGTCACGGTTGTTGCTTTCTCGAGCATCCTGGCCTGCACCGCCGTGGCCGCCCGCCGCCCCCCCCACCGGAAGAGCGCACGCCCCTCCCCCTCCATCATCGCCACCAGATCATCGGCCAAGTCAAAGTGGACCGGGCAGTCGACCAAGTCGAGCAGAGGGACTTGCGGCAGGTTGTAAAGGAACAGCAGGTCTATCTTTTGCTCACGGAGTGTTCGCCGGATTTGTGGAATCGAGGCAAGGGCGAGGACCCCCTTCTTGAGCAGCTTGGTCCTCGGCCCTCCCCATTGCCAGAAACGATCGAACGGACGGGGACCACCCAGCTCAAAGAGGCTCATCCCCTCGGGCAAGAGTGGAGGAGGAGCTGCGGTCAGTCGACGATCGCTGGTCGGCAGGTCTTGGCTGATATCACCGATGGACATCGGGGGGGCAGTCAGCAGAAAGACTTGGTGTCCCCGCCGACAGAGGTGCGTCAGAAGCTGGTGATAGCGACTGCGATTGGCAGAATGCCATCGGGCCAGATAGGGAAAGAGAATCTTCATACCTTAGCGTCCCGCTCGCAGCCAGCCTTTCCGACCACGATGAAGGATCGCTACCCCAAGACTTCTTGCCCACATCCAGACATAGATCGGCAGCGAGAGCAGGTCGCGTGCGTATTGCCCGGGACGGTCGACCACAAGGAGGCCAGCCCCATAATACGCCAGATCGAGGAGCAGGCCGAGACCCAGGATTCCGGGAGCGGCGGGCAAGAGAAGAAGACGGAGGCAGATCAAGAGAACTTTTGGCCGCAGAAAGAGAAGTGGGAAGAGGAAGAGATCTCCGAGTCGGCTCCGGGAACGGCCCGCCCGACTCCCCCAAAGGGAGAAGACCTCACGCCGATAACCGCGCAAGACCGCCAGTTGTCCGAGAAACCAGCGAGCCCGTTGTCGGGAAGCACCGATAGGTTCACGGGGCTTGGGATCGAGCAGAACGGCCTCAGGGACGAAGCCAATCTTGGCGTCAGCCGTCGCGAGCAGAAGATCGAGCTCCAAGTCTTCCGCTTCGGTGTGGAGCGTGGGGGCGAGTCTGGCCAAGAGATCTCCGCGAATCGCCATTCCCGTGCCGCGGAGGGGAATGGGCCACCCCATGCGGCTGCGAGCCACATCGTCGATCTGCTGCATGAGGATCTCGGACCAACCGGCGAGGCGGCCCGTCGCGGTAGTGGCGAGCGGGGCCACCATCGCCTGGGCCGCATCCAATCCCTGCCCCATCGCCATCCCCAGACGGGCCAAGCTTCCAGGAACAAGGCGGCTATCGGCATCGAGAATGACTACCGCGGCCTTGGCCTCCCAGACCGAGCGATAGGTCTCCAACCACCACCGCACTACGGCTCCCTTTCCGTTGGGGCCTTCGAGGCGCTCGACGACCGTGGCACCAGCCTCCCTGGCTCGCACGGCTGTCAGATCTTCGGACCGGTCGGCTACTACCCAGATCTCACTGCCCGGCCACTCCTCAAGCAGAGGATGTAACGAAGAGACGGTCGCACCGATGGTCGCGGCCTCATTGCACGCCGCAATGAGCAAGACCGCCCCGGGCGCTGGGAGGGTGGCCGTCTCGAGCTGCCGGGACGGCCAACAGAAACGCAGGACCAACAAGACAGCCCGTAACAAGCTGTCGAAGATGAATGGTAAGGCGATAAGATGGATTGCCCAGACCAGTTCCTGCATGGTGACTCTCGCCGATTCGGCCTCCCGGACAATCGGAAGGTCGGCCACACAGCGCTCCGTCGCAAGACACTTGGTCAAGACCAGTTGTCTCGACCAGACCCCTTGACTGGATGTCTGGAGAAGCGGCTGGGTGGCACTAAAAATCTTAGTGTACTGATTTAGAAAGAAGCTCGTCAAGGAACTCTTTCCTCTCCCTCCAAGTTAAATTATCATCCCCCACTCATTTTGATGGGGAGACTGCTCCTGGATCTTCTTCGTCCGCGAGCCCCCCCAGTCGGAAGATTGACAAAAATGGCCACGGTGTGATGTAGTGAATCTGTTTTGAAAGTGCACCTGATCCTGGCTTATGGGGCAAACAGCGGACTTCTCCTCACCCACCGCCGCCGCTCTTTTCGAGCTCTTTTTTGCAGTTTTTATTGATCAAGGTGGGAGCAAGACACACACAAGACGATCGCGGTCGATCATCCTGACGGGACCATCGTCAGGGACTGTTCCAGGCCACGACATAGACGGAGAAGCGCATGAAGACTTCCCTTATTCCGCGACCGCTCCTGCTCGGAGCGATGTACCTGTTTGTCTCGCTTGGAATCGTCCGTGCGAGTACCGTCGTGATCCCAAGCGACGAGGAGATGATCATCGGAGCGCGCGCCATCGTCCGCGGCGTCGTTCTCTCCTCGATGAGTGGGTACGATGATCAACACCAGGGGATCTTTACCTACACCACCCTCCAGGTTCATCAAGTTCTCAAAGGGTCAATTATGACCCGTGAAATTGTCATCAAGGAGCCGGGGGGAATTGTCGGGACGCGCGGTTCGATCCTCTTCGGTATTCCGCAGTTCACTCCGCGGGAAGAGGTCCTGCTCTACCTCGACACTTGGCCGGATGGAAGTCTACGGGTCTATCACTGGTTTCTCGGAAAGTTTCGGATCACCCGGGACGAGCGGACGGGTGTGATGATGGTCGCCCGCGAGCAGGTCCACGAGCGAGTGACGGTCCTGGGCCAGTCCCAGCGCGGCTTGGTGACCAACCAGTCGGACTTGGCCTCCTACCTCGAACGAACCCTGACACAAATCACCGAGTTGACGGTGCCATCGCTGCAGCATGAGGCCAAGTTTTACGGGGGCATGCCGGTCTTATCCCTCCCGGTCGAGGTGGCCAGCCTTGACCACCTTCGATTGAGCCCGCAGTTCACCTTTCTCAATCCCTATCAGCCCCAGCGATGGTTTGAGCCGGACGAGGGGCGCCCGGTCGAATTCCGGATCAATCCGGTCGGGATGCCCAATGCGAGGATGGTCGAAGATATCTTGGCAGCGATGGCGATCTGGTCGTCCATTCCCGGAGCCTCGATTCGCCTGAGTGTGGGGGGATTTACCAGCACGTGTGGGCTGACGACTAACGATGGGGAGAATACGATCTCCTTCAACAATTGTGATCGCTACTCCGCCTTTTCGCCTTCGACAAATGGGGGATGCGCCGGAGTTCTGGCGGCAGCGGGCATCACCCATTTCGATAGCTCCCAACGGAAAGAGGTCAATGGCATCGCGTTCTTCCGGGCAATCGAGGGGAATGTCTCCTTCAATCCCCTTGCCAGTTGCTTCTTCAATGATGCTTGCAACGTTCGGGAGATCGCGTCACACGAATTTGGGCATGCCCTGGGATTGGGCCATTCGCAGGACTCAAAGGCTTCGCTCTATGCGTTTGCCCATTTTGATGGACGGTGTGGAAGTCTGCGAGCAGACGATGAGGCAGGGGCTCGATTTCTCTATCCCCGAGGGGTAGTAGCAGCGCCAGCGCCAGTCATCTCGACGGCAAACTTGCCGACCGGGCAGGCAGGGATCCCCTATGAACAACCGATCGTGGTCACAGGGGGAACGCCGCCCTATCGCTGGCAGGTCTTCACAGGAGCCCTCCCCACGGGGATCGGATTGGCGAGCAACGGGTTTTTGCGGGGGGTACCAGCGGAGTCAGGTCAGTTCCGCTTCGTGATCGAGGTCACCGATTCGGCCGGGGGACGAACCGCCCGCGACCTGCAACTCGTCGTCACGAGTCGCCCCGACGGACCGCGTCCAACACCAGTCGTGCCGGGCAATGGGCTTCAATTCTACGCACTGGCAGCGCCTCTCCGCTGGTTCGACAGCCGCTCCCGGGAAGGGGCCTGCCAGTCTTCGCGCAGCGCGGTCAGCAGCGGTGGGAGCCTCCGCATTTCGGGGGTGGGAAGCTGCCTCAACGCCCGGATTCCGGAGACCGCACAGGTGCTCGTCGGCCACGCGACCGTCCAAAACCTGGGGCGGTCTGCGGGAGAGTATCAGCTCGTTCCAGCAGGGCAATCGCGGGGCCCCCTTGGCCGGATCGGCGTTGGCGCGTTTCAGATCAAAACGACCTCGTTTATGGTTCCGCTGAACGCCGAGGGCGCCCTTGAGATCTTTGCCACCAGCCAAGTCCACGTCGTTCTCGAAGTCGTCGGCTATTTTGCCCCCCCCGGCCCGGGTGGACTCTACTATTATCCATTGGCGAATTCAGTGCGATTTCTCGAGACGCAACCAGGAGCGCCCGCCTGTATCTCCCACAGCAGCCCGCTGGGAACGGGTGGAACGCACGTCGAGCGGGTCTCGCTCAACTGCTTTGGAGCCAGCATTCCGCCGACGGCGCGGGCCTTCCTGGGCAATATGACAGCGACAAACGTCTCCTCATCGATTGGGACGATCACGCTCTTTCCCGCGTTGGTCTCCCGTCCGCAGGTTGTCCATCTGCAATTGCCAGCGTGGGAGACCGCCAGCTCGCACGTCATCGTTGGGTTGAGCCCGGGAGCGCTCTTCAGTGCCTATACCAGCACACGCATGAACCTCACGATTGACCTCTCCGGTTACTTCAGCCCGGAAGCTGTTGACCGAAACGGGCAGGGACTGCTCTACTACCCGTTGGCCAGTGCCTTCCGTCTCTTTGAGACACAGGGGGGATCAGGGGCCTGTCTGACCCAGAACCGACCAATGATGGCCAACCAGGAGGTGACCGTGCAGGGGCGTCTGACCTGCGGCGGTGTGACAATTCCTGCCGAGGCCGTCGCCTTGAGTGGAATGGCCGGAACCCTGGTCTCGTCTCCAGACTCTGGCGCGGTCACCCTCTATCCAGCAGATCAGAATCGCCCGCGAACGATCAGCCTTCTGACGCAAGGAGGTGCTTTCCCCGCTAATGGATTTGTCGTCCGTCTCTCCCGGTCGGGCGAGTTCCGCATCGTCACCGAGCGTTCGGCCGATTTCTCGATCGAGGTCGGTGGATACTTTGCGCCGTGAAGGGGAAGGAGGAGGCCGTCTTTCGGGCAATCTGCTATTTCTGTGCCAGGAGAAGAGTCGTCTTGATCGAGAGGTCGAAGGGACTGCCCTGCCGTTCCCGATCAAGGATTCGGCTCAACTGATCGACCACGGCTTGGCGGGTCGTCGCATCGGGAAGGATGGCCAGCCAGGAATCGAGAAAGGCGGTACGGATGACGGGGGAAGAGAAGAAGGAGGGGGCGTCCGGATACTCCAGCCGCTCAGTGCGCAGAAGAGAGTGGACCTGTCGCCAACCGGCCTCTCGGGCGATCCGCTCAGCCTCGGCGACCGTCAGGCGCGACTCGATCAGTGCTTCGAGCTGGGGGCTGAGGCCGGTCAGCCCGAGGTCGTACAGTGCCTCCCAGTAGAGGGAGAAGAACTCATCGAAGCTCCCTCGGGTGGCCAGTTTGAGAACGAGGGTGCCATCTCTCTTGGCGAGGGGGAGAAGGTCCCGGACTTCGCACGGTGCTGCTCGCCAAGGAAGGAGGGAGAAGTCGGCGATGATAACATCGAACGACTCCCGATCGAGTGGCAGCGTTGCGAGAGTACCGGCCAAGAATCGCAGGCGAGAGGCCTGCCGAATGCCCGCCTTGCCTTCGGCCAAGGCAACGAGAGCCGGATCGATATCGATCCCGACCACTTCCCTTCCCTCGCTCCCCCGCAGCGCCAGATCGATCGCCAAGCCTCCTGACCCACAGGCCAAGTCGAGGATTCGGCCCTCCTTGGGAAGTCGGACCTCTTCCTCGATCATCCGATCGAAGAACTCACACCAACCGGGCACCAAGTAGAGGTCATAGAGATATGCCGTCTCAGAGATGGCCATCAGGGAAGTCTCCTTACGGGGTGGTACGCCGGCCCGGTCGAGGGGTCAGCTCCCGTACCAGAGGATCGGCCTGATAGATCGAGGCGAGAGCCGCCACAATGGCACGGTTATGGACGCCAACCGCCCGCGAACCTTCCGACGCCTCGACATAGAGATAGCGGTTCGGCAGTTTCTGCAGGTTGCTGTCGAAATTGATTCCGACCAGCTCGCCTTGTCGATTGACGACGGGGCTGCCGGAGTTCCCGCCGATCGTATCTGCCGTATAGACAAAGTTGAACGGGGTGGCGAGATCGAGAGTCGGGCGGGTACCGGCGCCAACCGCCGGATCAAGAAGGGCGCGATAACGCGGAGGCAGGTGGAAAGGCGGCTTCTCGGCAAATCCAAGAGCCCGGTCGAGCAGACCAAAGAAGGTGGTTCGCCAGGGGACTTGGGTCGTTCCCGCCTCGTAGCCCGCGACGGTTCCATAGGTGATCCGGAGTTGGAAATTGGCGTCCGGGTAGACGGAACGGCCATAGACGGCAAAGCGGGCACGGGCAATCTTCTGGCCGGCAGCGGTTTCGACGGCCTGGAGGTGGCGGGACTGCCATTCGCGCAGCTCGCGTTGCGTGGGTTCGACCCGCTTGGCAAGGCGCAGCAGCGGGTCCTCTGACTGCACGATGGCGGACGGATCCCCCGCGAGCAGCGATTGCCGGAAAGCGGGGTCGTGCAGGCGGGTCTGGCGGATCGCTGACTGGGCGACCTCTTGTGGGTTGGCCTCGCCCAGCGCGGCTTGGACAAAGGGATCGTTCGGGCCGAGCTGGGTCTGGACGGTCTGCAGCCAGCCGGCAAGGAGGGCCTCCTCCATCTCTGGGTAGAGCGGGGCACGGGAGAGGAGAGTCGCCCGGAGGGACTCGAGCCGGTTGTCGCGGAACTCCTCGGCTCGCGCGGCATTGGGCTTGGCGACCTCCTCGGCATAACGGACAAGGGTGGCGGCCATTCCGGAGAGTCGACTGGCCGCCAGATTGGAGAGGGCCAAGCGGGGGGCCATCGCCGGCAAGTCGCGATAGGCGGCCTCGATGGTGGACCAAGCCTCGCCAAACTGTTGCTGCCAGTCGGGTCTGCCGGCGACGGCGGCGCGCAGGCGGGTCTCTTCCTCCTCTTTCCGGGCAAAGATCCGCGGGTTCTCGAGGCCAGCCTGCTGGCCGACGAGGCGCTTGAGGGAGTTATCGAGAGCCAATCGTGCCGCGGAGGATTGTCGTCTGGCTTCGTCTCCCCGCTGGGCATAGCGGAGGAGGGCGTCCCGGCGAGCGGTCCAGACCAGACGTTGGAGGGGATTGCCGACGTCACGCTGATAGCGTAATTGAGCAACCGTCAGGAGACGCGCGGTCGAGCCGGGAAACCCGGGGACGACGACCAACTCGCCCTCGACCGGGCCCTTCTCCGACCAGCGAAAATGGTCAGGGGTCGCGGCGGGCTTTCCATCTTCGTAGAGACGAAAGAAGGTGACATCCAGACAGTACCTTGGATAGGTGAAGTTGTCGTCGTCGCCGCCGAAGTAGGCAATCTGCTCTTCCGGGGCAAAGACGAGGCG
>JBMOHS010000054.1:0-21560 GCA_049317725.1 Blastocatellia bacterium
GGGTGGGGCACTCCTCGTCACATTCTGGACACCTGAACCTCCACAATGGTTGATGGGTCAGTTTCAACGTGACCTTCATCTCTTTCACCTGGAGATCCACCTCCTGGACGCTCCAGGGAGCACTCAGGCCAAGCAGCTTTTGGTAAAGTTCTTTGTCTTGCATGACCGGAGGATCTCATGGATCCCTCATTTATTCCCCTCTACCCACACGAAAGTCCGAAGCCACAACTTTAAAATGTAATGAAAAAGCTATTGATAAAGTTTCAATTGATAACAATTATGAATGGTTTGCCTACTGCGACTATTCATCGCTACTCAATCACAAACCGCTGTGATAACACCATCTAGCCTTTGTTTCCGTATTGTGAGGCCATTACACTAGAAGCTACCGGTAAGGAAAATTGAAATCCTAAATCGGCAAGGCCGTAAAAGTCAGCATTGGGCAATACCTCAATAAATATTGCATCGTATCGTCGATCGTGAGGTACAATGTCCTCCCCCTGCTTTGTTGCTATCCCGAGAGAGACAAAGTAGTGACCTGGTGCTAACCTACAAATAAAATCCGTTTTCATGAGGACGACTGTTCCACTTTGACCAAGTGATTGAAAGTCGACAACATTCTTAATTTCAGAGTTTGTCCCTGAGACAGTTACACCGGCCTTGGTCTTGATGGTAATTCCAAATATAGGACGCACCAACGTTCTATTAAATCGTATAGAAGCCACAAGACTTACTGTTTGCCCCACTGGTATGCCTGATGGATATGAATCCCCGTTTACATATAGATGGTAATCCAAAATTGTTGCGGAACCATCCCCCCAGCGATACTCGTACTGGTTATATCCGGGTCGAGAGGCAAAAAGATCTTCGTGAGAACTGAGAGTAGACGAAACCACTTCTTCAATCTTATCAGTAGCATTTTCAGACTTGGTCTCTAAAGAATCTGGCAACTGGTTTTTTTCCTTGCCAAACATAAGGTCGAGGTAACGATTTACAACCTGACGTGGCATTCCCTTTTCTAGCTGAACCCCATTTTCCAGCAACATCGCACTCGTGCAGTGTGTCACAATCTGTTCGCTTGAATGAGTAACCAACAAGATACTCGTCCCATTTTCTTTCAACTCGCGCAGACGCTCGAAGCATTTTGCTTGAAATTTAACGTCACCTACAGCCAACGCCTCGTCGACGATCAATATATCAGGATCGACTTGCGATTGGACGGCAAAGGCAAGTCTTACCATCATTCCACTGGAGTATGTTTTGACTGGGTTATCGATGAAATCCCCAATATCCGCGAATTTGACGATGCTATCGAAGCGATCATCAATCTCTTCTTTGCTTAAACCCACGACTGCTCCATTCAAATATACGTTTTCGCGCCCGCTAAATTCAGGATTGAATCCAGAACCAAGTTCAAGAAGAGCAGCAATCCGTCCATTAATCTGAACTGTTCCACTTGTCGGGGTAATTGTGCCGCATATTACCTGCAGAAGAGTAGATTTCCCGCTGCCGTTTCGTCCAATGATGCCAACTGTCTCCCCCTTTTTCACTTCAAAAGATATATCTCGCAAGGCATAAAAATCACGATAATAATCACTCATCTGCCTGCCAAAAAACCAGCTCAACCTGGGAAACACAAACTGCTTCAACCGGTCTTTCGGTTGTCTATAGATTTTGTATGACTTGCTCAAGTTCTCGACTTTGATGGCAATATCAGATGACATCGGCAAATCCCTTACGTACTTTTTGGAACCACCAGAACCCGAGAGAAGCGATCCCGAGACTCGCAAGGAGCAGCATGACCCAGTCCCCCCAAGCGGGCGTGAGAGCGAAGACCAGCACCTTGCGGCTCTCCGAGATGAGGTGGACGAGCGGATTGAAGGAGAGAACCGCTTGGTAGTCGCGGGGCAGCGCCGAAACCGGGTAGAAGAGAGCGGAGAGGAACATCAAGACCGTCGTCACCACCGAAGTGATCTGGCCGATATCCCGAATGAAGACCCCCATCGCCGCCAGAAACCAAGCCAGTCCCATAGTGAAAAAGATCAATGGCAAGAGGACGAGTGGGAACAAGAGGACGGTCCAGGGCAGAACTACCTTGAAGAGGAGCTGGGCGACAAGAAGAACCAGCAGACTGGCGCCGGCATGAAACAGGCTGGCGCCCAAGGCGACCCAAGGGAGAATCTCGAGTGGAAAGACCACCTTTTTGACGTAGTTGACGTTCGAGAGGATCAGACTGGGGGCGCGGTTGACCACCTCGGAAAAGATGTTGAAGACGATCATTCCGGCAAAGAGAATGATGGCAAATTCGGTCTTGCTTTCATTCTCGTCTGCTCCCCATCGCGCTTTGAAGACAACAGAGAAGACGAACGTGTAGATGATCAACATCAACAACGGGTAGATGAATGACCAAGCGCTGCCGATAAAGGAGCCGGTATACCTTCCCGCGATCTCCCGGCGTGTCATTTGAAGAATCAGTTGACGGTTATCCCACAAACTGACGAAGATCGCCAGGGGACTGGTAGGGTGTGCTCGATGTGGATTCATGAGGGCAATGGGTTCCAACCTGCATTCAGGGGAATCAAGGATATGCTCAGAAAATTCGAGAGAGGAGAATCAAGATCACTAGCGGAGGAGTGCGGCACTGGAAACTCTCAAAAGCCCACACGAAGGCGCGCTTGGGGCAGAATAGAGATCAATATTGCAGAGTGAAAGGAGAGATAGACACACGTAGTGTCATAACCGCCAACCTCGAGAGGGGAGGCGGCTCACAACCTATGCTGGCGGCTGGGGCAAGCGTGGCCAGAAGGAAGAGGGTAAATTTGAGAAGCATGACACAGAGAAGCCCCTCACCTTCTCCGTGCTCTGGGAATTCCCCAAGCCCCTCGTCTCAGACCTTCGGTTTTGGAGGGGGGAGGACGGTGGCGACGACTTCTGACTCAAAGCCACAACGGGCGTGCGCGCCGTCACAGAAGGGCTTGTTGGCGGTCTGGCCACAGCGGCAGAGGCCGATCACCGTGCGGCCGGAGAGGTCGTACTTTCCGCCGGCCGCATCATAGATCTCGAAATCTCCCTCGACCCGCAGGGATCCGTTCTTGTTGACCGTAATTTTTGTTGCCATTGTGTTACAACTACCCTCTCAAAAAGCAGATTCATGCAAAGAGCCCTGCTCCCGTGATGGGAGAGGGGCCCAAACGGGCTAGGCCCCCTTCTTCGACGCCTTCAGTGGGTTGATCGGGCGCGGGGAGCGCTCTTTGGCGAGCTGATCAGCATAGGCCTTGCAGTCGTGGGTCTCGGACTTCTCGCGAATCCAGGAATCGACCTCGATCGAGTGGTGGAGCGAGGCAAAGACGGGAAACCGTTGATTGCACTTGGGGCAGAAGATGTTGTAACGCTTGACTGTTGCCATGACTTCTCTTCTCCTTGGCCCGCCTGGAGACGGGGAAGGGGGTTCAAGTGAACCGATTTTCGCTTGACTGCCGTTGCGTGAGGGTACGGGTAGAGCGCCTCAGGGAACCCTTCTTCCTCCGGAGGTCTTACCCCGGGGAGACTTGAAGAGCGGACAACGGCTGAAGCGGGAATATACAACAGGGGACGGCAGAAAATCAACGAGCATTTACCCAGCGCTGCTCCGCGTGAGCGAGGTGAACGGCATCGAGGATCTCCTGGCAGTGAAGCCCGTCGTGGAAGGTGGCAGCGTGAGCGATCTCGGTGCGAGATTCGCGAAGGGCTTGGACGGTCTCGCGGGCGAGGTGGTAGAAGGAGCGGGCCCAGATGTTATCGGGAACGATAGAGATCCCGCGGGCGCGGTCGATGAGGGACATCTCCTCAAACTGCTGCTGGTAGCCAGTGGCGCCGATGAGAGTCTCGTCGCCGTCCATGACGAGAGTTCCCTTACTTCCGACCGCCGTGATCTGGTTTTTGCCCCCGCTGGCATAGAGGGCGGAGAGGGTGACGACCCCGTGAGGGATCCGACCCCGCTGCGGGGCAAAACGGAGGAGGAAGGAGCAGAAGTCATCGGTCTCGTTGGGGCAATCTTCGCCGGAGACAGGATCCTTGCGAGTGGGGATCATGGTTGCCATGGTGGAGGAGACAGCGTCGATCTCACCAAAGAGCCAGCGCAGGGCATCGATGGCGTGGGAGCCAAGGGCCCCCAGCAGCCCGCCACCGGCTTGGCGCTGAGACCACCAGTTCCAGGGGCGCTGAGCGGAATGGCGAAATCCGGAAGAGATGAGGACCTGGACGTGGTGCAGGTCGCCAAGGTAGCCAGCATCGACCAGCTCCTTCATGCGGCGCCAAGTCGGATTGAAGCGCAGTTCGTGGTCGATGATAGCAAGCTGTCGCGGACGGGCCTGGGCGGCCTCGCACATTTGGCGGGCTTCGGCGACCGACATCGCCATGGGCTTCTCGCAGATGACGTGCTTGCCGGCCTCGAGGGCAGCGAGGGCGATTTGACAATGATGAACAGGCGGGGTCGAGATGACGACGAGGGAGACATCGGGCAGGGAGAGCAGTTCCTGGTAGTCCTGACAAGGGTGAGGGATCGCCAGCTCCTCCGCCACTTTCTGGGCGTTCTCGAAGCGTCCGCTGCAGACGGCGACCAGCTCGGCCCCTTCGCAGACGCGAAAGGCCGGGGCCTGGGCGCTACGGGCAAAGCCCGTTCCGATCAGCCCGATTCCAATCTTCTCTTCCTTCATCCGTTTTCGCTCTGCTCCAGGGGATATCTCAACCATCTGTAGATCCCCAGGAGCCCCCCGGAGATCAGAAGTCAGTTCTGTCAACCTTGTTGTTGGAGAGCCTGGACGAGATTCTCGATGCTCGATCCACTATTTCGAATCTTTCGGGCCTTCGTTTCGCCCTTCCAGCGCGCCTGAGGGGGCAGTGGGAGAGGGCAAGGAAAGGGTCGAGGATTCGAAAGAGCGGGCAGGCTCAAAGAATAACATTCTAACACTCCCCACAAGGGGGGAGGAAAGGTGGAGAGCGAAGAGAGGAAGATTTTCGCGGGAGCGTGTCCCGTCAGTCGCTCACCGAGGGGCGGTACGCAGTTGGGCGAGTTCAGCGGCAAGTCGGATGGCGGCGCGCATGCTCGAGGCATCGGCGATTCCCTTCCCGGCGAGATCGAAGGCCGTGCCGTGGTCGACAGAGGTCCGAATGAGAGGCAGACCGAGGGTGACATTGACCGCCTCCCCGAAGGAGAAGCACTTGATCGGAATGAGGCCCTGGTCGTGGTAACAGGCGATGACGAGGTCGAATTCGCCTTGGTAGGCGCGGAGAAAGAGGGTGTCGCCCGGGTAGGGGCCCGAGACATCGATGGTGCCAGCCCGGCAGGACTGGATGGCGGGAAGCATCTCCCGTTGCTCTTCCTCGCCAAAGAGGCCGCCCTCCCCGGCGTGTGGATTGAGACCGGCGAGAGCAATGCGGGGGGAGGCGAGGCCATAGCCCTTCAGCTCGCGGTCGACCAAGCGGATCAAGCGCTCGAGAGCGGGTTGCCGGACCAGCCCGGGGACCTCGTGGAGAGGGACGTGAATGGTCAAGAGGGCGACGCGGAGACGAGGGGCGATGAAGGCCATGGCGAAGTCCTCGCAGCCAGTCAACCAGGCGAGGTACTCGGTGTGGCCGGGAAAGGGGATCCCGGCGAGGGAGAAGGAGGTCTTGTTGATCGGGGCGGTCGCCATGGCGTCGAGGTGGCCCGACAGGCAAAGATCGACAGCCGTCTCGATCGCAGCGGCGGCGGCGCGTCCGGCGGCGGCTTGCGCCCGACCGAGCTCGATCGGCTCCGACCCTGGCAGGGCCGGCGGCAGCGAGAGGTACCGTGCCGCCGACCGATGGGTCCAGTCAGTTCTCGCCCCGAGAGGGATCGCGGGAAGAAGGAGAGGGGTGTTCAGATCGGCGGGGAGAGGGGCTCCGGGTTCCAAGTGGAGAGGGGCGGGCCGGTACCTCTGCCGACGGCACTCCTCTTGCAATCCCTTCTCGTCCCCGATCAGCACGGGGTGGCAGCAGGCGAGAACGTCCTCCGAAAAGGCGGCTTTGACGGAGATCTCCGGACCGATGCCGGCGGGGTCCCCTACCGTAATCCCAATGACGGGTCGTGCCAGATGACCCTCGCTCGCTGGAGCGATCTGATTAATCATCCTCGGGCTGATCCTTGTACATGTACTTGATGTTGTGCTTGAGAATCAGCAGGTTCGGGCCATCCTGCCGATGCAGTTTGATGCTGCCCTTGTCATACCACTCAATCGTTCCGAAGAGCTGTTCGTTGTCTTGAAGGACGATGACCATCGGGGTATGGGCGTCCATCTGCTTCTTGTAGTAGAAGCTCTCGGCATTGGTCTGCTCGGGTGGAATCTTCTTCTTGGGCTGACCTGGGGCAGAGGACTGGCTCTGGGGAGCCGGGCTGGGAGGCGGTGAAGGGGGCTCGGGGGCACGGCGGGGAGGAGGCGGTGCCTGAGCGAGTTGTTCCCGCTCTTTCACTTCCGCCAGCGTGGTTCGGATCAATTTTCGGTTCACGTCTCTTCTCCTTCGGTTGGGTCGTTGCGGTCGTTTCGGGGTCAAGAGCCTTCAAGAGCCTTGCGGGGAATGGTCCAAGCACGGGGGCTTGGCAGACACAAGCCTGGAGCCATTTCGGAACGACTGTGGCAAGGCGTCGGCGAACTTTGGCCAACGGCACAGCCGGACGGTGTGGGCTGGCTAACGCTGCAAAGCGAACATTCCTGGGTCAACGGGTTTTCGGAGATCGCTCCAGGCGAAACGCCCGTGGGTGGAAGATCGAGGATCTGCCACGGTGGAGTGACATTCGGCCCCCCCCTTGCAGTTCCAGCCCTTTCGGGTCGTCCTTAGGGGAAGAGTCAGGAGGTTCCCAGGGCGAAGCAGGTGTGTAGAAAGATCGCCTCGGAATGGAGTTGATCCCATCCAGGGCCGCCTCTCTGCCTGATAGACGGGTACCGTGCACTGCGCCACAGAAGACTCGTTGATGGGGTGTAATCTACCCTACTCGAACCCTCTCCGCAAGTGGCGACGGGGCAATTTCGGATCGAGACAGCGAGCAAGAACCGCTGATAGAGTGCGGCAGCGAGTGACGAATCGATCGCCTCTGCGTCCTTCCGACTTCCCTTCTCTGATTCGATAGACCAGGGATCTCAATCCGCTTTTTTGCGAATGAAGGTTGGGACATCGAGATCCTCGCGGTCTGACCGATCGGACGAGAGGGAGTGAACGGTTCCTCCACCGGGACGAGGGAACTGGGTTGCGGAGCGGGCTTGGCGATCCGGCAGGGCCCCGATGGTGTCCGGAGGAAAGCCGGTGGCGATGACAGTCATCTTCATGGCGTTGGCCATCCCGTCGGCGGGCACAGTCCCAAAGATGATGTTGGCATCTGGGTCGACGGCGTCGTGAATGACACGCATGGCCTCATCGACCTCGAAGAGGGTCAGGTCAGATCCACCGGTGATGTTGACCAGCACGCCGCGGGCACCGTTGATCGAGGCCTCCTCGAGGAGGGGACTCGAGATGGCACGTTGGGTCGCTTCGAGTGCCCGATGCTCGCCGGTCGCTTGGCCCGTTCCCATCAGAGCGATGCCCATTCCCTTCATGACGGTGCGGACATCGGCAAAATCGACATTGATGAAGCCCGGGATGGTGATCAGATCGGAGATTCCCTGCACGGCTTGGCGGAGCACTTCATCGGCCATCAGAAAAGCACTGCCGAGGGACATGCTGCGATCGGCGGCGTGGAGCAGCTTCTCGTTGGGGATGGTGATGAGGGTGTCGACGACCGAGCGGAGTTCTTCGAGGCCGGCCTCGGCTTGGCGCATGCGGTGGCGGCCCTCGAAGGGAAAAGGCTTGGTGACGACGGCGACGGTCAGCGCGTCGAGTTCGGCGGCGAGCGAGGCGATGATCGGGGCGGCGCCGGTGCCGGTTCCGCCGCCGAGGCCGACGGTGACGAAGACCATATCGGCGCCTTCAAGGGCCTCGATGATCTTTTCGGTGTCTTCGAGGGCGGCCTCACGGCCAATCTCGGGATTGGCGCCGGCGCCGAGGCCGCGGGTCAGCTTGGCCCCCAGTTGCAGTTTGACTGGAGCAAGGGATCGCTTGAGGGCCTGGAGGTCGGTGTTGGCGACGAGGAACTCAACGCCCTCGATCCGGGCATCGATCATGTGGTTGACGGCATTGCCGCCGCTTCCTCCGATGCCGATCACCTTGATTCGCGCTCCGGTCGAAGGGGGTTCGTCGCCAAAGGTAAAGGTCAGGGCCGTCCGATCTTCTGCCGTCATGTGTGCCTCCAGTCGTCCCGCTCCCTTGTCTGACTGACAAGTGGGGGGTGAAAACGGGGTTTCAGGTGTGTGTCTTCCTGAGCAATTCTGAGGAGTTCCAAACGGAACTGTACCACAATCGCTCTCAGCGTCGAATGCCAAAGAAAGCACGAACGCGATCTTTCAAGTTGGGCCCGTCGGGAGAACCTCTCGGGTGGCGTGGGCGGAGGTCTCCGGTGTTGGCGGCCTGGACGGCCAACTCGTGGCGTGCGCCATAGGCAGCGAGGCCAACGGCTCCCGCGAGGGCGGGAGGAGCGAAGTCCTCCCCGAGGGTAGTCAGCCCGTCCGGGATCCCCAGTCGAACTGGGGCATTGAAGACCTGTTCTGCGACTTCGTTCATCCCGTGAAGGAGGGCGCCCCCCCCGGTGAGGACGATCCCGCTGGAGAGTTGGCGATCGAATCCCGCGCGTTGGATCTCGGCCTGCACGTGGGCGAGGACCTCCTCGGCGCGGGGCTCGAGGATATCGCAGAGAATCTGACGCGAGACGGCGCGGGGAGCCCGCCCACCCACACTTGGAACATCGACGGTCTCGGCCGCCCCTTCGGGGGTGAGCAGGGCACGGCAGGCACAGCCCTCCTGGCGCTTGATCCGTTCGGCCTCTGGGATAGGAGTTCGCAGCCCGACAGCGATGTCGTTGGTGAAGTGAGTCCCTCCGATGGGAAAGACGGCGGTGTGCCAGACAGCGCCACGCTGGTAGATGGCCAGGCTGGTCGTCTCGGCACCAATGTTGACGACGGCCGAACCGTACTCGCGATCATCCTCGGAGAGGACCGCCTCGGCGGCGGCGAGATGGGCAAGGTAGACGTCGGCGACGTGGAATCCCGCGCGGTTGACGCTGGTGATGACGTTCTGCTTGGCGGCGACGGGGCTCGTCAGCAGGTGTACGGAGACGGCGAGGCGTGAGCCGAGCATGCCGAGGGGATCATCGATTCCATCCTGGTCGTCGACGGTATACTCCTGCGCGAGCACATCGGCGATCTCACGACCGGCGGGAAGGGAGATGGCGCAGGCCGTCTCGATGACGCGATCGATATCCTCACGGGTGATCTCGCGTTGGCGACCAGGGATGGCGATGCGACCCTGGTGATTCTCGCCGCGGAGCTGAGCGCCGGCCAGCCCGACGTAGAGTTCGCGAATGGTCAGTCCAGCCATTCGTTCCGCGGCCTCGACCGCCCGCTTGATCGACTCGACTGCGTAATCGGGCTTGCTGATCACCCCTTTGCGCAGTCCGCGAGAGTCAGCCTCCCCGATGCCAATGATCTCGAGTTGGCCTTCGTGGACCTCGGCAATGACGACACGGACGCAGGAGGTGCCGATATCGAGACCGACGACCGGATCGACCTGAGGGGTAAGTGCCTTTGGCATACAGTCCCTTCTCGTCAAGCGCCACCAGTCCCCCGCCCCGCTGAGGGACCGCGCGGATGGCCCGATGACGGATTAGTTGCTGAGTCCGACGACGATTCGCCGGGGAACCTTGGTATTGAGATAGGCGATGCGGGCCCCAGCGAGGAGGCGTTCGGCATCGCCGAGCCGCAGGAGTCGAAGCGTCTCGAGATCCCGCCGGGCGACCGCATCGAGGACATCGAGTGCAGCGTTGAGGCGCTGGCGATAGTCCTCCCGACCGAGGTAGACGATCGTCTTCGAATCCGAGAGGGTGACGCGGACATCATCGAACTCGTCGAACTGGACCTCGTCGAGACGCGTCGAGAGGGCAGGAAAGCCCTGATCGATCTGCTTCAGCAGTCGCAGGTAGGTCTCGACGGAGCGACGGTTGAAGTCGGCCGCCTCGTTGTCGACGCCCACCGTGGATGGGGCAGATGGAGTGGATGGGAGGGAGGCCTCCCTCAACGGAGTGAGCGGCGCATCGGCCCCGAGCGGCTCAGCGGAGACTGACGCGGGAGAAGGATCGGCGGTCTCCCATCCGGGCTCGCGCAATCCCGTGATGAGGGGTGGCAAGGGACGATCCTTGTAGAGACTGGCCCGGCCAAACAAGACCCCGTGCTGATCAACACAGACGATGCTACCATCGGCCCGTCGGGCCAGTGCCACCGGCTTACGCTCCCGCACGACCAAGCGGATGGTATCCGGCAGGAGGCGCGTCACCTCGACATCCTCGACCAGCTCCTGGCGGCGCAGCGTGTTCCGAATTTGGGCCAGATCGGCCCGCAGGACCCCCTCCTGGAGGAGATCCCGAACGGTTGACTCCACCTCCTCCTGGGAGAGGAGCTCCGTGCCACGCACATCGATCTGCTGGAGCGCGAAGAGGCGGAATCCGCTGGAGAGATGATAGACGACCATGCCCGCGCCAAAGAGAAGCAGAAGAGCCAGCACGGCCATGCCTACGTGGAGCAACCGGCGAGTCAGCAGATCAGGGCGCAGCCGCGCCTTGCCGCTATTGTTCCCCAGAAAGGGAAGCCAGGGCTGACGTGGGGCCAGGGCGGCAGGGGTGGCAGGGGTGGCAGGGGTGGCAGGGGTGGCAGGGGTGGCAGGGGTGGCAGGGGTCGACCGCGCCGGACCACGTGTTGGCCGACGGGAGACGGGTGCCCGTGCGGCAGTGCGCAGGGCGAGCCGCTCCGCGCGGGAGAGTTCGGGCTCGCCAACGGGGAGCTTCGGCTTGGCCGTCCCGCTTCGCGCCCGTGTCGGATTGGCGGGAGGACGTGCGGGTTCGCGCTCTCGATCTTTGGGCAGTCTCATCGGTGCTCCTCCCCTTCCCCGCTGGAAGAGCTGGGTGGGCTGACTGGGCGTCTCAACTCTTCGAGCAACTCCTCGCCGCAACGCCAGACGCTGCCCGCGCCCAGGGTCAAGACCAAGTCACCTGGAGCAACGAGCTGACGGAGACGCGCTCCTGCGGACTCAAGGGAACCGGCATAGCCAGCTTGTCGATGGCCATAGCGCTCGATCTCCTGGGCGAGCCGCTCGGCGCTGACGCCGGGGATCGCATCTTCGCTCGCCGCGTAGATGTCGGTCAGCAGGACCACCTCGGCGTCGTAGAAGGATCGCGCAAACTCATCGAAGAGGGCCTGCGTCCGGGTGTAGCGGTGGGGCTGGAAGAGGACGACCAGGCGGCGGCCACTCGTCTTGGCCGCCGCGAGGGTGGCACGGATCTCTGTCGGGTGGTGGCCATAGTCGTCGACGACGAGAATGCTCTCGGGCCCTTCCCCGACCAAGCCCTTGATCTGGAAGCGACGCTCGGTGCCATTGTAGGCTTCGATGCCTTCGCGAATCTGGTCGAAGGTCATTTCGAGTTCGAGTCCGATGGCGACCGCGGCGAGGGCGTTGCTGACATTGTGCTCACCAGGGACTTGCAACCGGATCTCCCCGAGGGGCTCCCGGCCACGGCGCACGACGAAGCGAGACCCAAAGGTGTCATGGAGGAGCCGGACCTCCCCGGCAGAGACTTCGGCTTGCGCGCGGAGGCCGTAGGTGATGACTCGTCGGGTGATTCGCGGAATGATCAACTGGATATTGGGATCGTCGAGGCAGATGATGACCGACCCGTAGAAGGGGACTTTGTTGACAAACTCGACAAAGCAGTCACGGATTTCGGCCAAGTCCCGATAACACTCGAGGTGTTCGAGGTCGATATTGGTGATGACGGCGATCGTTGGGGAGAGCTTGAGGAAGCTCTTGTCGCTCTCATCGGCCTCGACCACCATGAAGTCGCCGCGTCCGAGACGGGCATTGCTGCCGAGGGTGTTGACGCGTCCCCCGACGACGATCGTCGGATCAAAGGCTGCCCGATCGAGCATGGTGGCAACCATCGAGGTGGTCGTCGTCTTCCCGTGTGAACCGGCAATGGCGATGCCGTACTTGAGGCGCATCAGTTCGGCAAGCATCTCGGCGCGGGGGATGACGGGAATCTGGCGTTGCAGGGCCGTGGTGACCTCCGGGTTGTCCGGGCGTACTGCCGTCGAAGTGACCAGGACGTGAGCGCCCTCGATATTGGCGGCGGAGTGGCCTTCGTGGATCCGGGCTCCCATCCGGGCCAACCGATCGGTGATCGGGCTCCGGCGCAGATCCGAGCCCGAGACCCTGTACCCAAGATTGAGCAGGACCTCGGCGATCCCGCTCATCCCGATTCCTCCAATTCCGACAAAGTGAATGTGCTGATACTTCTTAAACATATGAGATCCAAGTTTGACTGACTATCGAGTCCGGGATTGGCGTGCCCGCAGCAGTTGAGCGATCAGCTCGACGACTTGGCCCGCGGCATCCGGCCGGGCCAGTTGGCGGATCGCCTGAGCCATCCGTGACAGACGGTCCGGGTTCTCGGCAAGGTCGAGAAGTTCCCGCGCCAGTCGCGCAGGGGTCAGGTCAGCCTCGACGATCATCACCCCACCGCCGACCCGGACGACTGCTTCGGCGTTCTTTCGTTGATGGTCGTCGGCTGCCTGTGGAAACGGGATGAGGAGTGCAGCTCTGCCGGCGGCGGCCAGTTCAGCGACCGTCGTTGCACCCGCGCGGCAGATGACCAAGTCTGCCGTCGCAAACGATTCCTCCATCCGCTCGAGAAAGGGGACGATCTTCCCGGAAAATCCTCCCTCCCGGTAGGCCGCTGCCACCCACTCAAAATCGCGCACCCCTGTCTGATGCGTCACCTGCAGACGTGCGCCAGCCTGCTGGAGAAGCGGGAGCGCCTCGACCATTGCCCGGTTGACGGCTCGCGCACCCTGGCTTCCTCCCGTCACCAGGACGTGGAGGGGACTCCCCGCCTGCCTCGGCGGCCGTGGAGCAAGCGACAAGAACTCGGCACGGACCGGATTTCCGGTCAAGACCGCGCGCCGTCCAAAATAGCGGCGCGCCTCATCGAAGGCAATTGCCGCCGCGTCGACAAATTGGGCGAGCAGCCGGTTGGTAAATCCCGGGAGGGCGTTCTGCTCGGCGACGAGCGTCGGAATGCCCATCAGCGCAGCAACGAGAACGACCGGTCCGGAGGCGTACCCTCCTACTCCCAGGACCAGATCGGGACGCTGGCGGCGCAGGATCCGTGCCGCCTCCAGCAAGGTCCGGGGCAGCGTCGCGAGCGTCCGGAGCTGTTGGCGCCAGCCGACCCGGTTAAGGGCACCGATCTCGATCAGGGCCAAGGAAAACCCCTCGGCCGGGACGATCCGTGTCTCGAGCCCTCGCGACGTCCCGACAAAGAGGAGAGAACTTCCCGGGCGGCGTCGCTGCAGTTCGCGGGCAATCGCAATGCCCGGATAGAGGTGGCCGCCCGTTCCTCCGCCCGCAATCACCAGCGAGATCGGGGCGTCTACCGAATCCTGGGTTGTCTGCGATCTCCCCTCTCGTTCCATCCCTTCGCTCTCCTCGCCCTGGGCAGATGCGGCCCTTCACTCTCCGGCAACGTGCGCAGTTCCCTGCGCTGAGATGTTGAGCAGGATCCCGGTCGCCACCAGGACACTGAGCAGCGAGGTGCCTCCCGCGCTGATGAAGGGAAGTGTAATCCCTTTGGCGGGCAGCAAGTTAAGCGTCACCGATAGATTGAAGAGAGCTTGGCCACCAATCCAGGCGACAATCCCGGTGGCAATCAATCGACCGTGTGTATCGGGTGCGCGAAGGCAGACCCGGATCCCGCGCCACAAGAGAAACCCGAAGACCAGCACGAACGTCGACGCCCCGACCAACCCTAACTCCTCGGCAATCACCGGAAAGATGAAATCGGACTGTACCTCAGGAAGAAAAGCCATCTTCTGCCGCCCTTGGCCGAGTCCAAGCCCGTGAACTCCCCCGGATCCGATCGCGATCAGGGACTGGAGGGATTGGTAGCCATCCGTCGAGGCAAAGCGTTCCGGATCGAGGAAGGCGTCGATGCGGGCGCGTCGATAGTCGGAGAACTGAGTCAAGGCGAAGACCCCTGCGATCCCCAACGGGACAGGGTAGAGAAGATATTTGGCCGGCACCCGTCCGATGTAGAGCATCACGAAACAGATCAGACAGAGAACCAAGGTCGTTCCGAGGTCTGGTTCGCGCAGCAGAAGCGCGGAGAGAATCCCGAGGATCACCCCGACTGGCGCGAGTGTCGACCAGAAGTCGGAGAGCAGTCCCTCCTCCTCCCGCACTGTCAGAAACCAAGCCATGAAGAGGATCAATCCCAGCTTGGCCAGTTCCGATGGTTGAAAAGTGGCCCCTCCAATGTGAATCCAGCGCCTCGCTCCATTGACTTTCGGGGCGAGGAGGACCACGCTCAGAAGAGCGACACAGATGCCCAGAAAGCCATAGACGACCACGGGGCTCGCCAATCGCTGATAATCGAATCTCCGCAGGAACGACATCAGCAGCAGGCCGCCGCCTGCCGCAATTGTCTGGACCAGCAGCGTACGCTCTGCATCAGGGAGGTTCATCGAGGCGCTATAGACCATGATCAGGCCAAAGAAGACAAGGCCAACCACAGGGACAACGAGCCAAAGGTCCCACGAGACGTGTTCGGTCTCAACCCAGATCGGTTTGTGATTCTGCTCTCTTCTCATCCCGCCTCCTCTGCCGGGCGCAAGGCGTTGACAGCCTGCTTGAAGACGCGCCCACGATGCTCGTAATTCTCAAACATGTCGAAACTGGCACAGGCGGGGGCGAGCAGGACAACTCCCCCTGGCTTGGTCGTGACAAAGGCCATCTGGACGGCCTCCTCCAATGTTGCGCAGCGATGGAGCGGAGCTGTGCCCTCGAGAGCGGCGGCGATCTTCTCGGCAGCACTGCCGATGAGGATGACCTGATCGCAACGGTCCCGGACGAGGGGGGCGAGGGGGGCAAAGTCACTCCCCTTGTCCTTCCCGCCAAGGATGACGGTGATCTGTCCCGGAAAGGAGGTCAGGGACTGGATCGCCGCATCGACATTGGTCGCCTTTGAGTCATTGTAGAATCGGACCCCCTTGATCTCGGCGACAGGCTCCAAGCGATGCTCGACCGCTTTGAAGCCGCGGATGGTCTGGCGCATCGACTCCAAGTCGACGCCACACGCCAGACCGACGGCCAACGCCGCCAGCACATTCTCAAGGTTGTGCAGCCCCGGAAGGGGGATCTCGTGACGCTCGAGCAGAACCGTCTCCCCACCTTGCGCGTCCCGATAGACCAGCGACTCCCCGCGCAGAAAGAGCCCCTCCGGCAACTCCCCCTTGACCCGGAAGAGTGTCACCCGGGCCGGAGTGCGCGCAGCAAAAGCGAGTACCCGCGGATCATCAGCGTTGAGTACAGCGGTGTCGGACGGCTCCTGGTGGCGGAGGATGTTGGCCTTCGCCTCCGCGTACGCCTCCATTGAGGGATAGCGGTCGAGGTGGTCCGGAGTGATGTTGAGCATCACAGCGACGGAAACGTGCAGTCGGTCGACCGCTTCGAGCTGGAAACTGCTCAGCTCGGCGACGATCCAGTCCCCAGCCGCTTCGCGATCGACCAGTTCGACGAGGGGTGTGCCAATATTTCCGCCGACGTGGACCGGCAGGCCGCCACCAGCGAGAATCTCCCCAATGAGGGTGGTGGTGGTCGTCTTTCCGTTGGTGCCCGTGATGCCGACAATCCGCCCTTGGAGATGGCGGGCGGCCAGCTCAACCTCCCCGATGATCTCGATCCCGGCCTCGCGGGCCTTGACCAGCGGCGGAATCGCCAGCGGAACTCCCGGACTGACGACGACCAGATCGGCCTGGGTGAAAAGATCGTCGGGGTGCCCTCCGGTAACGACCTCGATTCCCGCCTCGCGCAGGCGGGCGAGGGTCTGCGACTGCTGAGGGCTCATTCGCGCTTCCGGCTGGGCATCGTTGATCGTGACCCGGGCCCCGCGGGCCAGCAGGAAGTGGGCCGCCGCGATTCCGCTGCGTGCCATTCCAACGACCACGACCATCTTTCCTGCCAGCTCCATCTTTCTGCCTCTCTTCCCTTCCCTGCGTTCATCATCCACGGTTCTGCGCTTCTGCCGTTCTTCCCCCATTCCCCAGTCTGTTGGTCCTCAACGCAGCTTGAGCGTGGTCAGACTGAGCAGGGCAAAGAGGATCGCAACGATCAGAAATCGAAAGACGATCTTTGGCTCTTTCCAGCCGAGCATCTCGAAGTGATGGTGGAGCGGAGACATCTTGAAGACCCTTCGCCCCGTCAAGCGGAACGAGGTTACCTGGATCATCACCGAGAGGGCCTCGATGACGAAGACGCCTCCGAGGATCGGCAGGACGAGCTCTTGCTTGATCAGGACGCTGATGGTGCCGAGGGCCCCACCAATTCCCAGGCTGCCCACATCCCCCATGAAGACCTCTGCCTGGGGCGCGTTGAACCAGAGAAACCCGAGGCTGGCCCCAACCAAGGCACCGCCGAGGATCGTCACCTCCCAAACGCCCGGGATGTGAATCAGGTCGAGATAGTCGGCGAAGCGGGCATGTCCCGTCACATAGGTCAACGCCGTCAAGGCTGAAGCGGCGATGATCGTCACGCTGATCGCCAAGCCGTCCAGTCCGTCGGTCAAGTTGACGGCGTTCGACGAACCGGTGATGACCAGGACGATGAAGGCGAGATAGACCAGCACCGGCAGATTCGGCTGCACGTACTTGAAGAACGGGACGTTGAGTGCGGTCGTGTAGTCCGTGTAACTGAAAAGGAGCCCCCCGACCAGCAGGCAGACAGCGAGTTGGGCGAGAAGTTTCTGGCGACCGCTCAACCCGAGACTGTGCCGTCGCACGATCTTCAGATAGTCGTCAGCAAACCCGATGATCGCGCAGCCGAGCATCCCCACCAGGGCCACCCAGACCGCCCAGTTGCGCAGATTGGCCCAGAGGAGTGTCGAAGAGAGGACCGAGCCGATGATGAGGACCCCTCCCATCGTCGGGGTCCCCTGCTTGGCACGGTGAGTTGCCGGTCCCTCCTCGCGGATCTCTTGCCCAAACTTGAACTCGCGCAACTTGCGGATGACCAACGGTCCAACGGCGAGGCTCAGCACCAGCGCCGTAATCGCCGCGTAGGCCGTCCGGAAGGTGACGTACTGAAAGACGTTGAAGATTTTCAGCCACGGGTACTGCGCGGCGTAGTTCCGGTACAGAAGTTCGTAGCAGAGATAGTAGAGCATCCCGGTTCACTCTCGGTCGTTGAGAAAGGGGGGCTGGTGCCCTGTTGGCCATCGAGTCGTGCCTCGCTCAATGGGCTGTCTGTCGATCCTGTCAGGTCAAACCGGCTCGGTGGGAGGGGCAAGTGCCGTCGCCAGCCGTCGCACGAGAGACTCCAAGCGAACCCCACGCGAACCTTTGACGAGGATCAGGTCGCCCGGTTGGATTTGACCGAGCAGCCACTCGGCCGCGTCGGTAGCGTTCTCAAAGAAGCGGGTACGGTCTCGGGCCATCCCCCCCTCGTCAATTGCCCCCTCGACCAGATCGATCGCCAAACCGCGAACTCCGATGAGGAGATCGACGCCGGCCTCGGCGATCTCACGGCCGCAGGATCGATGCAGACGAGGCCCCTCCGGGCCAAGTTCGAGCATCTCCCCTGCGACGAGGATGCGGCGTACCGGCTCAGTCGATTGTCGCTCCGTGATCGCGCGAACCGCCTCGAGCAGGGCCGGGGGGTTGGCGTTATAGGAGTCATCGACGACGGTCACTTGTCCGGACTCTCCCTTGGCGACGAAGGGGAAACTGAGCACCTCCCCACGATTGGCCGCCGGGAGAGCTGACGAGAGCCGATCGGCAATCTGCTCGGTCGACATTCCCAGGGCGACCGCGACCGTCGCCGCCGCCAGCGCGTTGCTGACATTATGACGGCCGAGCAGGGGAAATTGGACCGGCGACCTTCCCGTCGGCGTGACGAGCAGAAAACTCGTGCCACGGAGATCCGACTGCATGACCAGATCGGTCGCCCGCACCTCGGCGGTCTCCGCCTCGATCCCAAAGGTCATCACCCGCAGATCGGAGCGCAATCGGCCCATCGCCAGCGTCCGTGGGTCATCGGCGTTGAGGACAGCGATCCCTCCCGGGACGATTCCTTCAACCATCTCGGCCTTGGCCCGTGCAATCCGCTCGGTCGAGCCGAAGAACTCAAGGTGCGCCGTCCCAACATTGGCGACGACCCCGATCTGAGGGCGCGCCAGATCGGTCAGCCGCGCAATCTCTCCATACCCGCTCATGCCCATTTCGAGTACCGCCAGGTCGAACTGTTCAGGTCGCTGACCGGCACAGATCATGCGCGAGACCGCCAAGGGCAGCCCATACCCCGTATTGAGGTTCCCCGGCGATTTGAGGACCCGGCCGAGCCCCTCCAAGAGGTGGGCCGTCAACTCCTTGATGGTCGTCTTCCCGGCGCTCCCGGTGATCCCGACGACCGGTCTCCCCCACGCCGCCAGAACGCGACTCGCGAGCTGCTGCAAGGCGCAGACGGTCTGCTCGACGAAGAGGAGCTGCCCGGGATCGATGCCAGCGTCTGCTCCATAGCCAGCAGCGGTGCCCTCGGGCGGTGCAAAGGGGAGAAAGGGCAAAGGCAGCCGGTGGTGCATGACCAGCGCCGCGACCGCTCCCCGCTGCAAGGCCTCTCCGACAAACTGGTGCCCATCGACGCGCTCTCCCGGAATCGCCAGAAAGAGGTCGCCGGGCTCGACCGCCCGGGAGTCGATCCGGAAAGCGCGTGGCTCCGTGGCGGCGAGTGGCGGTGCCATCATGTGGCTCGCGGCACAGAGCCGCGCCATCTCCGCGAGTGTCATGCTCTCCCCCTCCTTCTAGCGACTTGCCCTGGTTGCTCTCGTCGGATCAGTGTCTGACCGAGGATCTCCCGTCGTTCATCCCACTCACTCTCAGAGAGTGGGCTTTCCGCTCGCGCCTCCGGGAAACTGTCCACGATAGGTTCTTCGTTCGGCCAACGCCTCCGCAGCAACCTCTCGATCATCGAAGTGGATCGACCCGCTGGATAGAACCTGGTAGGTCTCGTGACCTTTGCCAGCGATCAGTACCACATCTCCGGGGCGTGCCTCGGCAATCGCCGAAAAGATGGCGTCGCGTCGATCGACAATCAGGCGGTAGGTGGTGCCGACCCGATCCAGACCGACCCGGATATCGTTGAGAATGCGCAGCGGATCCTCGGAGCGTGGGTTGTCGGAAGTGACGAGGACCAGATCGCTCCACCGGGCCGCCTCCTCTCCCATGAGCGGGCGCTTGGTACGGTCGCGGTCGCCGCCACACCCAAAGACGGTAAGAACACGCCCAGCTGTACCGCAGGCTCCCTCTTCTTCCTTGGGCCGGGCAGCATGAATCGTCTGCAGCACGCGTGCCAGCGCATCCGGCGTATGGGCGTAATCGACAATGACGGTCACTTCATCGGCGGGAGTCGAGACGCGCTCAAACCGCCCATCGATCCCTGGGCAGGCGCGGATCCCTGCGGCGATCTCTGCGGGCGATATTCCCAAGGCGAGCGAGATCGCGACCGCACAGAGGAGGTTGCTGGCATGCGGACGGCCGACCAGCGGAGAGTCGACGACGACCTCTCCCACCGGGGTCTCGGCGACGAAGTGAAGGCCGTTGAGCCCGAGCGCGACCGGCAGCTCAGCCCGGACGCGCGGCAACGGCGCGGCACCCTCCCCTCCATCCTCGCGGGAGACAATTCCATACGACCAACATTGGCTCTCTCCCGCCTCAAGGCTGGTGAGCAACCGGCGTCCGTAGGGGTCGTCAAGGTTGACAACGACGTGGCGCGGGAATCGCCCGATCCGCCCGTCGAAGAGACGGCACTTGGCATCGAAGTAGTCTTCCATCGTCCCGTGGAAGTCGAGGTGGTCCTGGGTCAGATTGGTAAAGGCCGCGACCTGGAAGTGGAGGTCATCGGCCCGATGCAGCGCCAAGGCGATCGACGAGACCTCCATGACCGCATGCGTGACCCCAGTCTCGACTGCTCGCCGGAGAAAGTCCTCGATCTCCGGGGCTTCGGGAGTCGTGAAGGGGGCCGCTTCGACCTGCCCGTCGATGTGATATCCGATCGTTCCCATGACGGCAGCGCGCTTCCCGGCAGCGGCAAAGATTGAGGCGACGAGGTGGGCTGTCGTCGTCTTTCCGTTGGTCCCCGTCACTCCGACCAACGCCAGCCG
The DNA here is from genome assembly GCA_049317725.1 of Blastocatellia bacterium. Taxonomy (GTDB): domain Bacteria; phylum Acidobacteriota; class Blastocatellia; order RBC074; family RBC074; genus CAIOZW01. The sequence goes on from JBMOHS010000054.1 coordinate 20,336, forward strand.
GGTCGAAGGGGCACCGTGCACCAGCGCGGCGATCTGAGCCAGAGATCGTCGCGCATCGTTGACCCGCAACCAGACACCAGCATATCCGTCCGGGGGAGCCTCCTCCGAGACGATGGCAACTGCCCCGCGCTGCTCCGCTTCCGCGACAAAACGATTGCCATCGACGAGGGCCCCGCGAATCGCCACAAAGAGGCCACCCGGAACGACCCGGCGCGAGTCATGCGTGACGATATCCCGAACCGCCGCGATCTGGTGGTGAGCGCGCTCCTCCCACGGGCCCGTTGCCACGGCGCCAAGCTGCTGGACGATCTCGGCGAGTTCCGTCATCGTTCCTTCCTCACCTCTTCCCCGAGAATGATCTGGCACAGATCTCCTGGCCAGACCGGAGCACCAGCCGACGGGGTCTGGCTGACCACCCGTGATCCCCGCCCTTGATGTTTAACATCCAAGTGCAGGTTGAGGCACGCCTCGGTGGCGGGCCGCATCTTCAATCCACGCAGGTCTGGCATGGGGGTTGCTGCTCCCTTGGGACGGGCGCGAATGCTCGCTGGGAGCGGGCCAGACAAGCTGTTTTGGCTGTTCTGGGACGGCTTGGAGAGAGCCCGCCGGGAGTCGATTTCGGCCGGGAGAGTCGGGGGGACCGTCGCCCGGCCTTGGCTTTGCGGCAAGAGATCACTGGGCGGGGCCGCAGCTCGCGACTCGATCACCGACGGCAGCGCGCTGGTCTGGGTAGGTGGGGGAGCGCCAATCTCGTCACCATCCGTCACCGGCCTGGCTGCCGGCTGTGTCGGCCCAAGCTGCGCCAGCCTGTCGATCACCTCGCGATAGCGCGGGTCATCAGGCTGGACCTCGTGATCTCCCAGCACGACCTCGGCCAAGCGGGCGAAGAGGGGCGCCGCAACCACGCCTCCGTAATAGGCTCCAGCCGACGGCTCGTCGATCATCACTACCATCGCAAAGCGCGGTTCGGTCGCAGGGACGAAGCCGAGGAAAGACGGCATGTAGAGGCCGGCCTTGTATCCCCCCCTTTCACTCCATTTCTGAGTAGTTCCCGTCTTGCCGGCTACGGTAAACCCCTCGAACTGGATCGCTTGGCGACCGGTTCCCTCGGTGATCACCCCCTCCATCAGGCGGGTCATCTGGGCGGCCGTCTCTGGCCGCAGCACCTGTCGCTCTTCCCGTTCTGGCCGGTAGAAGACCTCTCTCCCGTCAGGCGACGTCACCC
>JBMOHS010000055.1:0-21465 GCA_049317725.1 Blastocatellia bacterium
GGCCCGAACCAGCGTGACCGCATCAGCCTTGAACTCCGGCGTAAACTGCCGTCTCTTTCTCTTCGTCAAGTCCACCTCCAGGCGCATTAACGTGCCAAGTGAGGTGTCTACAAAAGCGGGGGAAGCCCAGTTCGCAGTCCTGCAGACAGGCTGGCTAAGGGTTTGAGGGTGATCATGCCGAAACAGCCTATCACTCCATAAAATCCTTGATCCGCTCGCAAGTGCCTGATACCTTTCAACCTCGGATCGAGGCTAGCTTGTGTGATAGGCTGCATTGGTGTGGCCTGCAGGGATTAGGCTGATCCTTGTAAAAACAAGTTAGGCGTCTGAACGTGTGGCGACAGGAAAGCTGAAAGAATGAGCGTAAGAGACGACATTCGTGCCCTCGCCGACGAGTATGCACGCCAGCTGAAGGAGAAGATCGACGAGCGCGTTGGCGAAATGGACGCGGACGACAAGTCTCACTTTCTCATCTATCAGGTGCTCGGCATTTCTGACGAGGAAGGGCACCTCATCGACGTGTACCAGAACAAGGGTCGGCTCCTCTACCGTTACGCAGGTGGCTTTCTCGAGAACGCAGCGAAGCTCTGCTTCAAGACCGCATTTCCCGAATCTGGAGCACTTCGCATTGAGAACAAGGAAGGCCGTCGGCCCAAGACCTTTGAAATTGACTGCTTGGTTGGAAGCGATGCGCTCGAGATCAAATGGCGCGACGCGACCACTGATGGCGACCATATCACTAAAGAACACACGCGGATTCAGGCGATCCGTGCTGCCGGCTACACGCCCATTCGCGTCATGTTCTACTACCCGAACCGAGATCAAGCAGTGAAAATCCAGAAAGCCCTCGAGACTCTCTACGCAGGCGTCGCGGGCAAGTACTATTTTGGCGATGCTGCTTGGGCCTACGTCCGTGAACGAACTGATGTCGATCTGAAAGGGATCCTCGAAGAATTGGCGAAGGAACGAGGTAGCAGAAATGAACACTGAAGTTCGCCACGGCGACTGCTTGGATGTCGCACGCGAATTGCCGACGGGATCGGCCAGGCTCATCTATCTCGATCCGCCGTTCTTTACCCAGAAGACTCACACTCTCCGCACGCGAGACCGAACGAAGGAGTTTTCGTTCGATGACCTGTGGTCCTCGCACGAAGACTACGCGCAGTTTCTCGATCCGCGCCTGAGGGAGTTCCACCGGGTTCTTGCCGATGACGGATCACTCTTTTTCCATTGTGATCGTCGGGCATCCCATATCGCGCGTGCTTTGCTGGACGCCATCTTCGGCCAGGATAACTTCCGATCCGAAATCATCTGGCATTATCGGCGCTGGTCTAACTCGCAACGGACGCTCCTACCCGCACACCAAACGATCTTCTTCTATTCGAAGTCCGATGGGTACTTGTTCAATCCGACATATGGCGAATACTCGCCGTCGACCAACGTCGACCAGATCCTCCAACGCCGCAGGCGCGACGAACATGGTAAGGCGATCTATGACCGAGACGAGTCCGGGGCAGTTGTAACTGGTGGCGCTAAGAAGGGGGTACCACTTTCCGATGTCTGGGATGTTCCCTTTCTCAATCCGAAAGCTAAGGAGAGAACAGGGTACCCAACTCAGAAACCCGTGTTGCTGTTGGAGCGCATCATTACGCTCGTGACGGCTCCTGGCGACCTCGTCGTTGATCCGTTTTGTGGGAGCGGCACGACTCTGGTGGCGGCCCAACTCACCGGAAGGAGAGCCTTCGGCATCGACAGTTCAGAGGATGCCGTTGCGCTCGCAAGGCAACGACTCGCCAACCCAGAGAAAACGAACTCACCGCTACTTGAAGCGGGCCGAGAGTCGTACCGAACAGCGGACGACGCCGCGCTTGCGCTGCTGGAGGGCCTAGACTGTATTCCGGTTCATCGCAACAACGGGATCGATGCAATTGTGACGCAGAACTTCAACGGGCGACCTGTGCCGGTCCGGGTTCAGCGGAGTCATGAATCGGTATTGGAGGCGGCGCGAATTCTAGCTAACGCTGGCCGTACCAAAGGCGCAGCGTTGATGGTGCTTGTTGTTACCCATCGAGAGGGTGACTTGGCGCTTGGCCAATCGCTACCCACTGGCGTGGTCGCTGTGGACAGCCCTGCACTACAGGTTCGCGAGGCGCTAGAGTGTGGGCATCGGGATCATCATGTGCCGTTGCGCCAGAAAGCAGACGCCTAAAACAGCATGCAGCGGACGGCTGACCGCCGCCGCTGAACCGGAGCGTTAGGTTTCAGGAAGCCCTATTTTATTCACTGATACACAACCTCCACAGAAGGATCACATATGGCAATCGCCAAAGAAGAATTAGAACAGCTTATTGCTCAACAACCCGATGATAGTTCGTATGAGGAATTGGTACGAGAGCTTGCCTTTAGTGTCATGGTACGCCGCGGGCTCAAGGATTCGGATGCAGGACGTACGATATCCAACGAGGAGATGCGACATCGGATCCGCGCATGGCAAGGCTAAACTGGACTCAGGAAGCTGAGACGTGGCTACGGGATATCTTCGCATATATCGCGCAAGACAATCCGGTCGCAGCCGCCCGGGTCGTGGAAGGCATCTACGATCGGGTGCAAATACTCAGCGAGTTTCCCCAGATTGGCCATCGGTATGAAGGCATTGCAGACCGGAAGCCCGCATTTTACTCTACGGACATTATCGTATTGCCTGCTTGATCAAGTCAGAAGAATCCATTGATATTTTGGGTGTTTTTCATGGCGCTCTCAATATCCAGCGTTATCTGATCTAAAGCCAGTGCATCTAAATAAGGTATGCACCTGACTGGCATTTCGCTAGCGCCCCATGCCAGCAGGTGATGCCCGGCGTTAGGCCTCGCGAACCAACTTTGTATGCGAACGTCGCTCCGAGAGACACTGCTCGCTATGCAAGAGCGCGACCTGTGCCTGCGAGCCGAGCTGGAAGCCGACGGCACCTTGTTCGATGGGTACCACCCTCGCATGGAGGCGGTACATCGAGACAACGCCAGGCAACTGCGCAACATACTTGAACGCTTTGGATGGCCAAACGAACGTCTCGCGGGTCGAGATGGTGCCGAGGCTGCATGGCTCACCGCACAGCACTCCATTTCGGAACCCGACTTCATGCGGCACTGCTGCGAGCTGCTTGAAAGGGAAGCTGCTTCTGGCAGCGTTCCGCAGTGGCAACATGCCTACTTGGAAGATCGAATAAGGGTTTCCGAGGGAAGGTCTCAACGATTCGGGACGCAGTTCGACTTAACGCCCGAGGGACCTAAACTATATGAGGTGGAGGACATCAATGCTTTGGATCAACTTCGGCAGCGTGTAGGCCTTGGACCGGTAGCGGCGCAGTTGGAGCGCATGGCAAAGGAGCCGCTCCCTACGCCCGCAGAATATGCGGCGAAGAAGAAGGCTGAGTCGGAGTGGCGTGCCAAGGTTGGGTGGCGTGAGCCGCGCGAGGCCTAACCCCTCGCTCAAGCTGACCCGCTACGGCAGGCGTTGTAAGCCCAGTTCGAGAAAATGTACAGGGTACCTCGGACCGAGCTTACAACACCTGCCTACTCGGGCAGCTTAGCTTGAACGTTATGCGGCTGAAGACATCGCTTTTCTTGGTTTACACATGCAGACACTCGAACAAGTGCGATGGATGGCGTTGATCGAATTGCTGAACTCGGACGAATTCCATTATCCGTGCACTTGGTTCGAAGACTCGCATGTGAACAGGGGGGCCGCCGATCGCAGCGGCCTGCTCGCTTCGGGGATGAGAAAGACCTTCAGTGCATAATCAAACAAGAAAAAGATTATACGTGCCATAAGAGAAAAGCAATGCGTGAGAGAAGGGATACTCTCTGGTGCCATTTTGAAGGCTTCCAGGTTTGATGAGGAGCAGATGGGAGAGAAGCGTACGGGAATCCCCCCTGACCGTCGGCAGGGAGGGAGTGGTCGGGAAAGATCGATTCCGACTCCGGTTGTGAGCAAGCAGGGGGAGTCGACCCTCCAAGCTCTCCTCACCCTGGATCAGGCAAAACGGAGGACTCGTCTCACCGGCGATCGACTGGCTGCGATCGATCGCTGGGGGGCGAGGGGAGATCCGAAGAGGTCACCGGTCGAATCAATTGCCCACGTCTTCATTCTTTGGGGCGGGGATGTCTTGGCCGTTTCATCATTTTTTTGGCTCATCCGCAGGAGGCTGATTCGACTCCATCTCGGCGGCCTTCGGTTCCGGTTGTGTTCTCTCCTCGAGGTGGTCCTTCAGTTTGAGGTGGGGGACTCCCTCGATCCACCACGCTGGAGCGGGCCGGGACTTGAGATGATGGTCGAAGAACTCCTTCATTCTGACGGCGTAGTCCCGCATATTGGCGGGCACGCGCAGCCCGTGGTTCTCGCCCTTGTACTGGAGCAAGACGACCGGTTTCTGCAGTCGACGCAGTTGGTTGAAGTATTCGATGCCCTGGGTGAAGTCGACGGCGCCATCCTTGTCGTTGTGGAGAATCAGGAGCGGCGTTTTGACATTCTGAGCGTGAAAGACGGGGGAGTTGCGGATGTAGGCCTCAGGATTCTCGACCGGACTGGTGGTGAAGCGACCCTGGCTGCTCTCGAAGATCGACATGTTGCCACCCCCGGTATTCCAGTAGATCAGGTTGTACATCGAGATCATATCGGTGAGTGGCGCACCGGCAATGGCTGCCTTGAAGGCGTTGCTCTGGGTCACCAGAAACGACGTCTGGTACCCACCCCAGGAGTGGCCATGGATGCCGACCCGCTCCGCATTGACGATGCCAGTGGCGATCGCTGCCTGCAGTCCTGGCAGGACGCACCAGACCGCCGACATTCCCGGATCGTTGATCTTGTAGGTGATGTCCGGCTCGAAGACGGCGTACCCATTGCTGGTGTAGATCGACTTGTTGAATCCGCTGAAGGTCGGGGCGACATAGGCGTTGAGCCCCTGCGAGCGTTTTTCGTAGATGTAGACGATGGTCGGGTAGCTCAGACCAGGCTCGTAGTTGGCTGGCAGGTAGAGGGCCCCTTGCAGTTTTTCGCCCTTTGCGGAGGTGTAGTCGACGAGGCGACTGCCAGCTGACCAGCGAAATTGTGCCTGTTGCGGGTTGCTCTCGGTCAGCTTCCGCGGATTGGCGAGGGAGTTGTCGGCGCTGTACCAGGTCGGGGGTTCCTGGTAGGTCTCGCGGGCAAAGAGGTAGACCTCCGCCCGCTTGGCCTTGAGCATTCCACCGTAGACGGCGTCATCCCAGCGCAGGACGTGCGGCCCGGTGTGGGTTGGATCGATCCGGGCGATGCCGGCCCGTTTCGTCCACTCTCCGTAGGTGCGCACGTAGATCGGTTGTGCAGAATTGATTCCCTTCTCCTCTGGATCGAGCCGCAGTCGCGTCTGGTAGCGGATCTTCTCCTTCCGGCCATTGACCGTCAGGTTGACCGCCGTGCCGCCTTTGGCCGGAATCTTCCAGAGATCCCAACCATCGCTCAGCAGGACGTGCTCGCTATCGCTGGTCCAACCGAGAGGCGGCAACGGAGGTTTGACGACATTGTGATCGTCTTCCGTATCCCAGAAGGCCGTCTCCACCTTGCCGGTCAGGTTGGTCGATTGTCCAGAGGCCAGATCGAGCGAGAAGAAATGGCCATCGTCGAAGTAGAGCAGGCGGGTGCCGTCCGGCGACACCCCATACGAGTAGCGGTTCTTCTTCAAGGCGAGCCGACGCTCCCCCGACTTCAGATCGACGATGTAAAGGTCCTGGTACCGTCGCCCATCGAGATTGCCCATCCTCTCGTACTCGCGCCGATCCACGCCAATTCCATATCGCTGCTGGGGGGCTGGGGTGACGGTCTGGAGGCTCTCATCGGCCAGCCGCACGAATCGCTCCTCCTTGTCGAGATAGCCGGCCAGGTAGCTGAAGTTGCGGTCACGGGCCTCCTCCACCTGCTGCTGGGACTGGAGCCGTTGGTCTTGCCAGTGCCAAAGGACGAGGTCCGGCTTGGCCGGCTCCTCTTGCGGCGAACGTGGCGCACTCGGCGGTTCCTCGCTCTGCTTTCCGTCTTTTTCCGCCACCGGGGGCTTCTTCTTCTTGACCTCGTGGATGCCGAAGAGGATCGCGCTGAGGTCATCGGTCCAGGTGGGATTCCGGTTCGGGCTGATCGTCATCCCGGCTGGGAAGGACTTCTCCTCCTGCGGATTCCAGATCAATTTGCGCCGCCGCTCCTTGGTAAACTTGACTCCGACAAGCTGGAAGAGCTTCTCGGTATACCCCTTGTCTTCGAAGCCCTTGACGGCAGCCAGCCCGTCGCCCTTCTCAGTCCAGTTGAGGCCCCGGTAGACGGCCCGGTCATTGTCGAGCGGCAAGACGGCTCCCGTCTCCATATTCCGGGCCTGGATGCCATTCCCCATCATCTCGGCGGCATCGATCGTCCAGGCCAGCCAGCAACCCGTATGGTTGAAGGCGAAGTCGGCGACATTGCCGATGTTGAGCTGGTGGCCCGTTGCCAGTTCGTGCAGGATCAGATCTGTCCCAGTGGCTCGCTCCGGCGTCCGCCCCACTGACGCACCGCTGCCTGGGGTGGCAGGGGTGGCATTGGGACTGGCACCGGGGCCCGCTGACGGTTCCGCGCCGTAGCGTTGCAGGGCGATCCAGCCAGCCTGCTCTCCGGAGAAGGCGAAGCGGCGAATCTTCTCGAATTCGATCTTCCTTCCCGACTCCAACTCGATCAACGCCACCCGGTTCTGCAGCGGCTTTCGTTCCCGCTTCAACCGCTGGCTCTCGCGGAAGCTCGGCGCGATCGGAAAGGCCAACCAGCGGCTATTGTTGGCGAAGACCAGCTCGCCCGGGGTGATCATTCCCGCCATCATCGGTCCCGCACCCGCCAAGCTCTCCCCCGCGGGAAACCGCCATTCCTGGCCATCCTCCAGTCGCCGGAGGATGACTTCGCTGTCCCCCTCGTTCGGCACCAGCTTGTGCGCAAACCACTTTCCATCGGGCGAGACTGCGGGCGAGGCGACCCTCTTCCAACCCAGCGCATCCCGCAGCTCAAGCGGTCGTGGTTGCCCCGTCGTTGCTGACGACTGACCCAGTACGAGTTGTCCCGGTACGGAGTGCAGAAGGATGACCAGCGCAAGAACCTGCCGAAGGATTCGGGTCGATTTCATGATGAGTTGGCTCCTCGGTGATTGTTCGGTTGAGCGAACAGGTGGGAGTGAAGGGAACTCCCACTCTCCCACGGACAGGATCAGTCTTACAACTTCGCTCCCAGCTCGTCAAGGTTCTCTCGACACTCTTCCGACCCATTCCCTTGCACGACCAATCTTGGCAACCCGATTTTGCGTTCGACCGGGGATCTCTGAACGTCGATTGAGCCATCTTTCATCCTTCTTCATTTCTCTTGACAGCCCATAGGACCTTCAGTAGTATGCGCGCCGTGTTTGCTGGTCTGTTTCGGAGTGGGTCGGGTGGCATCTTGGATCGAGACTGGTCATCCGCCGAGCGCCCTCGACATCTCAGACCCAGACATCAGCGCTTGAGACGAGATCAACGCGAGAGGGTTCGGACCAATGCCCCGCACCCAGCCGGTTGATCGAGGCACGAAACGAGTTCCGTACTGTGTTGTGTGAGCCCCCAATTTTAGCACTGTCACAAGCCGACTTTCTCGCTGATTCACCGAATCGGTCAGGGAGAGGTCTATCTTGCAGACGGTTCGCTGCAATGACGGTTGTCCTGTAGGCCACGGAGGCAGCTGCACCAAACCGACGCTTGAATGGATCGGCTCCTGAAGAGTCATGTCCACAGGGATCTGGATTTTGGCGACGAGCACTGAGTGAGCGGGACATCAGCTTAACCCAACAGGCTGGTTTCAGACACGTTCCTGAGTCGATTTTAGGAGGTACATTCAATATGGCAGAGAGACAACAGGGTAAGGTCAAGTGGTTCAATAATTCCAAGGGCTACGGGTTCATCTCCCTCGGAAAGGATGGAGAGGATGTCTTCGTGCACTACACCTCGATCCGTGCTGAGGGGTTCAAGAGCCTTGAGGAAGGCGACGAAGTTGAGTTCGAGGTCATGAACGGACCGAAAGGGTTGCAAGCGGAGAACGTCGTCAAGGTTTGATGGTCGCCGCGAACGGAATTGCCATCCCGAGAAAAGGCCCTGTCCAGTTTCTGGGCAGGGCCTTTTCTCACGACTACCCAGCAGGGGGATTGGTAGTTTGATGATCGGTGGGTGGATCGAGTGTGGGAGTGCCCGTGCAGCGGGCGAGATCTCTTACCCGATCTCTTCAGTGGAGACTGCTGGGGGGGTCACCGCCACACGCGTCGCGCGCCGTCCCTGCATGGCGGTGACCTCGAAGCGATAACCTTCCCACTCGACGATATCTCCGACGGTCGGGACGCGACCCAGCCGGCTCATCAGAAAACCGGAGAGGGTCGTGAAGAAGCCCCGTTCTTCTCCCGGGAGGGGGCCGAGCGGAAAAATCTCTTTTAACTGAAGCAGGGAAAGGGTTCCCTCAAGCATCCAAGGCTCCGCTCTCCTCTTTTCACCTGAAGCCTGAGGGCCGAATGGAGGATGGCTGCGGGAAATAGCATCCGAGACGATGGCGTGCAGGATATCCTCGGCAGTCACCAGCCCTTCGATCGACTGGTTGATATCGATCACCAAGGCTAATTGGAGGGGAGAGAGCCGGAAGGCTTCGAGTGCGTCGAGTGCGGATCGAGTCTCGAGCAGAAGGGGTGGTTCTCGCAGCAGCAGGGACCAGTCAAAGGGGAGAGATCGGGGAAGTTCAATGGCGGCTAGCAGCTCCTTCCCTTTGACGACTCCGAGGAGATCATCGACACTCCCCCGTCCGACTGGGAACAAAGTATGGGGGCTCTCAATGACGCATCGGCGCAGCTCGTCCAGCGGCCGCTCGACATCGAGCCAGATCATCTCCATCCGTGGGGTCATGAGGGTGCTGACTGGTTGATCCGCCAATCGGAAAATATTCCGGACAAGAGACTGCTCCACTGGATTGAAGACGCCAGTCTGTGTTCCCTGTTCGATGAGAATCTTGACCTCTTCTTCGGTGATCGGAGGGCTGGCCTGCAGTTGAATGCGGAAGAGTCGAAGGATTCCCGCCGTTGATTGCTCGAGAACGTGGACCAATGGGCTGGCTGCCCGCGAGAGGGCTCGCATTGGGCTGGCGACCTGTGTCGCAATCCGCTCCGGTGCGTTGAGGGCGAGTCGTTTTGGAACCAGCTCTCCGATGATCAGTGAAAGATAGGTAATGCCGATGACGACGATCCCAACCCCGATCATCTCGCTGTAGGCAGGCAGCCAAGTGAGCAGACGAGTGGTGGAGCTCTCCCCGACCCGCTGGAGAAACAGGGCCAATTCGCCGGCTAACGTCGCTCCCCCGAGCGTTCCAGCCAGGATCCCGATCAGGGTGATTCCGATCTGGACCGTCGACAGGAATCGTTCCGGATACTCTGCCAGCTCCAGCGCCACTTTCGCGCGACGTCGCTTAATGGCAGAGCCAAACGCTTGAAGGTGATGCAACCGCGCACGTCGCGAGGAGACGATCGCCATCTCGGCCATTGAGAAGAAGCCGTTGGCGACGATCAGCAGCAGAATCAATACCAGTTCCAGCAATAGCGTCTTCATCTGGATTCTTCTCCTTTGCTGATGATCGATTGTCGGGCGGAGGAATCTCGAGCGGTCCAGGCTGGAAGGGCCTTCCAAGGAGGCTAAACAGAGAGACCGTCTGGGGGAAGTCCGCTGATTGCGCCGGGCCGACGGCGGCTAACGCTGAGCGAGCATCGCGATCAGCGCCTCTTGATCAAAGCCGATGATCGTCCGCTTGCCCCAGCGGACGATCGGGCGTCGGATGAGATTCGGCTCGGCTGGGACCAGCTTGATCAGCTCTTCCCGGGCAGGCAACTGATCGGCGTAGCCGCGCTCTTTGTAGACGGCGTGACGTGCATTGAGGAACGGGCCGACCGGATCGTCCCCCAGCAGAAGGGACAACTCTGCCTCGGTGAGAGGGATCTTCGCATAGTCCCGTTCGTGGAGCGGGGGCCCACCCGGATGTCGATCGAGCAGCTCGCGCAGGAACCTCCGCGCGTCCCGACAGGTCGTTCAGGTGCCCTTGTAGAAGAAGTACAGGTCCACGTCAGCCCTCCGTCTTTCCGATGATGGTCATCCCCACCGCGGTGGGAGCACCAGCTGTCGGCAGCAGCATCTCCAGGATGACATGCTCCTCGTGATTGGTGACGACCCGCGGCAGCCCTTTCTCCTCGGTAGGAAAGGCGAGGCTCCAACTGGAGGGATGGCCGGTTCCAGCCGCTGCCCGGCTCTTCTGATAGAGTTCGCTGATCGGCAAGGCTCGGCGCGGATCGGTGTCGTCCGATACCCGACTGAAGAGCAGGAAATCACGGGACGGGGAGACCCCTAGATGGTTTCCGTCCTGCAGGATCATGGCATACCGCATCGTATACCATCCGGCTGGGAGCCCTTGTCCACGAAAATCCCCACCATTCTTGGGGAAATGGACGAGCCCGATGAAATTCCCTTCTCCGATCTTCGAGAAGAAGGCCCCCGAGACCTCCTCGGCGCTGGCAGGGATCTCCTGGCGCAGCCAGATCTCGCAGATCGTTGAACCTCCCCCATCGAGGACCCGGATTCCGGACGGACTCAGCGCCGTTCGGATCGACTCGGCGACGGATGAGTCCGTCGCTGGCCCAACCGCTTCCACCCGATAGCCCTCAACTCGTTCGCCAGCCAGTCCGACGGAGAGACCACCTAGCATCCAGCACAGCGCCGCCAGTCTCAGGACAGACTTGTGGGCCGAGCTTCTCACGTTTCCTTCTCGTTCAACCCTCATCCTGCCACTCCTTCTTCCTTCCATTGGACCAATGATTTCGCTCATCGAGCGAAATGGCCAACAAAGGCACTCCGCTTGTTCCGAAGGGTCCAGGAGACGCCCAGCCCCTCACCTTTGAACTGGTCGAGGGAGGCGACGGCTGGCATCGAGTGGGCGGTCGCGGTCAACGGAGGGTAGTAGGTCTGTTCGTTCCCGCAGATGTGATCGCCAGCCGTCAGGCTGCGCGCGACGACACTGGCGAGGCTGCCGGCCTCGAGACGCCCCCCACTCGGATGCTCCCCGTGAAAGTCAAGTTCGAGCGAGATGGGCGCAATCTCTGTCCGAACGATCTCTTGCAGCACTTGCCCTCCCATGGCACGGGCGAAGGAGGCGAGGGCCTGTCGCTGAAGAGGGCTCGCTTTCGCGTCGAGAATGAGGACCGACTTGGCCGCTGGGGCCTCCACGTACGGGCTACCCATCGTCCCGGTCGCACGGGTTACCCCGACGACACTCAAGCCATCGAGGGGAACTCCCTCCCACTCTCCACGGGAGACCCGCCACGCCATGATCGCCTGATCGCCCGCCAAGTTCAGCTCCGACATGGCGTAGCAATGGCCGGTGTAGACATCGGCGTTGCGCGATTCGAGGTAGTCCCCGTGAATCTGCTGCGCCTGCGCTGTCGGCGCCAACCACCATCCGAGCAGACAAACTGTCATCATTCTCAGTAGACTTTTCATGTCCTCAAGCCTCCTTCCGTGCGGGTTCGCACCTTGCTCATCTGTCCGTAACAGCACACAACTACCTTGTCACGGGTTGAAGATCATCCGACCCTGATCTCGCCGAAAGAACCGTCGTCAATTCCTACTCGAAAAGGGAAGAAGAGCGAGGAGGAACCATTCCCCTTCGCTCTTCTCAACCTCAAGCCATCTTGTCGGCACTCCCGGCGACGCACTTGTCAACGCCTGGGCTGCTCAGCTTACTCGCCGAACATCGAGGCGAAGGAGAAGAACGTCTCCGATTGTACTGACTCATTCGTGGGCATGGCAACCGCGCCCTGCGTTGTCGCAGAATTCCGGTTCTGCCAGTTGGCCATCCGGTCCGAGGCAGTTCTGGGTATGCAGGCACCAGAAGCTGCCGGTGTTCGACCTGGGAACGGTCGGCTCGTGTTCGGCCCAGATGAACATCTCTTTCCAGCGGAGCGCTGGGCAGAGATTTGGGCGGTTGGTATCGTAGCGTTCTGCTTCTGTCATGACAGTCCTCCCTTCAGGACGGGGATCTCCCCCCTGGTGTCTGTTGGCCAGCCGCTTCTCAAGCCGCCGCTTGCAGCAGGGCGCGTTTGACCGCGACCGAGGCGAGCTGGATCTTGTAGCCATTATGGCTGAGCGCATTGGCTCCGGCGACAGCGAGCTTGCCGGCAGCCGCCGCCGTCTCCTCGGTGAGAGGCTTGCCGATCAGCGAGGCCGCCGCCGCCGCGGCGATCCAGGGGATGGGCGCGACGTGTCCCAGGACGATGCGTGCCTCGCTCACCTTGCGGGACCCATCCAGTCGCAGCGCCACGGAAGCCGTCGCCAGAGGCCAGTCGAGCGCCTCGCGTTGACGAACTTCGTAGGTTGCGCTCTGCAGCCCCGTCGCACGCGGCAGGGTAACTCCGGTGACGATCTCATTGGGTTGCAGCGCGTACTCTCGATCCTTTTCGGTCGCGGGGCGGACGAAGAACTCTCCCGCCGCCACCTCCCGCGCCCCCTTGGGGCCAAAGATCTGGATCTTGGCCTGCAGGGCGATCAGCGCAGGGGCAAATGAGGATGGATTGACAAAGTAGGAAGGGCCGTCATTGCCGAGGATCGCGTGGTAGCGGTTGTCCCCGTTCGGAACCAGCGATTGGCCCGCTTCATTCCGGGCGAGCAGACCGAAGCCTGCACGGTAGTACCAGCAGCGGGGCCGCTGACAGAGATCGCCACCGACGGTTCCCATGTTCCGGATCTGCGGGCTGGTCACTCCGGTCGCGGCTTGGGTGAGGGCCGGATGGGCCTTCCCCAACCCCTCGATCAACTGGTCGAGCGTGACAAGAGCCCCAATTCGGCCGGAACCGTCTCTGGCAATCCGCATCCCAGAGAGATCCTTGATCCCCTTAAGGTTGACGACCCGCTTCGGGGTGGCGACATAGTCCTTCATCAGACTGAGAAGATCCGTGCCGCCCGCGAGTACTTCGACCTCTCCCCAGGTCGTTCCGAGGAGGGCGACTGCCTGCTCTTTCGTCGTTGGACTGGCGTATTCAAATTGATTCATGACGTTTGGCCTCCTTTCCGGGCCAGGGCGGCGAGTACCCGGTCCGGGGTCAGTGGAATCGTCCCGACCCGCACCCCGATTGCGTTGGCAACAGCGTTGGAGATTGCCGCTCCGGGCGAGACCGTCGGAGGCTCTCCCAATCCGATCGGGCCTCGTTCATCGTAGCCTTTCCCGGTCATCATATGGACTTTGAAGGTTCCAATATCGGCGAGGCCCGCCAGTTTGTAGAACTCCATGTTCGGGTTGAGCATTCGGCCCGTCTGGTTGTCCATGATCTTCTCTTCGTAGAGGGAGAAGCAGACCCCCATGATCATTGCGCCGTAGACTTGGCTCTCGGCGGTCTTCAAGTCCATGATGAGCCCACAGTCCTGGACGGCGACAAAGTTGTTCATCTTGACGACGCCGGTTTCGATATCGACGAGGACGTCGGCCATCTGGACACCACCAACCCCCGCGGAGGTGAGGGTTTCACGGCCAGGGTGCTTGCCCCGGGTGGTGAGCGGCTGCGTCCCCAGCTTTGCGCACGCCTGCTTCCAGCTCATCTGCCGGGTGGGAGCCGAGGCGACCCGGATCTGTCCATCGACCGCTTCCAGTTCAGCGGGGGTCGCTTCGAGCGCCGGCGCGACCTTCTCGAAGAGCGCGTTGAGGGCATCGATCGAGGCGCGTCGGGAGGAGGCGCTGATGCCCCCGACCGTCGTCGAACCGCCGGAGGAGCCCGAGGGGGGATATTTGTTGTCTCCGATCAGCACCTTGACCTGGTTTTGGGCCAAGCCGAGTGACTCGGCAACGACGATCTGGATGACCGTCCGCGTGCCGGTCCCGAGGTCTTGCGATCCCATCCGAATCTCGACCGACCCATCGGGGTGGATCGTCAAGTCGCAGTCACTGGCGTGGCCGCCGCCGCCCCAGGTATGGAGCGAGAGGCCTAGTCCGCGCTTGATAGTGGAGGTGCTGCCGACTGCTCCCTCTCCGCGGGGGCGCCAGAGCTTCTTCCACTCGATCATCTCCGCCGCCTTGAGCAGCTCGTCGCGGTAGATGTTCGCCCTCACTCCAGTCATCTCGATGTTCTTGAGGACAAAGTCGAGCGGATCCATTTGCAGTTTGGCGGACAAGTCTTCGAGGGCCCCCATCGTCACCAGGCACGCCTGCGGATGGTTGGGCGCTCGCCAAGCCCGCTGCGGGCCATTGTTGGTCGAGATGCTGTGGTGGCGGGTCCGCTGGTTCGTGAACTGCCAGACGTAGGGGTACGGGGGCATGCCGGTGCCAGCGACGCCGCCGCTGCCCCACGACTCCGACTCCCAGGCGACGAGGGTCCCATCGCGCTTGGCACCAACCTTGACGCGGGCATAGGCCGAGGGGCGCGTGCCGGCGATGGCCAGCTCCGCATCCCGCTCCAGCATCAATTTGATCGGGCGACCTCCGAGTGTCTTGGAGAGTCGGGTGGCCTCCAACCCCCAGCGATCGACGGGGAATTTGCTCCCGAAACCGCCGCCAATATGGTCCATCCGGACGTGAACATTCCCCGCGGGCAGTTGCAGCGCCCGGGCCATCTCCCCCCCAATGCTCGAAACGGACTGGGTCGATTGGTGGAGCAGGACATTGTTCTCCCCCTCCCATTCGGTGACCAAGCCGTGCGTCTCCAGACAGCAATGGGTGATGACGTCGTTGCCGTAGGTCTCCTCGAGGATCACCTCGGCGCTGCTGAACCCTGCTGCCGGATCTCCCTTGGTCTGTTCCGTAGGAGGGCGTCGGTTGGTGGCGGGCACCTTCTCGAGATCCCGCTCGTTGACGACGTGGGGCAGCACCTCATAGACGACTTTGATCGCGCGCGCAGCATCTTCCGCCGTCGGCTCATCGACCGCCGCGACGATGGCGATCTCGTCCAAGGCCCATTTAATCTCTGCCCCTGGCCCCTGGATGATCCGGATTCCTGCGACGCCAGGCATCTTCTCTGCCGCGCTGGTGTCGATGCTGACGATCTTGGCGTGCGCGTGGGGTGACCGGAGCACCTTGCCGAAGAGCATCCCCGGGCGGTTGATATCGTAGGTATACTTCGCCTTCCCGCTCACCTTGTCCGGACCATCGATCCGCGAGATCCGCTTGCCGATGTACTTCCGTTTGCCCTCCTCAGGCCATTTGTACTCAGCCATTGCGTCGCCCTCCTCTCGTCTTCTGTTGCTTCAACTCCTTCGATGCCTGGGCCACCGCTTCCTTGATTCCAACATAGGTTCCGCAGCGGCAAAGATTGCCCCCCAGCCCCATCTGGATCTGCTCTGGTGTCGGCTCCGGATGGCGGTCGAGCAGTGATTTGCAGGCCATGACGAATCCGGGCGTGCAAAAACCGCACTGCTGACCGTCGTGATCGACAAAGGCTTTCTGGACCGGATGGAGCGTGCCATCGGCGGTCAGGCTCTCGACTGTCTCGATCTGGCGCCCCTGCGCGTCGATCGCCAGGATTGAGCAGCCATAGACCAGTTTTCCATCGAGCAGGATCGAGCAGGCTCCGCAGGTCGCCCGATCGCAGACCCGCTTGGCCCCTGTCACGTCCAGATCGTTGCGCAAGGCATCGAGGAGCGTCACCCTGGGCTCCGCCTCCACCACTCTGGCGGCCCCGTTGACTGTCAGCGTGATCTTCCCTTTTTCTGGCCCGATGACGGACACCGCGGGCATTCCGGCGATCTCCCGGGCTTCCGCCGTCGGCGCACCGGGGATCGTCAGGGCTGCCCCAGCCACCCCAGCCACCCCCGTTCCTTTGAGAAAAGTGCGTCGCGACACGTTCGGCTGGTCGCGACGGTCATCTGAACTGTTCATGGGTCTGCCTCCCTTGATTTGATTCGACTTGGTTCGTGAAAAAAGAACGGCCGCAGTATAGCAGAGATCCCCGCGCAAGCCCCACCCGCCCGGTCCTTCCGCCAGCTTCCTGAAAAATTGGTTCGAGGATCGGCTGTCAGCAACGCAAAATCGGTGAGGCCTCAAGCCTGTTCGTTGCCCGAGCGGGGGAGGTAGACCCGGTAGTCGATCTCCTGGAAGATCGTATCCTTCGATTCGATCTCTACCAGCCAAGGCTGATCGAGCGAGTTCTGCTGCAGCATCTCGTAGAGGCGGGTAAAGCGATGGATGTGATCCTTGAACCGCTTGACTGCATACTGAACCATCGTCCCGGTCGTGATGATGAAGGCCCAATCGGACGACTGCGCGAGGAGCAGCTCCCGTGCCGCTTGGTTGAGGGCGCGCCGGTGCCACCCTTCTGCCTGTGGATAGCGGCTGGCCAGCTCGACCATTCGCCGCTCCGCGGCGTGCTGGTGCAGATAGAGCCACTCGGTCTGGGCGTTGATCCAGACCCGGTTGTAGCCTTCCGCCCCCCACGAAGAGTGGGAAGGGGTCTGCGGCTGGTTCTCGGGAAAGATCCGCAAGTAGTCGATCGGGGAGATTGCTTCGATCTCCTGCTGTTCCCGGGCAAGTTTCCGGAAGAGGGCGAGCAGAAATTGCGGCCCTTCGAACCACCAGTGGCCAAAGAGTTCGGCGTCGTAGGGGGCGAGGATGATCGGTGGGCGTCCCAGGTGTGACCCCAGATGGTGGGCCTGCGCGATCCGCTTACCGAGAAAGTCGCTGGCGTGCACCTCCGTCTTTCGGCTTGCCCAGGAGGGGACGTAGGCGGCCTTCGCGTGGAGGGGGACGCGCCCGGTGATTCGGTGGTACTTGATCCCGACGTTTCGCCGGACGCCATCGTCGTGAAGATAGGGACGGATATAGTCCTCGTCGGGGGCGTCGTAGCCCAGATCCCGGTAGAATTCGCGGTAGTCCGGGTCTCCCGGATAGCCAATCTCGGAACTCCAGACCTGCTCACTCGTCTCGGTGTCGCGGGCGAAGACGGCGACTCCCGAGGGAGTGATCACAGGGGCGTGGATCCCTCGGCGGGGGCGGGGCGAACCGTAGAGGATGGCGTGGGCGTCGGCGATGAAGAACTGGATCCCCGCCTCCCGCAGGTACCGATCATCTCCCGGCGTGAAGGCGCACTCCGCCAGCCAGATCCCCCGTGGGGAACGGCCGAAGTGCTTCCGGTAATTGGCGCAGGCGATCTCGATCTGTGCCCGTTTGGCCGTCTCGTTCGACATCAACGGCAGGTAGCCGTGAGTCGCGCAGCAGGTGATGATTTCGAGATAGCCCTCCTCCTGCAGTTCGCGGAAGGCGCCGATGAGGTCCCGTCCGAGTTCCCGCTCGTAGAGGTCGAGGCACGCCCGGAAATGGTGTTGGTACATCCGGGCCGCCTCGTGAAACTGGGGCGCCTCTTTGGCCGTTCGTTCCACCTCTCGCTCGGACAACTCGCAGAGCTTCTCGAGATGCCGAACGTAGCGACCCTGCAAGAGCGGGTCGACCAGCATTTCGCAGAGGGGCGGCGTCATCGACATCGTCACCCGAAAGCGAACCCGCTCGTCGCGCAAACTCCGGTAGGCCATCAGGAGGGGCAGGTAGGTCTCACTGATCGCCTCATAGAGCCAATCCTCTTCGAGAAAGTCTGGATACTCTGGATGGCGCACAAATGGCAGGTGCGCGTGCAGGACCAGACTGAGGTATCCAATCGCCATAGCCGCCTTCCAGCAAAGCAGAGACTGTCTAAGGGGGGAGAAGAGGGAAGAGGAGATCCCCCCTACGCCACTGATTGGGAGACGGGCAGGGGGGTGGACCACCCTCTCCCCGAAGGATCCGGGTCTTCCACGTTCCACTCCGACGTGACTTGGCCGAGCTGCTCGGCAAGAAAGAGGGGCAGCGGCTTGTCGATGCGGATCTCTCCGCTTGCACGGAGGACTCTCCGCAGCAGCTCTGGCAGATACCGCAGGAGCAGGAGATAGCCGAGCTCTCCCTCTCCCATCTCGCGAATGATCCCGAGGAACTCGCGCACCATCTCCGCCAACTCCTCTTCGCTGAGCCGCTCCCACCAGCGGTCGCAGGCACGTCCCGCCTCGAGGTCGGCAATGATCTCCATGATTCGACGGAAGGAGATCGGCAGGGCGTCCCATTCCTCTTTCAGCTCCCAGTCTGCTTCCCCTCTGATCTTGGCCAGAAGTCCTTCTGCGGTGAAGATCCGCTCCGGGACGAGATGGCTCTCGCGCAGCACGGTCAGATAATCGTCCGCCTCGATTGCAAAGGCCGGATCCTCCGCGCTCACCTCCGAGGGACCTCCGCGAGGTGTCTCGACCACCTGTGAGCCGAGCAGCTTGATGTAGCCCGCTCGCCTTGATTGAAGCCCCAGCTCAATGCGGTACCGTCGACCCGGAAAGACGTCGAACCAATACTCCCGCGTGTAGGGTACCGGAAAGAGAACCGTGACGCGTGTCGTCTCGTCGATCAGCCGCAAAACGAGCCGGAACTCTGCCACCTGCTCTGGGGAGAAGATCCGCCGCAATTTCGCAAAGGGATCGGAGCGCAAATTCCAGTAGACGTAGACCCGGAAGGGATCCTGGACGAGTGCCCGCATCAGATCGAGATCGTAATGAGCGGGAATGGGCAGTCCTGTGTCCGCGATCGGTTCAGCCGCGATCGGTTCGTTCGCTTCGGCGGTCAGGGCGGGGATGGGGTCACGAAGGGGAGGGGGGGCGAACGGATTCCGCTCCAGCACCGGGGTGAGCGAGGATAGATCGAAGAAGAAGGGCACGTCATTTCTCCCTTGGTGACAATTCCAGATCTCCCCTGCCAAGAAAAGACGATCTCGGCTTCAGGCCGACGGGCTCGCGCGGTCAGGGAAGAGTCCAAGGTCTGGATCTCCAATCGCCATTCCACGAAGATCTGACAAGGGTAGCATGTGATCCAGATTCAGGGTAGGGAGAGGCCCTGAAATTGTCAAGGTGCACCACACCAATCACTTTGGCAGATCTTTTGACGGGAAGGACCCAGACCCTTCCCCTCTTCGATCTCCACTCCTCGCCTTGAACCTGCCGCAATCCCTGTGATCAGTGGATGGCACTCTTCCTGTTTCAGGACGACTTCTGGTCAAAATAAGAGAAAAGAGAAGGAGGAGGAACTGGGGTAGAAGGGGCAAGGATGGTCCTCGACCCTTCTACCTGCACTTCAGGATCTGGCTGGCTTTGCTGACAAAGAGACGCTTAGACGCCGACCGTCTGTCCTTGCGGTTGGCAGAACTTGTCGAACGCGAGCGTCAACTCGTTCGCGATCTCCTGCGCATTGCGTCCTTCGATCTGGTATCGCTCCATCATGTAGACCAGTTTTCCATCGCGCAGCAGCGCAATCGAAGGGGAGGAGGGGGGATACCCAGTGAAGTAGTTCCGGGCCCGCTCGGTCGCTTCGATGTCGGCTCCGGCAAAGACAGTGATCGTCCGGTTGGGAGTCACCGCGTGCTGCAGAGCCGCAGCGACGCCAGGGCGGGCCTTTCCTGCAGCACAGCCGCAGACAGAATTGACTACCACCATGAGGATCCCGGACGTCTCTTTGACCGCCGCGTCGACGGCAGCGGCAGTGCGGGCCTCTTCAATTCCCAATTTCGACAAATCTTCGCGCATCGGCTTGATCAACAACTCAGAGTACGGCATAACGAACAACCTCCAACCTCGAAACAACTTCGGCACTTGATCCAGTGGACTCGAACTGTCGTCGCCAATCTACCCCAATGCTCAGCCTCGTGAAGGCTGTTCTCGCTCAAGTCCACCTGCTCGTCAGTGGCTTCCGTCTGGCAGGTGAGAGCGAATGATCGCGATCGATCCAGAAGAACCTGGGGAAATGAACGTCGAACCACGCTTTTCTGGAATGCGTGAATTGAGTCCAGAACGTCAAGGGTGCACACTAGGGGAAAAATGTCACTATTCGATCCCCGAAATCTTGAAGAAACTGTTACAAATCCATCAAGAGCACCCTCGGTGAGGACGTAAGGGCAGGTCGGCGGACGTCTGGAGCGCGGGGACTGGCACCTCGACCGGATCTCGGCCCAGTTCGATTGCTCAAAGGGAAGGGGGCCTGACCCAGTTGGCACGGTGTTCCTCTCGACATCAGACGCTTTCTTTCGTACCTTTCTGCCGTGTCCACCTGAGGGGGGCAGTCACCGAGGCTGTCTTGCTCAGACAATGATGGGCAGGGTGGAGCCGGATCCCGGCTCGAGCACGGGATGGGGCAAGGAGATGCTGGACTGGCGGGCGACGGTCATTTTATGAACAAGATGTGGATCTTTACCCTCTCGCGGTGGATTGTCATGGCGCTGGCCCGTCTCTGGTTTCGGATCGAGTTCGAGGGGACCGCGTATCTTCCGAAGACGGGCCCCTTTCTTCTGACGCCGAACCACGTCAGTTATTTCGATCCCTTCTGGGTCTCCCTTCCGGTCAGTCGGCCGATGCGGTACATGACCTGGGATGAGATGACGCGCAAGCCGATCATTGGCCCGCTGATGCGGGCGTTTGGCGCCTTTCCCGTCGATATTCGCCGCGGCGATCGGGCGGCATTGCGACGGGCGGCCGACCAGCTTCACCAGGGGGGCGGACTGGTCATCTTCCCTGAAGGCGGGCGCACGACCACCGGCGAACTCATGCCCTTCAAGCCAGGGGCGATTCTCCTCGCCCTCGAAGCCAGAGTCCCGATCATTCCGGCAACCATCATCGGCGGGTACGAAGCCTACTCCCGTCACCACCTCTTTCCCAGACCACGCAAAGTTCGGGTTCGGTATCACCCACCGCTG
The DNA here is from genome assembly GCA_049317725.1 of Blastocatellia bacterium. Taxonomy (GTDB): domain Bacteria; phylum Acidobacteriota; class Blastocatellia; order RBC074; family RBC074; genus CAIOZW01. The sequence continues at coordinate 20,810 of JBMOHS010000055.1, forward strand.
CGCATCGCACTGCCCCCCGGCCAAGAAGTGAACAAGGAGTTTCTTCGGCAGGAGGCGGCCCGCCTTCGCGAAGTGGTCGCGTCGGGGTTGGCATGGTGACGGGAAACTTGAATTTTTGAGGCTGGGCTGGGCTGGGACTGGCGCGTCCAACCTCGGTGTGGTATATAAGGTTCTTTGTTTCCTGTCGGTGTCACTACGGGTTTCTCTCGTCGGATTGGTTTGAAGAGCCCTTCCCGGCTGCTGCGGAACAACCCTGCAATCATCGGCATTTCATCTTGCCCAAGGCGGCGTAGCTCAGTTGGTTAGAGCGAGGGATTCATAACCCCTAGGTCTCCGGTTCGAGTCCGGACGCCGCCATTCCCATCTTCTCTCTTACCTTTGGTATCCATTTTCACTATTGTAGGTCTGTCGGGCCCGCAGAGTGGACGCGATTGCGCGGGTCATCCACTCCTGAGGAGATCGATGATTTTGACCGAAAGCCGTCGGATCTTGTCGGTGATCAGGCATAAGGGGGAACGGATGAGAAGAGACGATTGGAAGGGGTGTCGCATGTCCGGCTCGATCGCGCTGGTGGTGGTCGGGATGCTTCTGGCAGGATGCAGGGGGGAGTGGGCGCTCTCGGAGGTGGGAGGGCAAGCTCCAGCCCGGGAGCGTTC
>JBMOHS010000056.1:0-21356 GCA_049317725.1 Blastocatellia bacterium
CCTGTTGGTGGGGCTGATCGTCACGGGGGGCGCGACTTCGCGAGGGACGGTCGAGGCCGGACCGGCAGAGATCGTGCGGGACAAGTTCGGGGTTCCCCACATCTTCGCCTCGACACTGGAGGATGCGGCCTTTGCGATCGGGTATGCCCAGGCGGAGGACCGCCTCGAGGAGCTGCTGCGCAACTACCGGAAGGCCGAAGGGACGATGGCGGAGGCCTTTGGGGCGGAGTGGTATCGGCATGACTACCGCCAACGGTTATGGCGCCACGCAGAGGTCTCGCGGGAGAGGTACAACACGATCAGTCCGACGATGCGGCGGGCGATCGAGGCCTACCAGGAGGGGATCAAGCTCTACATGAAGGAGAACCCGACCAAGGTGCCGGCCTGGGCGCCGGAGCTGCACCCGGCGCAGGTGATCTCCCTGGGACGCTACATCATCTGGGGGTGGCCCGAAGGAGAGGCGGCGGGAGACCTGCGGCGGGCGGGGATCACGCCGGATCCAGTGCAGTACCGCGGATCGAACCAGATGCTGCTCGCCTCTTCCAGATCGGCGCTCAAGGCGCCGATCGCGGTGATCGACCCCCACCTCGGCTGGTATGGAGAGTTCCGTTTCTACGAGGTACGCATCTATGCGGGCGCGTTCAAGGTCTCGGGGGTTAGCATCTTGGGGATCCCCTTCCCTTCCCTTGGACACAGCCAGTGGGCGTCGGTGGCGATGACCACCGGTGGGCCCGACACCTCCGACGTCTTCGAGGAGGAGATCCACCCGGACAATCCGCGGCTCTACCGCTTCGAGGGGCAGTGGCGCGAGATGCAGGTCCGCGAGACGACCATTCAGGTGAGGAAAGGCGATCAGCTCGTCCCCGCGAAGGTCGAGATCGAAGCGACGCACCACGGTCCGATTGTCGCGCGCCAGGGCAAGAAGGCCTACACGATGGCCATTCCGTACCGGGACGAGGTCGGGTTGAGTGATCAGGTCTACCGGATGTTCACCGCGCGGAATCTGGCTGAGATGAAGCAGGGATTGTCGATGCTGCAACTGATGTCGCAGAACATCATGGTTGGCACCGTGCAGGGGGACATCTACTACCTCCGCAACGGACGGGTCCCGGTGCGCCCCAAAGGGTGTGACTCGACCAAGCCCCTGCCTGGCACGGGTGGCTGTGAGTGGCAGGGTATCCACCCGATGGCGGAGCTGATCCAGGTGACCAACCCGCCGCAGGGCTACATGCAGAACAACAACGTCTCCCCGTTCGCCATGATGAAAGAGAGCCCGATGCGGGCGGAGCAGTATGTTGATCGGCCCTGGCTCTACAATGACGAGAACCGCCCCGCGCACCAGCGGGGAGCGATGACCCTTGAGCAGCTCCACGCTGCGCAGGGGGTGACGGTCGAGCAGGCCATCGACCTGGCCTATAGCCCAGAGGTCTACCAGGCGGAGCAGTGGCAGGCGCGCCTGCGCACGCTCGGCGCGGGCGGCTCCGCCAGCAGTGCCAACGGGGGAGCTGGGAACGGGCTCTCGGCGGCGGCCGGGCAGGTCTATCGCCAGATCCTCGACTGGAACCGGCGCAGTGACGCGGATTCGGTGGGAGCCCTCTCCTTCTTCGCCTTCAAGGCCTCACTGGAGAGCCCGGCGTTGCGCCGTGCGGTCGAGGTTCCCGGTGATCTGACGGATGCGCAGATCTCGGCGGCCCTGACTGGTGCCGTGAAGTGGTTGACGGAGACGGTCGGCTCGATCGAGGCCCCGTACGGCCGCTATTTTCGCGTGGGAAGGGAAGGTGGCAAGACCTATCCGGTGGCGGGTGGAACGCTGCAGGATTACGGGATGGCGACGCCGCGGGCGATCACCTTTGCCAAGCGAGGCCAGGAGATGGTTGGGCAGGGGGGACAGACCTCGACTCAAGTGGTCGTCCTGACCAAGGTGCCCCAGTCCTGGACCATCATCCCGCTCGGGATGAGCGACCATCGGGACTCACCTCACTGGGACGATCAAGCGGAGAAGCTCTTCAGCCAGAGTCGGATGAAGTCGAGCTACTTTCTGCGGCGGTCCGAGCTGCTCAAGAACAGCAGCCAGCGGAAGACGGTAACCCGCTGAAGAGAGCGGAGTGGCGGGGGGTTATTCGATCGTCAACTGTACCGGATTGGCGCGTATTCCGTCGACAATCAGGGTGACATCGACGACCCCTCGCCCCTGCAGCGACCGCGGGATGCGGACGTTGCACTGATCCAGCCCAACATACCCACCAGACTCCCCAAGATAGAGCACCTGAGAGGCAACCCCTCCGATCGTCACGGTGACGTGAGAGAGAGCCGAGCGGAAGCGGAGCCCTGTTCCGTAGAGGACGACGAAGAGGTCATCGGTCGAAGGTCCAAGGGGAATCGGGCGTGGCACGATGCCACCGCCGGGCATGGCCCTCCAGACCGACTCCTGGGTCTGCTGTCCATTGGCCGTGGTACGGATCAGTGAGGCGACGGGCAGTCCTTGACCGGACCCATCCATCGTGAAGAGAGCGGGGGCCACCCGGACCACTTCCAGTCGGCTCATGGCAGTCTCGCCCTGTCGATTGGTCAGGGTCAATTTGGCGGGCCCCTCGATCGTCTCGACCGGAACCTGATAGTTGACCTGTTGGGGAGAGACGAAGAAGAGGGGAGCTGGCCGATCGGTTCCGGTGACGTCCCGAATGATGGCGGTTGTACCTCCAAGGGAGGTGGGGAGCGGCAGCGTCGGGGCGGATTCGCTGCCCGTCGCGAGCCGCGTGCCGAAAGCGGCGACGATCGATCCCCTCGCCACCTGCCCTACGGCATAATTCCCGGCATTGGTGCTTGTCAATCCCATCTGAACGGTAAGGGAGAAGGAGCCCAACCGGATGGAACTTCGAGCGAAGACGTGAACGACCTCGACCTGATACGTTCCTGGTTCGAGTTTGCCGAGGGAGACAGGCAAGGTGTAGGGGGTCAGCACCTGGGCACAGAACTCTCCCAAGGTGGTCGTTTCGATCCGGAGGAGCCGGTCGGTCCGCCGAAGAACGGGTTGGCGCGGAATACAGGCATCGGACCAGATCCCAGCCAAGGTGAAAGAGACCGAATCGTGGGAGGTAGGGGAGGTGGGCAGGATCGTCACGACGGGAAGACTCGCGAGGGAGACTCTGGCATCGATCCAGCCGGCCGCGAGGGGCGCACCAGCCGCATCGGTAATCTTCCGCCCCACCGGTAGATCTCCGAGGGAGAGGGTCGCAGAGGGGAGGGCCCCACCCGCCGACTCGACCCGGAAGGTGACGCGAAAGAGCGAGTGAGTGCCCGCCGAGAGGGTTTGTCCAGCGGGAAGATTCCAAGTCAGTCCGAGTTGCCCTTGGGAAGATCCTGACCAGTTGGCGAGGAAAGTCGGAGTTCCTGCAGGACCCGCTTCTCCCCTTCCGGTTCCAAGCGCGACAGCAGGTCGGCTGAGGATTGTCGGGTCATACCGCAAACTGAGCGCAACCGACTGCTCCCCACCGGTCGCGACCACTTCGATGCCAACCGTGACCGTCTGGTCGACCACGACCGTGGGGGGGACGATCCGCACCTCTCTCGTCACTTGTGACGTGGGTGAAGCGGCCGAACCACTGGCCCGCCAGCCGACAACAGCCAACAACAGCAGCATCCCCATCCTGGTGGCCTTGATCCATCTCTCCTGACAACACATGACCGGACCTCCTCATTCCGCTCTCGTCGGGTTAGCGACGTTGATACTGGGTTTCAATGGCGGTAATCTTGGCGACTCGCCGGCCGTGACGAGCCTCCCCTTCTGGTGTCGTGAGCCAGGTGGTAACAATCTCGAGGATCTGCGACTCGGAGAGGAGTCGAGCCCCCAGGGTCAGCACATTGGCGTAGTTATGTTCGCGGCTGTTGCGTGCCGTGGCCGTATCGTAACACATCGCTGCGCGAATACCAGGCACCTTATTAGCAGCGATGCAGGAGCCGATTCCCGCGGCATCGAGAACAATCCCCAAGTCACACACCCGATCAGCGACGGCCCGGGCCACTGCGTGGGCAAAGTCTGGGTAGTCGACTGGATCGTCGGTCGGCGGTCCGTAATCGCGAAAGGCGTAGCCGAGGGTGCTCAGGTGGAGGGCGACACGCTGTTTCATGGCGAACCCTCCGTGATCCGAGGCGAGGGCGATGATCAGCGAGGTCGCTTGGCGACGGGGTTTGAACCGAAGCTCGATGCGACGGGCGGCCAGCTGATCCGAGGCCAGCGGAGTGACGCGCGCCCCTTCGCGCACGAGGAGGATCGCGCCCTCCGGAAGGGGTCTGACCTCCGCTTCCGTGATCACCTCGTGGATCGACTCATCAAAGACCGGCATGTCGTGGCCAGTCAACGCAGAGGCGACGACAGGACTCGGGTCTTCGGACTCCCTCTGACGCACGGCAATCCTCCTGGATGGTCAGGCTCGACGGTCAGGTCCTCAGGTTCTGACCCGCGATCGACAATCCGGTCTAGTCAGTCAAGAACGACTTGATTCCTCGAACTGCCTGGGCGATCCGCTGTTCGTTCTCGACGAGGGCAAAGCGGACGTATCCTTCTCCTCGCGGGCCAAAGCCGATTCCGGGGGAGACGGCGACCCCGGCCCGGGCGATCAACTGCTTGGCAAACTCGAGGGAGCCGAGCGAGGCATAGGCCGGGGGCAGCTTGGCCCAGACAAACATCGTCCCCTTGGGCGAGGGAACCTCCCAGCCCGCTGACGCCAAGCCACGGATCAGGACGTCCCGGCGGTGGCGATAGACCGCGGCAATCTCGGGGACGAGCGGGTCACAGTCCCGCAGCGCAATGATGCTGGCAATCTGGATCGGCTGGAAGATGCCATAATCGAGATAGCTCTTCAACCGGGTGAGCGCGGCGATGACCTGCGCATTTCCGGCACAGAAGCCGACGCGCCAGCCAGCCATCGAGTAGCTCTTCGACATCGAGAACATCTCGACGGCCACCTCTTTGGCCCCTGGGACCTGGAGAATGCTCGGTGCCTCCGCCCCATCGAAGACCAGATCGGCATAGGCCAGATCGTGAATGATCAGGTAGCCCCGTTCGCGGGCAATCGCGACCGCCTCCTCGAAGAAGTCGAGTCCGACACAGACGGTCGTCGGATTGTGCGGGAAGGAGAGGACGAGAATCCGCGGCTGTTGGCCTTGGGGGTAGTCGAGGCGGCGCAGGGCATCCATCATCGCCTCGGCGCCCTCGTCGATCGGGAGTTTGATCAGTTCACAACCGGCGATGGTTGCGGCAAAGGCGTGGATCGGATAGCTCGGATCGGGCACGATGACGCGCATTCCCGGCTCGACCAACGCCATGATGAGGTGGGAAAAGCCCTCCTTCGCCCCCATGGTCGCGATCGCTTCGGTCTCCGGGTCGATGGCGACACCGTAGCGCCGCTCATACCAACGCGCAATCTCCAGACGAAGATTGGGGATGCCACGCGAGGCTGAGTACCGATGATTGCGCGGATTGTGCACCGCCTCGACCATCTTTTCGACAATCGGTTCCGGTGTCGGCAGGTCGGGATTGCCCATCCCGAGGTCGATGATATCCTCGCCTCGGTGGCGCGCTTCCATTTTGTACTGGTTGATGACGGCAAAGACGTACGGGGGAAGTTTCTCAATCAGTGGAAAATGATATTCCATAAGGCAAAAATTGACACCCTCCTGTTGGGTTACTATATTTAAATTCGGTTTCGTTATACCACCAATCGCCGGGGGAGTCACCCCGTGGGAAACGTTTGGGAGAGCATCGCTGGACGAGAGGGGAGTACATGTCGGAACAGAAGAGCCCATCGCTGCGGGTCCTGCTGACAGAAGAGGTAATCCGGGAACGGGTCCAGGCGCTCGGGGAGCGGATCACCCGGGACTACCAGGGCCGCCATCCTCATCTGATCTGTGTGCTGAAGGGAGCGACGGTCTTCTTGAGCGATCTCATGCGCGCGATCGACCTCCCGTTGAGCATCGATTTCATTGCCGTTTCGAGCTATGGCGGAAAGCAGACCAGCTCGAGCGGGGAGGTCAAGATTCTCAAGGATCTGGACAAACCACTGGAGGGGCGCGACCTGTTGCTGGTCGAAGACATCCTCGACACGGGCCTGACGCTCCATTACCTTCTTCAGACCTTTCGGGCACGGGGCGTGGGGTCGATCCGCATCGCCACCCTGCTCAGCAAACCGGCCCGGCGGGTGATCCAAGTCGAAGCGGACTATGTCGGATTTGAGATCCCGGACGAATTCGTCGTCGGCTATGGACTCGACTACGACGAACGCTACCGCAACCTCCCCTTCATCGGCGTGCTGGGCACTCCCGAATCGGCCGCGTCCTGAATCGTAAAAGATCCATCAAGGTCAAGGACGGCGCAGCGGCGGAGCCTCGAAGGTGACGATCCCGCTGACCTGGACCGGGCGCCCTTCAAACTTCGCCGGCTCAAACTTCCATTCGCGGACGGCGACCAGGGCGGCTGGATTATACTCGGGTCGTCCCTCGATCACTCGGGCAAAGACGACATCTCCCTGCGTCGAGACGAGAATCTCGACCTTGACTGGGATGGGAAGCGACGATTCCGTCAGCAGCTCCCCAGTTGGGGGGGCGGGAGACTGGGCCGGATCGGGTTTGGGCGCACGAACGACCGGGAAGGCGGGCAATTGCCGATTGGTGGGTCTCCCCCCTTCGATCCGCTGGAGCATCCGATCCTGGGCGAGCACGTCATCCACTGGCGACGTGGGCGGAAACTCCCCGACCCGAACGGTCGGCTGCGAAAAGTCCGTGACATCAGGACGCCGACCAGCGGCGGCCGCCTGCTCGACCAGTTCGATAGCCCGCTTGAGGGAGTCGAGCGCCGCGGTTTGAGATCTCTGCGCCTGCTCCTCGCCGGGGGCGATGAGGGCCGCCTCGCTCGAGAGAAGATTGCGGGTATTGTGAGCCTCCGCATAGTTGGGCATGAGCCGCAGCGTGCGCTCGACATAGTCCAAGCCCGACTGGATCAATGTCTCCGCTTCCTGCCGCGCGGCCTCTGGCAAGGTGTGGACGAGGCGGTTCTCCTGGATCTTTCCGTGGCCTGCAATCAGATCGTGCACCTCCCGCCAGAGAGAGAGCGAGAGTCGGTAGTAGCAGAAGGCCCGCACGGAGTCTTTCTGCTCAGGAAGCTCGGCGCGTCGCAGAAAATAGTCGCGGGCGGCGCGCTGATTGTCGAGTCGAAAGGCGGTAATCGCGGCCAGCCCGAGGGCTTCGTCGTTGGTGGGCTCGAGTTGGAGGGCCGCCTCAAACTTTTCGAGCGACTCTTTGAGCCGAACAATCCGGTAGAGGCTCTTTCCCTGCTGGAGAAGGGAGGCGACGGAGGGCTCGCTCCGTTGCTGGCCCGTCCCTTGTGCCGACGGCGAGACCTGCCAAGCGAGGGTTGCGGCTTCGGCCAGAGTGGCCGTCGACGCAAAGATCGCCAGCAAGGCGGGGAGCGAATGGAGCAGGGGCGATGAACGACGTCCGACCTCCCCGCGAGGATTGTCCCCCCTTGTCCCACCGAAACGGGAACGATCCGCCCCTTCGGGCCGATTGACGGCTTGACCTGCCTGATATGTTCGCATAGTGCGTATCATGTCCTATCGAGCCCCTCTCTGACAACTGCCTCATCGCTCTGTCGTCTTCGCGGGACCACCCGACAATGACGAGAGGCTGGCCCGTACCTGGGCCTGATACCGCAAAGATTGGCGGCGGATGGCATGTTCATCGAGGGTCAGCAGTCGACGATTGCGCATCAGCCAGCGCCCGTGGACCATCGTGTCGGTGACATCGGCGGCGGAGTTGGCATAGACCAGATGAGAGACGAGGTGGTACATCGGTGTCTGGTGTGGCCCTTCAATGCCCACCAGGATGAGATCGGCCCACTTCCCGGGCTCGAGGGATCCGAGGCGGTCCTCGAGGTGGAGCGCCCGTGCCCCTCCGATCGTCGCCATCTCCAGCACATCCTGGGCAGTGACGACCGTCGGCTGCCCACTGATCAGCTTATGGAGTTTGGCGGCGGTATCGATCTCTTGCCAGAGGTCCAGATTGTTGTTGGAGGCGGCCCCATCGGTTCCGATCCCGAGGCGGACGCCCTTGGCGAGCATCGCCGGGACGGGCGCCGTGCCGGAGCTGAGCTTCATGTTCGATTCCGGGCAATGGACGACCCCAATCCCTCGCGCCGCCAGCCGGTCGATCTCAGGAACGTCAAGATGGACGGCGTGAGCGACCGTCACGGGGGAGCGGGTGGTGAAGAGGCCGATCTCTTCGAGATAGCCGACGGGCCGCTGGCCAAACTTGGACCGGGCATAGTCGGTCTCGGTGGTTGCCTCGGCGAGGTGGGTCAGAAGGGGAGCGCCGCGGCGCTCGGCGAGCGCGATCGCTTCCCGCCAATGGGGGCCACTCACGGTGTAGAGGGAATGGGGTGCGACTGCGGGAACGATCCAAGGGTCCCCTGCCCAGCGTTCGAGATACCGCTCGGTCGAAGAGATTGCCCCCTCCCACGTCGGATTGTCCGGCACTGAGAAGTCGATGAGCGTCTGGCCGAGGACTCCGCGTAGGCCCGCCCGGCGCGTCTCCTGCGCGACGGCATCCTCGTAATAGTACATATCGGCATAGGTGGTCACGCCGCCCCGGATCAGCTCGACCAGGCCAAGGCGCGTCCCCGTCTCGACATACTCGCGGGAGAGATTCTTCGCTTCGGCGGGGAAGATGTAGCGGGTGAGCCACTCCTCCAGCTCGAGATCATCGGCGATTCCCCGCAGGAGGGTCATGGCCAGGTGGGTATGGCCGTTGATCAATCCGGGGAGGACCGCTTTGCCCTTGGCCTGAACGACGGCCTTGGGCTGATACCGGGCCAGGGGGCGGTCGCTCATCGGCCCGACTCCGACGATCCGCTCGGCACGGACGGCGACATAGCCGGGCTCAAACTGACGCCGCTCCCGGTCCATGGTCAGGACGATCCCATCGACGATCAAGAGATCGACCGGCTCCAACCGATCGCGCGACCCGGAACATCCTCCCAGGAGGAGGAGCAGCAGCCCGACCCAAGCCACGGATCGACCTGCCCAGATCGACCTGCCCGCATTGTCCGTCGCTCTCCTTCTCAATCGAGCACCTCCTCTGTCAGGCTGCAGGACTCAGCGAATTTGGAAGACCCGCGGCACGAGTGGTCATTCGCCATCGCACGCTCGACGCGGAAGAGAGCCCCTCAGCGTGGCCTTGCCGGAAGGTCGTGCGGCGCAAAGGCCTCTGGGAGGAGATCTCCGATCTTGCGCTCCAGACGATCGCCGCGCAGATTGGCCATGATCACCTGCCCCTCCGGCCCCATCAGCTCGAGCATCACTTGGCGACAAGCGCCACAGGGAGCGATGGGCCGTTCGGTGTCGGCGATGACGACGATCCGCGTCAACCGGTCTGCGCCCTCGGAGACGGCCTTGGCGAGTGCGGCCCGCTCGGCACAGATCGTCAAGCCATAGCTCGCGTTCTCGACATTGCACCCAGTGTAGCACCGGCCCTCGGCGGTCTCGACCACGGCCCCCACGGCAAAGCCGGAGTAGGGGGCATAGGCCCGCTCTCTCACCGCCCGCGCGAATTCGATCAATCGAACCAATTCGTCCTCGCTCACACCGGTTCCTCCCGCCGCCCCGCGGCCACGCTGTGGGACCGGCGCTGCCCGAGAAGCTGCGCTTGAATGCGCCCGGTAATCAGGTCGATGCCCACCTCGTTGTGGCCCCCTTCGGGAATGATGACATCGGCAAAGCGTTTGGAGGGCTCGACGAACTGCTCGTGCATCGGACGGACCGAGGTGAGGTACTGCCGGATGACCAGCTCGACGGAGCGGCCGCGCTCCGTGACATCGCGTTGCAGCCGGCGGATAAAGCGCAGGTCATCGGCGGTGTCGACGAAGATTCGCAGATCCATCAGCTCGCGCAGCGCCGCGTCGACAAAGATGAGAATCCCTTCGAGAAGCAGGATTGGGGACGGTTCGACCCGGATCGTCTCCGCGCGTCGCTCGTGCCGGGCGAAATCGTAGACGGGCATGGCGATCGGCTCGCCTGCCCGGAGGGATCGGACGTGATCGAGAAAGAGTTCGTTGTCGAGGGCGTCTGGGTGATCGAAGTTGATCTGGTGGCGCAGCTCCAACGGCATCTCCCCGAGGGGACGGTAGTAGCTGTCGTGCTGGAGATAGGCGACCCGCTCTCGACTGATATTCTCGAGAATCCGCTGCGAGACCGTCGTCTTTCCCGACCCGGTTCCTCCGCAGATGCCAATGATCATCATACGACTGCCCCCCTGCCCCCCTGCTCTTCGGCAAATGCCCTTGATCACCGACCGGCCTGCTCTCAAGCGGCGGGAAGACGGGCCAGAAACCGAACGAGAAACTCGCAGAATTGGTCGCTGACGCGCTCTCCCATCGAGAGCACGTCGGCGTGGTTGATCGGCTCATCCTGCACACCCGCCGCGGCATTGGTGATCAGCGAGACCCCGAGAATCTCCATCCCGATCTGACGGGCGACAATCGCCTCTGGGACTGTCGACATCCCGACCGCATCGGCGCCGAGCAACCGTAGCATCCGGATCTCGGCGGGAGTCTCGTAGTTGGGCCCTTGCAGGGCCATGTAGACGCCTGCCTGCAACTGGATGCCCATCTCGGCCGCGACCTCTTGGGCCAGTTGGCGGTGAGCCCGGGAGTAGACTTCAGTCATATCCGGAAAGCGTTCGCCAAGTCGGTGGTCATGCCGGCCACGCAGCGGACTGGTCATCATCAGGTTGATGTGATCCTGGATCAGCATCAACTCCCCGGCGCGAAAATTGAGGTTGATCCCTCCGGCCGCATTGGTCAAGACCAACTGACGCACCCCGAGTGCCCCAAAGGTGCGGATCGGAAGCGTCACCTCCTCCAGGGAGTAGCCCTCGTAATAGTGGAAGCGCCCCTGCATGACGGCGACGGTCAGAGGGCGAGAGGGTGCGTCAATCTGGCCAATCACCAGCCGGCCGGTGTGCCCCTCGACCGTCGACCGGACAAAGTCCGGGATTGTCTCGTAGGGTATGATCTGCGGATCCCGCAGCAGCTCCGCGAAGCGCCCAAGCCCGCTTCCCAGAACAATGGCCACATCTATCGGCGAGGGCACCCGTTCACGAAGATAGCGTGTCGCGCTCTGTGCCCGATCAAAGATCGATTCCGTCATGTCTGTTTCCTTGTCCCATTTCCATCGAAACGTGCCGTAGGCCCCCTGTCTTGGTCTCCTGATCAGTCTTTGCGGTAGGGCACCCCGAGAGCCCGCGGAGGGGTTGCGCGTCGGATCAGGCCGGCGAGCGCAACGATCGTCAAGAGATACGGGATCATCTGGACGAACTGCGTCGGCAGGTCGACGGTCCCCTCCATGCGAATCGCCACCGCTTCAGCGAGGCCAAAGAGGAGGCACGCCAGGACGGCTCCCCCAGGGCTCCACTTGCCAAAGATGAGGGCCGCGAGGGCAATGAAGCCTCGTCCTGCCGTCATGTTCCGGGTAAAGAGCGAGTTCTGGCCGATCGAAAGATAGGCCCCTCCGAGGGCGGCCAGCCCCCCGGAGAGGAGAACCCCGGCATAGCGGATCCGCTTGACGCTGACTCCCGCGGTATCGGCTGCCTCTGGATTCTCTCCGACTGCCCGCAATCGCAACCCAAAGGAGGTTCGCGCCAAGAGATATGCCGTTCCGGCCAGGAGCAGAAAGGCGAGATAGACCAGCGGCTTCTGATTGAAGATCGAGGCGAGGATCGGGGAAGATTGCGGGTCAAAGAAGATCAGATCGGGAAGCACCTGATCCTTGGGCAGTTGCGGAGTCGCCCCGGTCGACCCGAAGATCGCTCCGGAGAGGAGCGCGGGAATTCCGAGCAACAGGAGGTTGATCGCGGTCCCGCTGACGACTTGGTCCGCGCGCCAAGTAATGGTCGCAGAAGCATGGACCCAGGCGACCATCAATCCGGCCAGCAGCGCGGCGCCAACGCCGACCCAGGCGTTCCCGGTCAAGGCCGTGACGGCCGCTGCACTGAAGGCGCCGGCCAGCATCATCCCTTCCAAGGCGATGTTGATGACGCCCGCCCGCTCTGACCAGAGCCCGCCCAGAGCGGCAAAGATCAACGGGGTCGAGAGACGCAACGTTGACGCGATCAGGGTGTAGTTGAGGATCTCGGTCACTGGTTGCGCCCTCCCCCTTGCCCCCCTCCGGCCGCTGCTCCGTTTCGCCACGGGTAGTGGCGCCGCCAGACCCGCGCGCCCTGCCAGACTCCTCGTCGGAAGAGCCATTCGACTGCCACCAACAGAATGATGATGGCCTGTAAGACTTGCACCAAGTCCTTCGAGACCCGATCGGTGAAGATGTCGACAAAGAGACCGCCTCGGGTCAAGGCTCCGAAGAGGATCGCCGCCAGCACCACCCCGAACGGGTGGTTACGGCCGAGGAGCGCCACCGCGATCCCGGCAAACCCATACCCCGGCGAGAAGTCGTGAAAGTAGCGGGACCGATACCCAAGGACCTCGTTGACGCCGACCATTCCCGCCAGCGCACCCGAAAGGGTCATTGCCAGCATCACCTGCCTGGAGACCCTGATGCCCCCGTACTCTGCTGCCGCCGGGTTTGCTCCCGCGGCGCGGATCTCATACCCCCAGGTCGTTCTCCGCAGGAAAAACCAGACGAGAGCGCTCGCCAAGAGCGCCAGCAGAAAGGAGAAGTTGAGCGGAATCCGCGATGGAAAGTCGATGCCCAACGGCGCGAGAAGTGCCGCCATCCGTGGCAGGGCGGCCTGCGCCGCGATCGGCCCGGTCTGCATGATCGGATCACTCGGGGCTTTGAAATGGTTCTGCACCAGGTAGCTGATCAACCCGATCGCGACGAAGTTGAGCATGATCGTGTTGATCACTTCGTGGGACCCAAAGCGCGCTTTGAGCCATCCCGGAATCATTCCCCACATCCCGCCGGCGACCAGGGCCGCGAGGATCGCCAGCCCGACCAGCAGCCATCCGGGGACAGAGACCCACGTCAGGCCAACCCAGGCCGCCGCGAAGGCCCCGATGTAGAGCTGCCCTTCCGCGCCGATGTTGAGCAGTCCGCATTGGAAGGCGAGGGAGACGGCCAATCCGGTAAAGATCAACGGGGTTGCGTAGAAGAGCGTGTAGCCCCAGTTGTCCCACGTGAAGTTCCCGAGGGCATCGTAGAGGCCAAAGGCGCTCGAGAGCAGGATCCGGTAGACGACCACCGGATTCTCCCCGACCAGCAGGACGATCCCTCCCCCGATCGCGAAGGCCGTCAGGACCGCGAGAACCGGAAAGAGCAGTTCATTGAAAAGTCTTTTCATCATCGATTGGTGATCAGACGAAATCGACCCGGCGCGACGTCGCAAGTTCCCGGAAAGGGAATCTTCTCTGCCCGCGCTCAATGACCCGGACTGAGGAAGACGGCGTTCATCATCATCCCGTTGAGCCCATCCATGAAGGCCCGGTAGTTGGGATCCTCGGCAAATCCAATGACGTGCCCCCGGCCCAGTCGCGCGTGCAACAGAAACGCCTTGTTGGGGAGCTGGCGCCGGGCATCGTCCCAGAGGTGCCCGCTGGCGACCATCTTCTCCACCGGGAGATAGACGCCGACATTGTTCCCCGATCCAGTTTGAGAAGCGAGAAGATCCGGTCGCTCTCGACCATGACCGTGGTCGTCTCCCCATACCCAAACCCCAGCCAATGTTCGCGATTGACCCGCACGCGCAACAGCGCGCCGGGTGTCTCGCTGGGGTACTCGTCGACCGGCTCGATCGCTTTCTCGACCGGATCCTGAACCGTTCCATCCTTGGCGGCAGGCGACTTTCCGCCCTCTTTCTCTTTCTCACGCTTCTCGCGTCGGGTCGCGAGAAGATTGACCCGCTCCTCCGCCAACCAGTTGACCGCTCCAGCCAAACCGATGAGTGTCCCCCCACGCTGCACCCATTCACGCAGGAAGGCCCCGTCGCCAAAGGACCCGGTGTAACTGCCCGCGACATCCGGCAGAATGATCACGTCATAGCGGCGGAGGTCGAAGCTGCGGAGCTGGTCTGCCCGGAGGGTCGTCACGGGATAGCCGTAGCGCTGTTCGATGACGTAGCGGACCCACCCGGCGGAGTTGGCCCGGGTCGGCTGGTGATAGACCAGCGCCACCCTGGGACGCTTGAGGTACCGCACGGAGCTGCTGCCAAAGTTGGGCCCAGCTTCCACCCACGCCGAGTCGGTCGGATCAATCTCGACCCCGTGGGCCACCGCGATCTTCTTGAGGCGATCGTGAAGGTCGGCCGGGTTGTCCTTGACCTTGACGATCAACGTACCGGCAGGATAGGCCCTTCCGGCGAGCGTCAAGGCGCGGTCCGTGCTGTGAACCCGGATGTCTTGCAGAAACAAGGCCGCCAGGGCTGCCGCCGCGGACTGGGTCCCCCAAGGAATCAGGTAGGCCAATTTTGCCGGGCCCCCACGGACGCTGCCTGCCGGGACGGGGATCTCCGTCAACAACCGGCTGGCAACCTCCGAGACCTGCTCCGCCTGGTAGCACGGAAGATCGAAGAGGTATGGCAGCGACCAGGCCGTCACATCATAGAACTGTTCCCGCTGTCGCAGGCGATTGCGCCGCTGTTGCTCATCGAGAAACTCTTTGTCCTGGAGTGTCCGTCGGTCGAGCAGGGTCTTGGCGAGACGCTTCGCCGGCTGGTCGAGCCTGACGAGGTAGGTCCCCGCTGGGAACTCCCGTGGAAGCAGCTCTTCCTGATCGTAGTCCCGCGTCCGCGGATTCCGGAAGGCCGCCTGTGCCTGCCGCACCTCGATCCCCGACCGCATCAGTAATCCCGCCAAGCGGGCCGCCCGGTTCGGATCCTGCCCCGCCGTCAAGATGTACTCCTTGACGGCCTCGGTCTTCCCTTCCTCGATCGCGGTCCGTCGATGTTCGTAGAAATGGCGCAACAAGGCCTGCCGTTGCGTCGCGGTCGTTTCCACCGTCGAGAGCGCTGCAATGAAGTGGTGATGGACCGAGTCCCGGTAGCTCATCACCGTCTCGTCGTCCCGCTCGGCGAGCAGTCCCCGGACCGAGGCCTGCTCATACGTCATCCCCAACGAGCCGTGGAAGAGTGGCCAGCCCTCGCCATACCCCGGATAGAACGAGTCGTAGTTCTCGCGGGTGTAGTAGTCAAAGCCGAACCGATCGAACCAAGCCGCATTGTTCTGGCCGATCCGGGTCAGCCAGTCGGTCTGCATCTTGGTCAGATTGGGATTCCAGGGAAGGGCGGGAGGAGCAAAATAGTAGCTGCTCTGGGTTCCCATCTCGTGAAGATCTGCGACGACCTGCGGAAACCAGTTGAGGTAGAACTGGGCGCGCCCCCGCGTCTCTGGCTGGGTCTGGGCGAACCAATCCCGGTTCATGTCGAAGAGGTAATGGTTGACCCGCCCGCTCGGCCAGACCTCATTGTGCTCGGCCGACTGCAGGTCGGACTGCGCGAACCGGCCCAGATTCTGGCGGAAATAGTGGATGAAGCGATCCCGGCCATCCGGATTCTGCATCGGGTCGAGGAAGACCAGGGTGTTGGCGGCCGCCAGACGGGCGACCTTCTCCTCGCGGGCCGCCAAGAGGTGATAGGCCGTCAGCAGCCCCGCATCGACGCTCGAGATCTCGTTCCCGTGGACGCCGCAGATCAGCCAGACGGTCGAGGGGAGCGTCTCGATCAATGTGGACGCCTCATTTGCGGCAAGACGGCGTGGATCGGCCAACTTGGCCATCCCGGCTTGGATCCGATCGAGCCGGGCAATCGTCTCGGGAGACCCTACCGCGAGAATGTAGAGAGATCTTCCCTGCCAAGTCTCTCCATACCGAATCAATCGGGTGCGCGCCGGAAGGGCCTGCTGCAGCGCTTGGAGGTAGCGTTCCGCTTCTTGGTGCGTAGTGATCTTCTCTCCCCAGTCGTGCCCCACCACCGAGCGAAGGGTCGGCACCGACGAGTCATAGGTCGTGCCTGGGAGAAACTCAAACGTCTGGGCGTGGAGTGATCCCCCCAAGCTGAAGAGAAGACTGAATAGCAGGCAGAACCGAAGCATGACGCTGGTGTACTCCTTCTGGATTCTTTCGATCCCTGTGGAGAGGATCCCTGATCGACCATTCGCCCCTTGCCCCTGCCGCAAGCAGGAGCAGATGGAGCCCGACGGACTTCTCGAATGATCCAGAGAAGTATCACGCGACCCGCCCACGGTCAAGCTGCCCGCTCTCGATCCAATGGGGGGGTGGTTGGTCTGCGGTCACCACTTGTGGTACACAGGGAAGGTGGGGAGAGGGGTAGTCAGCCCTTTCGGCTCGATCGCCTGGAGATCTTCCCGAATCAGTCTGCTCAATTGACAATGGAGGTCAGAGAGAATGTACGCCAAGAACCTTGTGTCGACACGCGCCGGTATTGCCCTCTTGCTCGTCGGACTCTGCAGCTTTGCCACCCTCAGCCAACAGCCCCCTGCCAGCCCCCGGAAAACGGTCGAGGCCACGGTCGGCGGCAAGAAGGTCACCCTTGATTACAGCGCCCCTTCCGTCCGGGGACGTCAGATCTTTGGCGCGCTTGTTCCCTATGACAAAGTGTGGAGATTGGGCGCCAACAAGGCCACCCACCTGACAACGGAGGGCAATCTGACGATCGGGTCCCTGGCTGTTCCTGCCGGAACCTACACGCTCTACGCTTGGCCGACCAGCGGCGGAATGAAGCTGATCGTCAACAAACAGACCGGACAGTGGGGAACTGTCTATGATGCCGCCCAGGATCTCGGGCGGGTCGAGATGACCGTCTCGAAGCCGGCGGCACCGGTCGAGCAGATGGCGTTGTCGATCGAGGGCGGGATGCTGACCTTCCAGTGGGAGAACGTCAAGGCCACGGCCCCAGTGAAATAGAAAAACAGGACGAATAGGACGGTAGGACAATAGGACGAATAGGCCCTATAGGATGGAAAAAACATATTTGATCGACAGGTCCTATCCGTCCTACCGGTCCTATCCGTCCTATCCCTCTAAGGAATGATCTGCACGCCCCCCGAGGGTTGAATCGCGAACGACTCCTCACGGCCGCCAATGACCAGAATCGCAATCGCGGCAATCGCCCCGACCGTCGCGAGGACAGGAATGGCATTCTTCTTCGTCCAGAAACGGGTTCCGGTCACTTCGAGACGCTGATCGTGTTCGGCCGTCTCTCCTCCCCCTCCGTCGATGGTCGCGTGGAGCGTGATTTCACCGGGACGACGTCCCGCCAGGAAAGGAACCGTGGCAATCCCTTGATCATCCGTCAGCACGGTCATCTTTTGAGCGAGGATGCGGCCTTTTCCGAGGGCACCCGCATCGGGGTTTCCCTCTGCCGCAAGTTGAAAAGAGACAGGAATTCTGGGAAGTGGTCGCTCATTCCTGTCCGTCACCCGAAACTTCAACTCCTGCTCGGACAAGGCGCGCACGCGGGCTTGGTTCTTTTCGCCGAGGGGGGTGATCCGATACTTCGGCTCCCTGTTGCGTCTCTCTTCAAATGCAATGGCGGAGGGAGGGGCCGTCTGGCGAGGGAGTTCGACCACCCAATTGCCAATGGGTTCAACAGCTCCCGAGGTGACCTCCAGGTCGGCCCCCGTCGAGGCCACCTGGAGTTGAAAGACCGAGCCGGGATTGGCCAGAAAGGATTGCTGCGCGGTCCGGATGAGGGCTGTCGATCCGTTCGCCAAGCGGAAGGTCGCCTGCCCTTGACGAAGGTTTCCGAGCAGTGTGCCCATCTCGCCCTGGAGCCGGACCCGATCAACGCTCAGCTCTGAGTCCGTCCCCAGCACCATCTCACCGATTCCCCTGACCAACAGGCGAGTCTGCTCGCGACCAGCACGGACCACCTCCCCCTCGCGCAAGACTTGCGGTCCGAGCACTGGACGCCCGTCGATCGTCATCTCTCCTCTGCTCTCGGCCAGTCCAATGGAATCCGCAGTCCCCTCCAGCCGGTCGCGGTCCCGCTCCCTGGCATCAGCCGGAACAGCCCCCAGAACCGGACGTAAACAGGATACCGAAAGTGGACCTGCCACCAAGCTTGCCTGAACCAAGCTGACCAGCAACATTCGATTGACGCTCTTTCGCATCGGGCCTCCTCTTTATCGAAGGTGAATGACAACGCGGTTGGATGCCTTTCCTTCGACAAAGAGTTGCATGTCGACTTCGCCCCGAGCAGTCAGCTCTTTGGGGAGAAGAAGATTGACCTGATCGACGCCAATGAATTGGGGTTGCGGTCCGGCATAGAGAACCGGGAGCGTGAGGCCGCCAACGACCAGCTTGACATCTTCCAAGCTGCGGCGGTACCGAATACCCGTGCCATAGAGAACCAGATAGACCGTCTCTCCCGGCTTCCCGAGTTCGACAGGTCTGCCAACCATCTGCCGGCGGGCCGGATCAAAGCTGGCGACCTCGGCATACTGGAGGGAGCCATCCGCCGTCACGCGCACCACCTGTGCGGAGGCGACCCCTTGCCCCGTCGCATTGGCGGTAAAGAGACCGGGAGAGGCGCCTTCGATCTCGACCGTGCCGGTCGCGATCACTTCTCCTTGACGCACGATGGTGATCTGCGCTGGTCCTCTCCGGGTCGCGGCCGGAATGAGGTAGTTGACTTGGGAGGGGGCGACAAAGAAGAGCGGGGCCTCCCGGTCGACCCCGCCGTGATCGCGCACCAAGACGCGCGATCCCGCAAGGGTAGTCGGCAGGACAGGACCTGTCGCCACCTCGATCGCCGCCGCCAATCCAGTTCCAAAAGCCGAAGTGATCGACTCGCGTGCCAATCCCGCCGGGACAAAAGTAGCGGCGGAGACATTGACGACCCGCCCCGGAACCCGGTCGATCTCCCCCGACAGAATCGTTTCGCTCCCCTCCCGGTCAGAGACCGTCACCTGCACCCGGTGGACATCCGCCAAGCGGCTATTTCCCGTAAACCGCTGGACGATCGTGAAACTCTGTCCCGCAACCACTCCACGGGCTCGAATCGAAGATTCCAGGGAGAAGGAGACCGGCAGGCCAATCGGCTTGCCCAGTCGATCGAGAAAGAGATAGGACGCCTGGGTCAGATCCAGATTGGGGTCCCAGACCGTACATTCGACCTCAACTCCACCATCCCGGCGCCCAACAACCACCAGAGGTGCGAGGGAGCTGGCCAGCGGATGGATCAGCTTGGCCCGTGTCTCCACCCGTCCCGCCAACGGAATTGTCACCGGTTCGTAGCCAGCTTCCTCAACGACCAGCCGGGAGGTCAGTTGCGCCTCGACCACTTGCGTCGCCGCGAGATTCTCGACGCGCCCCGCGGGGGCTGGAAAGACGGGCCGATATTCGAGCGACAAATTCACCCTTTGACTGGGGCCAATCTGGAGACGACTGGCCCCATCGACAAAGACCAGCGGCGTACGATCTCCACTGGCGGAGATCGCCGAGACGGTAAAGAGTGGACTCTCGTCCCGCTCGACGATCTTTCCAGACTGGACCAATGGCCCTTCCCGTTGAATCCGCAGAAGGACGGACGCCGCCGACCCGGTCAGGTTTTCAATCTGGACAGTGGGAAACGGGGTAACAGTCCGGCCTTGGCCGTCCACTTGTCCGATCACCACCTTCCCAAAGTCGATGTTGCTGGCCGCGCCCTCAATCTGCACCCGTGTCTGCTTGCCCATCAGAGTAGTCGCACTGGACTCTGGCGAGGGCAACGCCTCTCCGACAAGATTGAAGGCGACAATCCGGTACCGATACGACGTTCCCGGACGAAGCCCTCGATCTGGATAGGACTGGACATCGCGCCCCAGGGTGGCGACCAACTCCCAGGGACCGACTCCGTGGAGCTGCCGCTGGACAAGAAAGCCCGCTTCGTTAATGGCATTGTCCTGCCAGCTCAGATCGATGCCCGTCAGTGAAATGGCGAGGGCCTGCAGATCTGACGCCGGCTCGGGAGGCTGGTTGGGGGATCCGACCCGTACCTCGTTGGTGGCCGTCGACTCCCCGACGGAGTTGAAGGCGGTGACCGTATAGGCGTAGCTCTCTGGGTAGGAGACGCTGTGGTCACGATACGTAGTCGCGCCGGCGCGAACCGTGGCCAGAATCGACCACTGCTCCCCGAGCGAGGAGCGACGACGGATGCGAAAGCCCGCTTCGTTGTCCGAGCGATCAGTCCAAGTCAGGGTCACTTGGCTTGGCGAGGTCAGCGCCCCCTGGAGCAGGACGGGGGCTTGGGGACGGACCCCGGGTGTGCCCTGCCCTGTCAGCAACCGTAACGCACTGTCGATCCGCAATCGAGGGGCGACGACCCCATTGCGCGAATCCGTCACCAGTGGGCCCGTATTGACCATCGCCAGAAGAATGTCATCGAGAGAGGCCGAGGGGACTCTTTGACGGGCGAGCGCCCAGGCACCAGAGACGTGAGGGACCGCCATCGAAGTACCCATTTTAGTGCGATAGCCCCCTCCCGGCACCGACGAGGAGATCTCCTCTCCTGGTGCGAGGAGACTCAGAAAGGGCGCACTATTCGAGAAGCTGGAGACCAGGTCGAGCGTGCCGGACCGCTCCCCAGTCGACCCAACGCTGATGGCGGAGGAGATGCAGGCCGGTGTCGCCATTCCATCGCTGAACCCATCATTGCCGGACGCCGCAATCGAGGGGATCCCGGCACTCCGCAGAAGGTCGATCGCCATCTTCAGTCCGGGAATCTCCGCGTCACAGAAGCTGTCGTACCTCGCGCCCCCGAGGCTGAGGTTGACGGCGGCCAGTCGGTAGAGGTCCCGTTGCGCGTAGAGGTGCTCCAAGGCTCGAACGAGGTCGGAGGTGAAGGCAACCAGGCACGAAGGCGCTCCGTTGCAGAGGGTTGGGTTGTCATACCGCGAGAAGATCTGGACGGCCACCAGATTGGCATCCCGGGCAACTCCCGAGGTGAGGGTTCCCCTCCCTGCCGCAATCCCCGCGACGTGCGTGCCGTGATCACATCCAGCAATCGAGTCCGCGCAAGGCAGCCCTGCGCCGCTCTGTGTGGCCGTTGGCTGCCCGCCGGGACAGAGCGAAAAGACGGATTGGTCCGCAATCGACGTCGAAAAGCAGGCCTCCGCAATCACCTTCCCGGCAAGGAATGGATGGGCCTTGTCGACCCCCGTGTCGACGATCGCGATTGTCTGTGTCGCCCCGGTGGCCCCCAGTGCCCAGGCGGCTGGCGCTCCAATCGCCACCATACTCTCTGCCAAGCTCGGACGGAGCAGCTCGTCCTCGTGCAGATCAAGGACCGCTTCAGAGCGGCGCAAGGCTTCGAGACCCGCGGCATCGAGAGCGCCGAGTTCCCGGGGGTCTACACGGTCG
>JBMOHS010000057.1:0-21193 GCA_049317725.1 Blastocatellia bacterium
GTTCCCAACATTGCCCTCTACACC
Source organism: Blastocatellia bacterium (assembly GCA_049317725.1). Lineage (GTDB taxonomy): Bacteria > Acidobacteriota > Blastocatellia > RBC074 > RBC074 > CAIOZW01. Next base: position 25 of record JBMOHS010000057.1, read on the forward strand.
ATCACCAAGGGGGGCATGCGCCAGATGACGCGGGCCCTCGCCCTGGAGTATGCTCCTGATCGCATCTGTGTTAACGCGATCGCACCCGGTCGCTTCTGGACCCGCATGACCGACGCCTTCTTCTCCGTCCCGGAACTCTATCAGAGTGCCGTTCAAGTCATCCCGATGAAGCGTCCCGGCACCGCTTCCGACTTGGCTGGGGCAACGGTGCTGCTGGCCACCGAAGCCTCGGACTACATTACCGGCCAGACCCTCTTTGTTGATGGAGGCTGGCTCGTCAACAGTGGCGTCAAGGCGTAAGGTGCTCAAGTATGGAAACGGAGGGATGATTGACATTTGAAGGTCCTGCTCATACACTCCGTCCAGATTTTCCTTGGACGTCTCTCGTACCGTGCCGGGGAAATTTCCAGCGGGACTGATCTAAGAGACTCAAGAAAGTCGAGACCAGACGAACGACCTCGATCCGCTTGGTGAGCGTGGGCAGCCTACTGGTGATCGTCAGATCGGTTCTTGACTGAATGGTGTTGGGCTCGGGCACAGACGACTGAACGCCCAGCGGCGGGATAGAAACTGGCTTTGAGGTCGCGAATCAGGTTGCTTCATCTTTCCCGATCGGTCTTGCCAGCCGATCTTCCTTCTGGCCTCTTCCCATTTTTTCGGTTGGTGAGGATGATGGAACGATCGGGCAGTGCTCGACAGCAGTAGTGGCCCCTGTCACGGCAGTGCGAGCCGTTCACAAGGACGACGGGCAGACGTCGGAAACACGGGAGGGTGATGAGACGAGAGCAGGAGAGCCAGATGCCAAGTTCAATGGTTCCCATTGACCGATCCGGGATCACCGAGCTGGTTGTCCAGCGGATCAAGGAGCTGCTGACCAAAGGCGAGCTCAAGGCGGGTAGCCGTCTCCCCCCGGAGCGCGAGCTTGCCGAGCGCTTCCACATCAGCCGCCCATCCCTTCGGACCGCGCTCAAGGCCCTCTCCGTCATGGGCATCATCCGCGCCAAGCCAGGATCAGGTACCTATATTGCCGAATCCCTGCCGGAGATCTTCGCTGCTCCGATGCAGTTTCTGACGTTGATCAATCAGACCAGTGCCGAAGAACTCTTCGAGGCACGGCAGATCATCGAGGCAGGGCTCGCCGGCTTGGCTGCCGAACGGGCGACTCCCGACGATCTGCGACGCTTGGCCGAGGAGATCGAGGGCATGCGTCGCAGCATGGACAATCCGGAGATCTTCTTTTCCCATGACATCCGCTTCCACAAGGCGATGGCCGATGCGGCCAACAACCCCTTGATGAGCCGGGTCATGGACACGATCGCCGACTTGCTCTATCAATTTCGGCGGGAGTCCGCTTCGCATCGGGGCCATTTCGAGGGAGCAATTCGGGGACACGAGCGAATTCTGCAGGCCATTTCGGTCCGGGATCCAGTGGCGGCGAAAGAGATGCTCTCGCGCCATCTTCGCGATGCCCTCGAAGGACTGGCCGAGGTGCGCCAGGGTAATGGCTCTCTTGAAGCGGCACCGGCCGCGCCGGCGCGCTCGCTTCCGTCAGAGCCAAGACGGAGGCAGGTCGCCCCACTCCCGATGCCGGCGTCACCTCGGGGAGTCAGGGGGAATGGGCGTCGTCGTCCTCGTTCCTGAGATGGGACTTGGATCCGTGCCTCACGGCTTGGCGTCCATCCAGTTCTCCCCCACTCCGAGATCGACGACCAGGGGGACGTCGAGTCGGGCGACCTGCTCCATGGTCTCCTTGACCAGTTGACTGGTTCGGGCAATCTCCTCCCGGGGAACCTCGAAGACCAGTTCATCGTGAATCTGCAGGATCATTCGGGCCTGCATCCTCTCCCGCCGAAGCACCTCGTCCACCTGTCGCATGGCCAGTTTGACCAGATCGGAAGCCGAGCCCTGCATCGGCAAATTGATGGCTTCGCGTTCAGCCCCGGCACGGGGGGCACCTTTTCCACGAAGCTCGGGAAGTCTTCTCCGCCGACCGAAGAGGGATCGAACTGTACAGTCGGCTTCTCGTGCGCGGTCTGGCAGTTCGTCCATGTACCGTTTGACGCCAGCGTAGGTCCGGTAGTAGTCCTCAATGACCCGTTTCGCCTCGGCGCGGGAGATGCCGACTCGTTGTGCAAGTCCGTAGGGGCCGATGACGTAGGCGATGCCGAAGTTGACGATCTTGGCGACGCGGCGTTTCTCGCGCAGCTCCTCCGGCGTGCGTGCGCCGAAGACGGCCCGGGCCGTCCGTTCGTGGATGTCCTCTCCGTGCCGGAAGGCGTCGAGCATGACTGGGTCCTGGGAGATGTGGGCGAGCAGCCGCAGCTCGATCTGGGAATAGTCGGCGGAGAGCAGGAGGCACCCTTCCGCGGGAAGGAACGCGCGTCGAATCCTTCGTCCCATCTCAGTACGGATGGGGATATTCTGCAGGTTTGGATCGCTGGAGGAGAGCCGCCCAGTCGCCGTCACCGTCTGGTTGAGGGTGGTGTGGATGCGCCCATCCGCGGGATCGATCAGCACCGGCAAGGCATCGACATAGGTTCCTTTGAGCTTGGCGCACTCCCGATGCTCGATGACGAGCTGGGGGAGGCGGTAGCGCACGGCGAGCTCCTCCAGTACATCTCGCCCAGTGGCGATCTTCCCGGTCGCCGTCCGGCGGGAGACCTCGAAGTGGAGCTCCTCGAAGATCTCGCCGAGCTGCGCCGGGGAGGCGATATTGAACTCCCGACCAGCCTCCCGGTAGATCTCCCGGGAGAGTCGCTCCAACTCCGCCTCCATCTCAACCGAGAGGGTCGCGAGGGCCTGGGGGTCGATGCGGACGCCTGCCCGCTCCATCCGATAGAGCAGGGGAACGATCGGCAGATCGATCTCCCGGTAGACGAACTCGAGGGTCTGTTGCTGGTAGGGAAACTCGATCCGGTCGTCAGCCAACTTCCCGGTGAGGATCTGCGCCACTTGCCCAAGCCGGTCGACCTCCGCCGCCGCTGCTGGTGCGGGCGGCAGCATCGGCTCTGCCTCCTCCAGGTACTGGCGAGTCAGGCTTTGCGGATCATACCGCCCCTCGTCCGCGTGGAGCAGATACCCGGCGAGAAGCAGGTCCTCTTCCACTCCCTGCAGCTCGATTCCAAGAGGCCTGAGCAGATGGAGCGCCCGTTTCCAGTCGTGCGTTACCTTGCGCGGACGGGATCCTCCCAGGAGGGTCGCCAGGGCCCGCATTGCCTCGGGGCGATCCGTGCACTCCTCGATGGCCCAGTACTCCGCGCGTCCTGGGGCGGTCGCGACCGCTACCCCCATCAACTCTCCCCGCGGATTGGCATGGAGACGAAAGGTCAGCTCTTCGGCCTCAACGAGCTGCTTCGCCGCCCGCCCCATCTCCTCGCCTGTGGTTCGGACGGTATAGTCTGTGCTCGCCCGTTCCGGCGTCGCGCTCTGCACTGACGTGTTGCGGGCGGCCTGGCTTGCTGCCGCGAACTCCTTGGTCAACTGCGCGAATTCGAGTTCCGCGAAGAGGGCATGGGCAAGCGCGGAATCCGGCTCCTCGACCTGGAGCGCGTCGAGATCGAGCGTCACCGGCACGCTCAGATCGATCCGGGCCAGTTCCCGGCAGAGCCGGATGTAGTCCGCATTCTTCTCGAGCGACTCCCGGTAGGCTTTGCGCTTGACCGATTCCCATCCGGTCAGGGCGTGTTCGAGGTCTCCAAACTGCTCGAGCAGCAGGATCGCCCCCTTCTCTCCAATCCCCCAGCCACCGCCAAACCCGTCGACCGCATCTCCTTTCAGCCCGAGCCAGTCGACAATCTGGGAGGGGCGGACTCCGAACTTGGCGAGGACCCCTGCCTCATCCAGAAAAACCTCTCGCGTCTCTCGCTCTGCCCGCTCGACCCGCAGCAGCGAGACCCACGGATCGTCGACGAGCTGGCTGAGGTCTTTGTCCTGCGTCACGAGGACCGTCTGTACGCCCGCCTCAGTGGCCTGTCGTGCGAGTGTTCCCATGATGTCGTCTGCTTCGTAATGGGCCAGTCGGACGATCGGGATGCGCAGGGCCTCGCACAGGCGGTCGAGATAGGGCAGCTGCGCAACCATCTCGTCTGGCATCGGCGCCCGGTGCGCCTTGTACTCCGGATATTTCTGCTGCCGATAGGTCGGCTCTTTCGAGTCGAGGACGACTCCGAGGTAGTCCGGGTGATGCTCCCGCGTCAGCTTGCGCAGCATCATCGCGAAGCCATAGATCGCGTTGGTCGGGAGCCCACGGGAGTTGGAGAGATTGCGGATCGCGTAGAACGATCGGTAGAGATTGGACATCCCATCGATCAGGAAGAGCCGCTTTGGCCTCGCCGAAGGGGAAGGGGAGGCGGTGGTTGAACTCATGGAGGGCTCCTTGTGACCGAATCTCGCGAAAGACCCCTCGCCTGAAGAGGCAGAGGGGTCCAATCTGTACAACTCAATGAGCGGGCTAGGCCCAGGTCAGCCAATCCCCGGGCGCCTCTTTCTGCCCGGAAGTGATGGCGAAGAAGGCCTCCTGCAGCGTGGCCGTGATCGGCCCGCGCCGGCCCGCCCCCACCGTGATCCGATCAATGCTGCGGATGGGAGTGATCTCTGCCGCTGTCCCTGTAAAGAAGACCTCGTCGGCGGTGTAGAGCCACGCTCGTGGAATCACCTGTTCAATGACCTCCAATCCCGCAAGGCGGGCAATCTGCAGGACCGAATCGCGTGTGATCCCCGTCAGAATCGCGCTGCTCAAGGGCGGGGTGAACAGTTTTCCCCGGCGGACCAGGAAGAGATTCTCCCCACTTCCTTCGCTGACATTGCCATTGGTGTCGAGCGCGATTCCCTCGGTAAACCCGTTGAGGATCGCCTCCATCTTGATCAGCTGGGAGTTGAGATAGTTTCCGGCTGCCTTGGCCGTCGGTGGGAGGGTGTTGTTGTGCATGCGGGCCCAGCTGGAGACGCAGACATCGACCCCCTGTTCGAGCGCCTCCTGCCCGAGATACTTCCCCCAGACCCAGCTGGCAATGTAGGCCTCGACCGGATTCGGGAGCGGGTTGACCCCGAACGACCCGTACCCGCGGAAGACGATCGGTCGCAGATAACACTCCTCGAACTGGTTGACCCGAACCACTTCCAAGGCCGCCTCGACCAACTGGTCGACTGACCAAGCGAGATCCATCCGGTAGATCCGACACGAGTCGTGCAGTCGCTCCATGTGCTCTCGCAGCCGGAAGATGGCGGGTCCCTTGGCCGTCTTGTAGCAGCGAATCCCCTCGAACATCCCGGAACCGTAGTGGACGACGTGCGACATGAGGTGGATCTGCGCGTCCTCCCAGTTGATAAAGGTTCCGTTATGCCAGACCTTCCTGGCTGTCTGGGTGGATGCTGGGGGATGTGCCATGATACTTTTACTCCTTGTGCTGGTATGCTGATTTTTGAGAACGGGACCACTTGTCGGTGGTCAATCCTTATTCTTTGAACAGGGTCATGATAATGGCCGAAGGGACGTTGCGCAAGATTGGAGGATAGGACGAATAGGACCAATTGGTCCTACCCGTCCTTTCGGGCCAATTCGTCCTATCCTCCTATCCCCTATGATTAAACCTGACTTTTTAGCAATTCTGCGGTGTCCGGCCTGCCACGGGAAACTGGAAGAGAAACCCGATGGCAGTGGGTTGGCCTGCATCTCTTGTCGACGAGTCTACCCGATCCGCGATGAGATCCCGGTTCTCCTGGTCGAAGAAGCCACGATCGAAGAGCCTAAGTCGGAGACTGCTTGATGGGGCAGCCGCTCTTTCAGGCTCTGCCGACCGGGAGTCGAATCCTCTTTCTGCGGTTGCGCAACCTCGGGGAGGCGGTCCTTGACACAGCCAATCTGCGGGCGCTTCGGGCGTGGCGTCCCGACTTGGAGATCACGATCCTCGTCGAGGCCCTCTACGAGGATCTCTTCGTCGGAGATCCGGACCTGCAAGTCCTGCCGTTAGAGCGTGGAAACCAACAGTCGCGAAGCCGGCTGGCGGCCCGCCTCTCTGTGGTTCGGGAGATTCGAAGGCGCCGGTTCCACGCCGTCGTCAACCTTCACGGTGGTCCCACGAGCGCGCAACTGACCCTCCTCAGCGGGGCTCGCCACCGTGTCGGAGCGGAGCACTTCCGCCCTCGCTGGGCCTACAATCTCCGACTGCCGGCAGTCGACGCCATTCTTGAACAACCGGGGATCAGCCAGACGCTCCACACCGTCGAGAACCAGTGGGCCGGCTTCCGCTGGTTGGGGTTGCCGACGGTCTCTCCCGGGCCCACCTGCTTGTACGTTGTCCCGCGATATCGGGAGAGCGCCGTGGCCAAGCTTCGGGATGCGGGAATCAACCCTGGTCGCCCCTATGCCGTTTTGGCACCGACCAATGAGTTTGCCACCAAGCGGTGGCTCCCCGAACGGTTTGCTGCGGTGGCCGACTGGCTCTACGACCGCGGTTGGCAGGTCGTCATGACCGGAGCGCCCACCGCCGAGCAGCAAGCCCAGCTCGCCGCCGTACAACAGCACGCCCGAGCCCCCCTGGCTACCCTCTGCCAGTTACGGATTGGAGAGTTGGTGGCCGTCATCGCCGGTGCAGGCCTGCTGGTAGGAAATGACAGCGGACCCGCCCACATTGCCACGGCCGTCTCGACACCGCACGTTGTCCTCTTTGGTCCGGCGAGTTCCGTCCGCTGGCGGCCGTGGGTGGTCCCAACTGAGAATGGAAGCGCCCAGTTTGCAGACGTGGTTCAGAACCCGTTTGCCTGTAATCCATGCTCGATGTTTCGCTGCGAGGTTTTTCCCGAACCGGAATGCATCCGCTCCATCCGCGTTGAGCAGGTTCAGTGGTCGATCGAGCGGGTTCTCTCTGGGGCTGGCGAGAAGCCGCCTCCACTGGGAGAGAACCTTGCGGGAGAGAGGAGTTGAGCCGCTTGCTGGACGCTGGAACTGGCGAGGCGATTCTTGATCGGTTCCAAGGACGTCGTTTGATCGTCCTCGGGGACCTCATGCTCGATGAGTTCATCTGGGGGGAGGTGCGTCGGATCTCCCCCGAAGCCCCTGTCCCCGTAGTCGAGGTTCGTCGCGAGACTCTTCACTTGGGAGGTGCCGGCAATGTCGTCACCAACCTGCTCAGCCTCGGCGCACAGGCCGTCCCGATCGGCATTCTCGGGGAAGACGAGGCCGGGCGGCGGATGCGAGACCTCTTTGCCACCTATGGCGCCTCGATCGAGGGGCTCTTGTCGGTCGCCGACCGCCCGACGACCCGCAAAACCCGAATCGTCGCCCATAGCCAGCAGATGGTCCGCGCCGACCGCGAAGACCGCTCCCTCATCCCGGAGACGATCGAACGGCAGATCCTCGCGCTCTACCTGGAAGCGCTCCCCACCGCCGACGCGGTCGTCCTCTCCGACTATGACAAAGGGCTCCTCACGCCAGCCCTCCTTCAAGGCGCGATCCAGGCCGCCCGTGCCGCTGGCAAACCGATCTGTCTCGATCCCAAGATTCGTCACTTTCCCCATTATCGATTGGTCGATGTCGTGACCCCCAACCAGCTCGAAGCCGAACGGGCTTCCGGGATCGAGATCATCGATCAACCGTCCCTTCTCCAGGCGGCAAGCCGCATCCGGGATCTGCTCGATTGCCGTCACGTGCTGATTACTCGCGGAGAACTGGGAATGTCCCTCTTCGATGCGGAAGGTGCCATCTCCCACATTCCCACCACTGCCCGCGAGGTGTATGACGTAACGGGGGCAGGTGATACGGTCATTGCCACCTTGACGCTCGCGCTCTCGGCGGGTTTTCCTCTGCTGGATGCTGCCAACCTCGCCAATCTCGCGGCGGGCGTCGTTGTTGGCAAAGTCGGCACCGCCCCTGTTTCGCTGGACGAACTTCGCGCCGCCCTCCGTCGGTTCTCTTCCCCTCCAAGTTGATCTGGCTGAGATCAAACCTGCCTCTGCGGCCGATCCGCCGCAGAGGACCTCTTCGGCTTTTTTGGTCTTTTTATGGTAGACTGGGCAACTTGTCTGTCGAGGATCGAATCCGATAGGGCGCTTCTGAGAGCTGACTCAAGCAGCAGAGGGTCAGCGACAGGAGTGCGGAGAGAAGAAATGCTGGTGGAAGCAGAAAAGTTTCACTGCTGGGATGACAGATGAGATATTCGCGCTCGGTCTTTGATGCTTGAGATTCAGCGTCGTGTCGCTCAAGCATTGGTGCAACCCTGGAGATGAGCAGCTTATATGAATGCCAAAAGAAAAGATACAAGAGCGGCTTCTGGGATTTGGAGGAGAAGGAAGGCAAGGGAGGCGGCGCAGACCGCCCAGGCAGAGAGTAAGATCATGTTGGTCAGTCGTCGGCTGGGTGGGCGAGCAACTTTCTGCCTCTGGTTGACAATGGGAATGCTGGCAACGCTCCTCAGTGGATCGGTGTCCGCAGGGGATCAGGGACGGAGGCCCCTCACCCCACGCGTATCCCAGTCTGGGACGGAAGTTGATCGTTCGGTCGGAATGACGTCGCCCAGCCTGACCCGTCAGGACTCCGGTCAGGAGCGACGAGTGAACGGTCAATCCCTTTCAGACCTGGAGACTCCGCCCGTGCCCATGCTGGGTCTTGGTGAGACTCGCACCTTTGAAGCCACGGCCTATGCGCTCCACGGCGTCACGAGAAATGGTGTCTACGTCCGTCGCGGCGTCATCGCGGCCGACCCGCGGATCATTCCCCTTGGCTCGATTGTCCAGTTGACCTCCGATCAGTATTCGGGAGTCTATCGGGTTCACGACACCGGCGGGCTCATCAAAGGAGAGATCATCGATCTCTGGGTCCCGACCAGCCAGGAAGCTCGTCAGTTTGGTCGACGCAAAGTCAAGATTCAGGTTCTGAAATTGGGGAAGCGCCGGGCGCGTCCCTAGCCCTCCTTTCTCTCTCTGGCGGCGGCGTCCGACCGCTCCGCAGGAAGGGATGAAGCAAAGGCTTCCCCTCTCATCTCGCGGAAAACAAAAATTGGAAGACATTTTTCGACAGGCTCCAATACTGGGGCCTGTTTTTTTCTCTGCCTTCTCGGGGCGCTGAATTTCCGCGGATCCTGCCTGCCTTCCTCTCGTTGATCTTGACAAGCTTGAGGGACTGTTCGTATAGTCCGCCCTGCCCGGTACATTGTCCGAGTATTCGCAGATCCATAATTTCAGAACGAACTCATCTGTTTTACTGTCATTCTGAGGCCTCAATCTGAGGCCTCAATCTGGGGTCTCAATCTGGGGTCTCAATCTGTTTGAAGACGCCGGGAGAGGAAGTCCCTCGACTGGAGGGACCCAGATTTCTCCTTGGGCTCTGATCGAAGAGCCAAAGGGCCGCATTGGTTGTGCAGTGCCTTCATCCTCTGATTAAGGCTGTTCCTGTCGTTGATTGTTGGGCAGATTTCAGATCGAAACGACTCTTCGCGCTCGGCAGGAACCCATCTCCATTCTTTAAGCAATCAAGAGATCGTCGCGACGGGCGGACTCGGCCAAGTCCTCCTCGTATCGGTCATCGCCGATGGGTACCAGACCTGTCTCCTGGATCTGTCAGCATTGGCGCCAGGAAATGCGCGGACTTCGTCATTTTTTGCAGCTTGGCCTTTTCCAGGCAAGAGAGACGCCGGATCAATTACAGATAAGAACAGAAGATCACTGTTCATCGACTGAAAGAGCAGGTCCCTTCGATCGTCCTGAACCCTGGGCGAGGAGGGGATGCAAGCAGAGAGCCCTATCCAGTAGGAACCTTGTTTAAGACGAAAGGACGGGTAACTGAGCATGAGTATGAAGCGCGGAAGATCGGGAAGGTGGGCCTGGATCGAGATCCACCAAATTCGATGAATCCTGGCCATCTTACTAGCAGGAGCGATGGTCTCCTTCTCGACGAAGGCACAGGTCCTCTATGGATCGATCGTCGGGAATGTGACGGACGATTCGGGAGCGGTTGTTCCCGGCGCGACGGTCAAGATTACCAACCGGGGGACCAACCAAGTCAGAGAAGTCCTGACCAATACGGAAGGGGGCTTCGGCTTCCCCACGGTGCAAGCCGGAAGTTGGGAAGTAACCGTCAACAAGCAAGGATTCAAGAGCGTGACCAAGACCGGGGTCGAGGTGACACTCAACAGCATTGCCCGCTCTGATATTCAGTTGGAGGTCGGGAATGTCGCCGAGTCGATCTCGGTGACGGCGGATGCGGTCCTGCTCCAGACAGACCGGGCCGAAGTCCGCGCCGAGCTGACCAGTCGGGAACTGACCAATCTGCCGATTCCCGCGGGACGGAACTACCAGAATCTCTTCCGTTCCCTGCCGGGGATCACGCCTCCCGACAATGCCCACTCGTTCCCGTCCAACCCTTCCCGAGCGCTGATTTACAACGTCAATGGAACATCGGCCAGCTCGAACAATGTCCGCATCGATGGCGCGAGTCAGTACAACATCTTTCTGCCTCACGTCACCGCCTATGTCCCAGCCCTGGAAGCGATCGAGACGGTCAACGTCGTGACCAACAACTTCGACGCCGAGCAGGGCCTCGCAGGCGGTGCGGCGGTCAACGTCCAGATCAAGAGTGGGACCAATCAGTTTCGTGGATCTGCCTTTGAATACCACGATAACAACCATACCAAAGCCAAGCCCTGGATTCTGCCGCCGACGGAGGACAAGCCGAAGCGGGTCTACAACCAATACGGCGGAACCTTGGGTGGTCCGATCATCAAGAACAAGCTCTTCTTCTTTGGCAGTTATGAAGCAACCTCTGATCGGCAGCTTGGAACGCGGTTTCTGACCCTTCCGACCGCGGAGATGCGCAATGGAATCCTCTCCGGGGGCGCGGTGCGGGTCTTCGATCCGGCGACAGGGGATTTGATTGGGCGCAATCGTACAGAGTTTGTTGGTGGGGTTATTCCGGCGTCACGCATCGATCCGACCGCGCGGAAGATCCTGCAGGATCTTCCCCTTCCGAATATTGCCGGGAGGACTGGGACCAACATCGCCAACAACTAGTACGCGACGGCTCCCTATTCGTTCGACCGGAAGACATTTGATACCAAGGTCAACTGGAACATCACCGACAAGTTGACGTCCTACGGGCGGTTCAGCGTGCTCAGCTACAAGCAGCTCAATCCGGGAGCACTCGGTAAGCTGGATGGGATAGGGACAGCACCGCAGGGAGGGAATACGGGGGTTGGCTCTGGCGAGACCTATGGGGTGACGGTGGCGGGGGTCTACACCTTCAGCCCCAACTTCATCGTCGACGCTAACATTGGGTACACGCGGCAAGGAACGAACTCGGAGCAAGGCTTCCTGGATCAGAAGATCGGGCTCGATGTCCTGGGAATTCCCGGGACCAATGGCCCACGCGCGTTTGAGAATGGGTGGCCACGGTTCGCGATCTCGGGCTTTGCCAACCTCGGCGTGCAGGACAGCTTCATGCCGTACTACCGCAACGATCCGCAGTGGCAGTACGTGACCAACTTCAACTGGACAAAGGGGAGCCACAACGTTCGGTTCGGTTTCGATTTTGCACGGCAGATCCTTAATCACCAGCAGGTCGAGTTCATCGGGGGAACCGCCCAGCCAGCCTCGGGTGGTTTCAATTTTAACAGCGGACCAACCCAGCTCTGTGAAGCGGGCAACGCGGCGGGAACGGCCTGTTCCCGGTTTACGCCGAGCAATCTCTACAACGCCTTCGGAACCTTTCTCTTGGGGTACACGACGGGGCATGGTCGTACGCTGCTGATCGATGATCAAATCATCTTCAAAGCACAGGCCTACAGCTTCTATGTGCGTGACCAGTGGCAGGTCAACTCGAAGTTGACGGTCACGGCGGGGACACGATGGGAGTACTATCCGATGCCGGTTCGTGAGGATCGTGGCATTGAGCGCTACGATTTCAACACCAACCAGATGATTGTTTGCGGAGTGGGGAACGTCCCGAATGATTGCGGAGTCAAGCAGAGCAATCGGCTCTTCTCGCCGCGGGTCGGGATCGCTTGGCGAATCAGCAACAGCTTCGTGCTTCGGACAGGGTATGGGATCACCTGGGATCCGACCAGTTTGGCGCGGATCTTCCGGACCAACTTCCCAATGTTGATTGCGCTGAACGTTCCGGTGCCAAACTCTGCGCAGCCCTCCGGGACCCTCCGCGAGGGAATTCCACAGGTGCCAGTGCCCAATTTCACCAGCGGACGAGCGACTCCTCCGGGAGATGTCAGCTTGACGACCCTCGAGGATCGCTTCGATCGTCCCTACATTCAATCGTGGAATGTGGTGTTGGAGAAGAGCCTCTGGAATGGGTTGGTGGCCTCGGCTGGGTATGTGGCGACACGGACGATCCGTCAATCGGCCTATCGCAATGTCAACGCGGGATTGATTGGCGGAGGTCCGGCGAGTCAGCCGCTCAACCAGCGGTTTGGCCGGCAGGCAGGGACGACCACTTACGGGCCAGTCGGGAATTCGATGTACGATTCGTTGCAGGTCAACGTCAAGCGTCGCTTTGCCAATGGTCTGCAATTGCAGGGCAACTACACGTGGTCAAAGGCGATGGGGCTGGTGGGAGTTGGAGGACAGAGCGAAAATTCGGTCAACCTGCCCCGACCAGAGTACTATGCCCTCAACCGGTCGCTGCTCAACTTCGACATTCCCCACAACTTCCAGTTCACGGGAGCCTATGAGTTGCCGTTTGGACGGGGAAGAAAGTGGTTGGCGAACAACAAGGCCGCTTCGGCGTTGGCCGGAGGGTGGCAGATGAACTGGGTCTTTGGTGCCTTCATGGGGACACCCTTCTCGCTCTCGGCGAGTGGGACGTCGATCAATGCGCCGGGGATTTCGCAGCGACCGGACCAGGTCGGGCAGGTCGTCAAGCTCAACAAGAAGGGGCGTAACGAGCATTACTACGATCCGAACGTCTTCCTTCCGGTCGATTTCGATCCCAACCCGGCCAATACGGTCCGCTTTGGGACACTGGGCTTCAACACGTTGCGGGGACCGGGAACGGTCAACCTTGATCTGGGTCTCTTCCGGGAGTTCCAGATTCGCGAGACCATCAAGTTGCAGTTCCGGGTGGAGGCATTCAACGCGACCAACACGCCGCACTTTGCCAACCCGGGCAACAATGCCTCGGCGCCAGCGCGGGAGACCAATCGCTCGAGTCCAAACTTCGGGAAGATTCTGACCGATCCGGTGACGGGACAACTGCGGACCAACGGGTTCATGGAGATCACCGGGGTTCGCTCGTTTGGACGCGAGGGCATCGACGAGCGGGTGGTGCGGTTTGGGCTGCGCCTGAGCTTCTAATGTCATCGTGTGAGAACGGGAGAGGGGCCATAAGCCCTTCTCTCGTGTCAGGATGGCCCGCCGCGAGGTGGTGCCAGGAGAATGGGAGGGGATTGCCAGTGCGGGATCCCCTCTCCTTTCATTTTGGGTGGTGGATCCGAGGGAGTGGAGTTGGGCATGGGGCGAGCAGGTAGACCATGGCGAGAGGGGCAGCGGATCTGGTGGGGAGGGGCCATTCTGGGTTGTGTCGCGCTCTTCCTGCTGGGGGCGCGGTGGGTGGGGGATCGGGCAGGGAACGGAGCCGACTGGTCCGCGTATGGGGGAGGCACCGACAATACGCATTTCTCTCCCTTGCGGCAGATCGATCGCCGCAATGTGGGGGAGTTGGCAGAGGCCTGGACCTATGACACGGGGGATGTCTTCGAAGGGTCCGAGATGCAGTGCAATCCCTTGGTGATCGACGGAACACTCTACGGGACGACGCCGCGGATGCGGGTCTTCGCGCTCGACGCAGCGACGGGGAAGGAGCGCTGGGTCTTCGATCCGAACGAGGAAGGGCGGGTGCTCGGACGTCCTCGCAATCGGGGGCTCAACTACTGGGCAGGGGAGAAGGGGGAGGCGCGGCTCTATGTGGCTCACCGGAATTGGCTCTACTCGCTCGACGCGCGGACGGGACGACCGGTCGAGACCTTTGGGGAGAAGGGCCGGATCGACCTGCGCGAGGGCTTAGGGCGCGAGGCACGTGACCTCTCGGTTGGGCTCTCGACGCCGGGGGTGATCTATCGCGATCTATTGATCGTCGGAAGTCTGGTGAGTGAGTCATTACCCGCCGCGCCGGGCCATCTTCGCGCCTACGATCTGCGGACAGGGAAGCAGCGGTGGATCTTCCATACGATTCCGCATCCCGGTGAGAAGGGATACGAGACGTGGCCACCCGAGGCCTGGACCTACAGTGGCGGGGCGAACAACTGGAGTGGGATGACGCTCGATGAGGAGCGGGGGCTCGTCTTTGTGCCGACGGGATCGGCGACCTATGATTTCTACGGCGCCAACCGCCATGGGGATAATCTCTACGCCAACACGTTGCTCTGTCTCGATGCGGCGACGGGGGAGCGGCGGTGGCATTTCCAGGTGGTCCGTCACGATCTGTGGGATCGGGACCTGCCGGCGGCACCTACTTTGGTGACGGTGCGTCGTGGAGGGCGTCAGATTGCGGCAGTCGCCCAGATCACCAAGAGTGGACACGTCTTTGTCTTCGAGCGGGAGACAGGCAGGGCGGTCTTTCCAATTGAATACCAGAAGGTCTCGACGCGCGGCGTGGAAGGCGAACAGCCAGCGGCGACGCAGCCCTTGCCGGTCCTGCCGCCACCGATTGCGCGTCAGCGGATGACGGAGGAGATGGTCACGCGGCGAACTCCGGCCGCGCATGCGGAGGCGCTCGCGGTCTTTCGGACCTTGCGGAGCGTGGGGCAGTTCGATCCACCCGGATTGGAGGGGAGCCTTGTGCTGCCCGGTTTCGATGGGGGGCCCGGATGGGGAGGAGCGGCCTATGACCCATCGAGCGGCCATCTCTTCGTCAATTCGAGCGAGGTCCCCTGTATCTTGCAACTGGTGGAGCGGCCACGGGCGAGTGGGCGGCTGGGTGGCAAGGATCTCTACCAGCGCCATTGCGCGAGCTGCCACGGGCAGGACCTGCAGGGCTCGCCCCCGGAATTCCCTGCAGTCACCGCCTTGAGCCGCAAGTATGACGAGGAGGATCTGCGGGCTTTGCTTCGCCAAGGGGTGGGGCGCATGCCCGGGTTTGCTTCGTTGGGGGCGGCGGCGCTGCAAGCGATTGGCCGCTACCTCTTGACGGGAGCAGAGGGAGAGAGTTCTTCGATAGTCGAGACGAAACCCAACCCTCACGAGATGCGATATGTGACCAACGGGTACCCCCGCTTTCTCGATCCAGAAGGGTATCCGGCGATCACCCCGCCGTGGGGAACGCTCAGCGCCATCGATTTGAACCGGGGGACGATCGCTTGGCAGATTCCGTTGGGAGAGCATCCAGAGTTGGTCGCTCAAGGGATCGAGGGGACAGGCAGTTGGAACTATGGAGGTCCGATTGTGACCGCTGGAGGGGTCCTCTTCATTGGGGCGACCAACTATGACCGCAAGTTCCGGGCCTTTGATCCAAGGAATGGCCAGTTGCTCTGGCAGGCACCGCTGCCGGCGGCGGGCAACGCGACCCCGGCGACCTACCTTGCGGAGGGGCGGCAGTTTGTTGTCATTGCGGCGGGGGGAGGGAAGCGCGGGGCCCCTTCCGGAGGGAAGTATGTGGCCTTTGCCCTCCCACGCAAGAAACGTTAGCCCGAGAAGCAGATTGCGGAGAGACAAGATGGTCAAAAGATCGAAGAAGACCCAATGGTGGCGGTCAGGTCGGACCAACGGGAAAGATCGGAGCGGCCGGGTCGGCACTGCGATTCTCTTGTGGATGTTGGTGATCTGTGGGCTTTGGGCGGGAGAGGCGGTGGCCCAGACGCTCCCTGCCTTGCCCGCGATCGACGGCGAGCGCTTTGAGCCGGAGGTGCGCACGCAGGTGGAGGCGGCCGAGCGGGCGGTGAGACAATCGCCGCTGGATCCCGCAGTCAACGGGCGGCTGGGAATGGTGTTGCAGGCCTACGAACAGTACGATCTCGCCCGGCCGTGCTACGAGCGGGCCCACCACTTGGCACCGAAGGAGTTTCGCTGGGCCTATCTGCTGGGGATGGTGCGGGCGGAGCTGGGAGAAGAGCAGGGCGCGGCGATTACGTTGCGAGAGGCACTGGCACTTGACGGGACCAGTCTGGCCGCGCAGTTGCGCCTTGCCGATAGCCTCTTCGCGGCTGGGCAGTGGGACGAGAGCGCCGTGCACTATCAGCAACTGATCCAGCGGAATCCTCCCTTGCCGCAGGCACATTATGGGCTGGGACGGGTGGCAACAACCCGTCGGGATCTGGCGGTGGCAGCGACCCACTATCAGCGGGCGATCGATCTCTTTCCCGGCTATGGTGCGGCGCTCTACGCGCTCGGGGTAGTCAAACGGCAGCTCGGCCAGCGCGAAGAGGCCAAGGAATTACTGCTGCGTGCCCAGCCACTCCAGCGCAGCCAGCCCCCTCTCGACGACCCGGTGCTGCGTGAGGTGGCGGAGCTCAACCTGGGGGCGCAACAGCATCTGCGTCGGGGGATCACCCACGAGGCCGCTGGTCGGCTCGACGACTCGATCACCGAGCACGAGCGGGCCCTGGCGCTCAACCCGGGTCTGGTCCAAGCCCACCTCAACCTCATCTCGATCTACGGCCGCACTGGAGAGCCAGGGAAGGCCGAGACCCACTACCGGGCTGCCCTTGCCCAGCAGCCGAACCTTCCCGAGCTGCACTACAACTACGGGGTTCTGCTGGTCTCCCTCAACCGGATTGAGGAGGCAAAAGGTGCCTTTCAACGCTCTCTCGAGATCGAGCCGACCTATGCGGAAGCCCATCACAACTACGCGGTCCTGATCGAGCGGGAGGGGCGATTGGAGGAGGCAGCAGCCCATTACCGTCGCGCGATCGAGAGCAAGCCGGGCTACCGCTCCGCCCATTTTCTGCTTGGCCGGATCCTGGTCAATCTCGATCGTCCCCGCGAGGCGATCCCGGAGTTTGAGCGTTCGCTCGAACCGGAGGATGTGGAGACGGCGACCTATGCCTACGCGCTGGGCGCGACCTACGCGCGATTAGGGGAGCGGGGCCGCGCCATTGACTCTCTCCAGCGCGCGCGCCGCCTCGCCAAGCTCCATCGATTGACGCCGCTGGCGACCCGCATTGAACGCGATCTCCAAATTTTGATGAGGTAGTGAAGGAAGGAAGGGACCTTGTCGATGGATCGACCAGATTTGAAGCAGAGGAGGCAGATGGGCCCTGGAAAGAGCCGCTCACGAGGTCTTTCCCTGTTCGTGGTGCTGATCCTCACGTTGCTGCCTGGCCTCTCATCGCCGGTGCCGCAGATCCCGCCGTCGCTTCTTCGGGACGGCACGGATGAGATCGGGTTGCGCTTTGTCCACCGGGCTGGGGAGACGCCAGCGCTCTACCTGCCCGAGATCATGGGGGCGGGAGGGGCGCTCTTCGACTTTGATGGGGATGGCGATCTCGACCTTTTTCTGGTCGATGGCGGCACGCTCGGCGATGAGGATCCGCCGGTCGGTGGAGGGCCAAAGCATCGACTCCTGCGCAATGATTCGGTCCAGGGGGGCATGGTACGACTGACCGATGTCAGCCAGAAGGCCGGCTTGGTCGGGGGAGGGTATGGGATGGGGGCGGCCGTTGGTGACATCGACAACGATGGCGACCTCGATCTCTTGGTCACCGCTGTCGGCCCCGATCTGCTCTTCCGGAACAACGGCGATGGCACGTTCTCCGAAGTCGGGCAGGCCGCGGGGATCCGCGACTCCCGTTGGACGACGAGCGCCTCCTTCGTCGACTATGACCGGGATGGCGACCTTGATCTCTACGTCGCCGCCTATGTCGATTTCACCGTGCGCACCCATAAACGGTGTTTTGCCCCAACCGGTGAGCCGGACTATTGCACGCCGGCCGCCCACCGTCCCATCGGAGATCGGCTCTATCGGAATCGAGGCGATGGAACCTTTGAAGACGTCACCCGCGCGGCCGGGATCGCCCAAGTGATCGGCCCAGGGCTGGGCGTCGCCAGCGGCGATTTCAACGGAGATGGCTGGCCAGATCTCTATGTCGCCAATGATGGTGCGGCCAACCTCCTCTGGATCAACCAGAAGGATGGGACCTTTCTGGAACAGGGGCTGCTCGCCGGAGTCGCCTATGCCATGACCGGTGTTCCCCGAGCGGGCATGGGGGTGACGGCGGGTGACTATGACAATGATGGGGACCTCGATCTGCTGGTCACCAACCTGACGAGAGAGGGATTCACCCTCTTTTGTAATGACGGGACAGGCTTCTTTGACGACGACTCGGACGGATCGCGGATTGGGCGGGACAGTTTTTTGTCGACAGGGTTTGGGGTGGGGTGGTTTGACTTCGACCTCGATGGCTGGCTTGATCTCTTCGCCGCGAATGGGGCGGTGACCCGGCTGGTGGCTCGCCAAGGGGAGATGGACCCTTTCCGGCAGCGCAATCAGCTCTTTCGAAACCAAGCGGGGAGCACGGGTTTCCGCGAGGTGTTGCCCGCGGAGGAACCTGCCTTGGCGCGGCAAGAGATCGGTCGGGGGCTCGCCTTTGGAGACCTCGACAACGATGGGGATCCCGACATCCTGATGACCAACAACCGGGGACCGGCGAGGGTTCTCTTCAACCAAGCCCGAAGATCTGCTGGGGGAGATCCCCACTGGCTGACGGTTCGGTTGGTGGGGGACCCCAAACAACGGACCAACCGGTGGGGGCTGGGGGCCCGGGTTGGCCTCGAGCGGAAAGGGCAGCCGACGCTCTGGCGACACGTCCAGAGCGACGGAAGCTATCTCAGTGCGAGCGATCCACGGGCCACTTTTGGACTGGGGAGGTCGACGCGGGTCGATCGACTGGTCATCGAGTGGCCCAACGGCTTCGTCCAGTCTGTCCTGAGTCCGCTCGTCGATCGGCAACTGACCATTCGGCAGCCTGTGCCTGCCTCGCCCTCACCCAAGTAGAGGGGGCAAGCGGTCTGATGGCAAGGCCGCGGCTGGTTTTGAGCCGGGAGATTCAGGTATGATGCGAAAATGACGCAGATCCGCTTCCATTCTGAGCTGCACGCTTCCGGTTTGGGTCCGTCGGACGCACCAGTAGTGATCGAGGTGACGAGGGGGACAGAGGTCGAGTCGGTCCACCGTGGGTCGATCGCGGTGGTCACGGGAGACGGGATCCCAGTGGCGTCCCTCGGGAAGGTCACGACCCGCATCTTCTACCGTTCCGCCGCCAAACCGTTCCAAGCCATTCCCCTGATCGAATCGGGAGCAGCAGATCGTTATCGCCTGACTCCCGTCGAGCTGGCGGTGATCATCGGTTCGCACAGTGGAGAGGCAATCCACCGCGAGGTCGTCCGCTCGATCCTGGCCAAGGCCGAGCTCCCGGTGGATGCTCTGCAGTGTGGCCTCCACATGCCGTTCGACGAGGGGACGACGAAAGCGCTCCGTGCCGCAGGGGAGCGCCCCGATCTTCTTCACAACAACTGCTCTGGCAAGCACGCCGGCATGCTCGCCTTGGCCTGCCAGATGGGCGCACCGACGGAGACCTATCTCGATCCGACCCATCCTGTTCAACGGATGATTCTCACCTACGTTGCCCAATTTGCAGGAGTTCGGGAAGAGGAGGTCGGAATCGCTGTCGATGGTTGCAGTGCCCCTGTCTTTGCCGTTCCGCTGGAAGCAATGGCGCGGAGCTATGCCCGCTTGGTTGCCCCACCGGATGATCTCCCGGAGAGGTCGCAAGAGGCCGCCCGACGGGTCGTCGCGGCCATGGTCGAAGCCCCAGAGATGGTCGGCGGCACGCGACAGCGGCTCGATACGGACCTCATGCGGGCCCTTCCCGGCCAGATCGTCTCGAAGGTCGGAGCTGAGGGCGTGCAACTCCTCGGTCTTCTGCCGTGCCCGCGATACCCGCGCGGGCTGGGCATTGCCATCAAGATCGAAGACGGCGACACCCGACGCGCCCGTGACCCGGTGGTTCTGGAGACCCTGCGCCAACTCGGCCTCTTCGACTCCGGGCTTCCCGATTCCCTTACCGGCTATGCGCGTTCCCAGGTTACCAACCACCGGCGCCTGCCGGTCGGCGAGGTCCGACCGGCCTTCGCCCTCAGCTTCCCCCTCAGCTTTCATGGACGGATCTCTTCGCGGGAGGGAGCGTGAACGAGGCAATCCGGCAGCTCTTCCCTGTCACCAAGCACTACGTCTACCTCAACCACGCAGCGGTCAGTCCAATCTCCCTTCCTGTCTATGAGCGGATGAATGGCTACACCAGGGACCTGCTGGAGCGGGGCTTGGTGCGCTATCGGGAGTGGGGGGAGGCGGTCGAAGCCGTGCGCCGTTCCGCAGCGCACTTGGTCCACGCGGCCCCCGACGAGATCGCCTTCGCGCCGAATACCTCGACCGGACTGGCCCTCATCGCCAATGGCATTGCTTGGGAACAGGGCGACAATGTCGTCTCGGCCGATTGTGAATTTCCATCGAACCTGCTCCCCTGGCAGCGCCTCGGACCCGCTTACGGGGTCGATCTGCGCCTCATCCCGGAACGCCAAGCGCGCCTCGAAACGGAAGAGATTCTGGCGGCGATCGATGACCGGACCCGTGTCGTCACGCTCAGCTTCGTCGAATTCGCCAGCGGCTTCCGCAACGACTTGGCGACGATTGGCCGGTATTGTCGCGAACGGGGAGTCCTCTTTGTCGTCGACGCCATCCAGGGGCTCGGCGCACTGCAGCTCGACGTCGAGGAGTGTCGGATCGATGCCTTGGCGGCCGATGCCCACAAGTTTCTGTTGGGCCCGGATGGCGTCGCGCTGCTCTACATTCGTCGAGGCGTGCTCGACCGCATCGCTCCAACCGTCCTCGGTTGGATGTCGGTCGAGAGTCCCTTCTCCTTCCAACGTGCCGAACAACCACTTGCCGCGGGCGCACGCCGCTTCGAGCCCGGGGCGCTCAACACGGCGGGCGTCGTCGGCCTCGGTGCGGCGATCGATCTCTTCCTCGAGGTTGGAGCAGAACGGATCGAGCAGTACCTGCTCGACCTGGCTGGGTATCTCCGCCAAGGGCTCGAAGATCGCGGGTATCAAGTCGTCAGCTCCTCTCAACCGGGAGAGCGATCCTCATTTGTCTGCTGTCAACATCCCCGCCACTCGGCAGAGGCACTCCACCGGCTCCTCGAAGCCGAAGGGATCATCACCACGCCCCGTCTGGGTCGCC